>NZ_JBVJFA010000061.1:0-22693 GCF_055588085.1 Streptomyces sp. NPDC046303
GGGGTTTTTTTTTCTTTTTTTGTTGGGGAGGGAAGGCGGGGGGTGGTTCGTTGGGGGGGGGGGGGGGGGGGGGGGGGGGGGGGAGGGGGGGGGGCTTTCTCCCCCCCCCCCCCCCCCCCCCGCGCGCCCTACCTCACCTCACGGAGATACGCATGCCGGTGAACCAGATGCCGCGCCCGTCCCGGCGGCTGCCCGTCGGCTGGGCCATCGCCCTTACGTTCGACTTCCTCGCCACGGTCCTGACGGCCCTCGTGCTCTGCGCCTTGGGCCTGCTGCTGCCCGGGATCACGGAGGACTACGGCCCCGCCACCGAGCCCACGTCGCCCAGGGTCACGGCCTTCTTCCTGGCTGCGCTCGCGCTGGTCTCGTCACTTGGAGGGACGGCGGTCCTCCTCTCGCGGGCCGGGGCCGGGCGCCCGCGCACGCTCGGCCTGTGGCTCTCGGCCGTTCGGCTCGGGCTGATCGTGCCCTCGGCCGCCGCCTTCGTCGCGTACGGCATCGTCACTGTCGAGCTCGCCTGACGCGAGCCCGGCCTACGCCGCCGGGGCCAGGTCGCGGGCGCGGGGCCGTCTGCACACTCCCGCCCGCCCTACCGCCGCTTCTACCGGCACGACGCGTCGGAAACGTGTACGCAGGTTCCCGAGGTGGAGAAGCGGCTCCGGGAAACGGCCACCAAGCTGAAGAAGACCATCAGCAATCAGAACGATTACTGACCTCGAAGTCGTCTTGTCGCAGGGGCTGACGGGTGATCGTCGCGGTATGCCGGGTGCATGAGGTATCCGCAGGGTGGGGGTCTGACCGCGGAGAGACAAGCGTTCCGCGAGCGGGTCCGGATGGAAGCGGTCGGATGTTCCTCCACGTCCTCCAGGGGCACTGCAACTCCCCGATCGCGGGGTACGCGCGCGTGGAGCGGCGGGGAGCTCTCGCTGCGGGCCACCGTGTTCTCCCCGGACGGGAAGGTCACGATCCACGCCCACGAGTGGGCCCGCCGCCTGGACCCGGCCACGTTCGGTACCTCCGTGGCCGTCTCCCTGCTCTGCCAGGGTGCGCGCGAGCTGATCGACGGAATCCCGCACTGCGTCCTCCTCGGGGGCGTGGCCGGTCCGGCCGCGCCCCGCCGGGGTCGCGCCTTGCAGATGATCAGGACCCCTGCGTGCCGTCAGTCCGGGCCGCGGTCGCGGCGAGCGTGGCAGACGGAACCGCCTGGGCTTTGGGTTCCGGATGCTCCGCCAAGCGGGCCCTGACCTTCGCAGGCACGTGCGAGTTGGCGGCGAAACTACGTGCGGAGCCGAGCCTGACGACCTCCTCGATCGACTCCGCCGTCAGGTCCTTGCGCAGAAAGAGCCGCCGAGCGGCATGTCATGAACGGCTCAGATGCAGGTACTGAACTTGCCGTTTAACCTGCGCAAGTGGCCCTGCTTCCTGCGGGACCCCGCTGGTCCGGCAGCGTAAACAGGGGGACGGCCTGCTGGGGGCCGTGTCAGAGTCGCCTCATGTCGACAGATGTTGCCTACCCCATCTTCCGCTCGCCCGACCGTAACCTGGCCCTGCGTGTGGCCTGGCAGATGGTGGCATTCGGTAGGCAGTCCTATTCCGACGTGTCCGTGGACGCCACGGTACCCACCCTGTCCGAGGTGAAGCGGCTAAGAGAGGCTTTGCCGGATTCCTGGTTCACCTGCTGGCAGGGAGGCGTGGACGCGGTCCCACCGGCCGATATATCCGATCTGTTCCGTTCGGTTCCCGCAAGAGAACTTCCCGTCGACAGCCCCGGCCTGGATGAATACCTGCCGCTTTCCGTCTCGATGCTGGACCAACCCGTGGGAAGCATCGAGGATCACTTCGCCACCGTGGTCGGCCCCTACCCGGCCGAGATCCACTGGGATTCGATGTACTGGCCAGACGCGCCGGAGCGCGGCCTGCGCGGTGAGGCGAACAACGCCAAGGTCACGCTCCTGCTCCACTGCGCCGATCGCGGCCTCGATGTCCAGGCCGACACACACACGGTCCTTGTCCACGTTCGGCGGCGCAACGGTGATGGTTACGAGGACCGCTTCGCGCAGTGGCTTGCCGAGCAGATCGGCCAGAAGGTCATCGGACCCCCTCAGCACCCGTAAGGCCGCGGGTTCACTTCCCCTCCGGCCGTAGTCCGCCGAGCCGCCACTGGGCCCGCGGCGCGAGACTGCCTGCCCGTGAGGACTCGGGCCTGTCCTTGGAAGCCGCGACGGTGCCCACGGGGTGGTGTGACGGATCTTGGCCGGGAAGTGCGCCGTTTGTGTGCCCTCGCGTGCATCGACTGCTGGTGAATGCTCCCTCAAGACGGGGCAGGCTAACGTGCAACTGCCCTTGGTGAACTGCCAGTTCGCTGCAAGGGGTGGTGCCTGGTGGCCTTGTCCCAGCATGACTACTTCGCCTGCTCGAGTCACTACGTTCGGCAGATGGTCTTGAACTCGTCCGCGAAGTCGCCGAGCGGCTCCTCCAGGAACTCGTCGAGGCCGAAGCCACCGCCCGGATCGGCGCCGAGTGGGGCGAGCGGACCGACACCCGCACCCCTGGCGCGACGCGGCCGGCGAAGTCATCGGTGTCATGGTCGGCGACAGCGAGACGGAAGGGCCGGCCTCTGCCGGCACTCGGTATCAGCAGGTGAAGACGGACCCTAGTCGTCAACGGCCCCCGGAGCCAGGGCCGGAGCCGGGAACGCGAAGCGGGCCTCGGCGCCCGACCACCAGACGCCGACGGCGAAGACGGCAGTGGCCTCCAGCAGGGCAGCGCGATCGAGCCCGCCGCAGGGCAGAGGCGTGCAGTCCATGGAGGTGATGATTTCCGCCACCCGCGCGGCGGCGCCCGGCTGGTCGGTGCAGAACGGCACCGCCAGCGGGGCCCCTTCGAAGGCCGGCCGGTCCAGGGTCCAGATGCTCTCGTGGCACACCCCGAACGCTTTCACCACATGGGCGCCGGGGGCGGCGTCCGCGATGAGCCGGGCGACGGAGGTGGCGCCGCCCGTGGTCAGGACCGGGCCGTCCTCGCCCGGCGCCATGGGAACGGTGCAGTCGATCACCGTCCGCCCGGCGAGCAGGGGGGCCAGTTCTTCGGCCAGCTGCGGCGCGGCGCCCGCCGGCACGCCGAGGAGTACCACGTCCCCGTGGGCCGCGGCCTCGGCGAGGCTGCCGTGCTCGGAGGCGCCGGTGAGCAGGGCGGTGCGGGAGGCCGCTTCGGTGTTGCGACCGCCCACCCGAACGTCATGGCCGGCGCGTACCCAGGCCGCACCGAGTGCCGTGGCCATCGCCCCTGTACCAAGAATGCCGATGCGCATGTGCTTGCTCCTGTCGTCCGTGTCGCGAGATGTACGAGGTGTGACGGAAAGGACGCTAGACGCGCCGATGCACACCACATGGTGTGCATCGGGCAGGGCAGGATGATCGTATGAGCGACGCGGCGGTAGAGGCAGACGGACAAGGCCTGAGCGAAGACCTGGGCGGCGGCGACTACGCCGCGGACTGCCAGGCGAGGGTGGCCTTCGACGTACTGTCGAACCGCTGGGACAGCGTGATCGTCTACACCCTCGGCGAGAGCGGACCCATGAGGCCGCGCACGCTGATCACCCGCATCGGCGGGATCAGCCCCAAGGTCCTCAACGAAGCCCTGCGCCGCCTCGAGTACAACGGCCTGGTCATACGCCAGGCATACGCCGAGGCCCCACCACGCGTCGACTACTCACTCACCGAGGCGGGCCTCGCGCTGCTGGGCCCGATACGTGCGATGGGCGTCTGGGCGGGACGCTACACCGGAGCCGTCCTGGCGGCCCAGGCCCGCTTCGCACCTCGAGAAGATCGCCCCTGCAGGAGCTAGCCAGGACGTTCACTACGCCGGACTTGGCCGTCGAGCGGCTGCTCTCGAGGGGGCACCGCACAGGCGCTCGGTGCCCCGTTCGTGTTCGTTCGAGTTCAGGCCGGTCGGGATGGAGGCCATGTCGTGGCAGCTGGCCTGGACCCCGGAGATGTTGCCTAGGCGGTGGCGTTCCAGCCGGATTACCCCGAGGCGGCGGGCACGTAGATCTGTCGGTGGAAGTCGGCCGCGGGGGCAGAGTCCTGGGCCCGGTAGGTGTCGAAGAACGCGGGGCGCTCGTCCTGCTTCGGCCTGGCCATGCGCAGCGTCCAGTCCGAGTCCGGGTCGTCCCACCACGTGCGGTCCATGGGTCGAGGACGGCGGCCTCGTGCGCGGCGATGTCGGCAATCTTGCGGAGGTCGGATCGTCCAGGCCGGCGCTGTCGCGGTCGGCCACGATGTTCAGGAGGGAGGCGATGACCGCGTCGCTCCACCATGCGTACGACCGGCCCCTGGCTGACATGAACCCGCTGGTGGCCGACCATCAGCAGGTCCTGGTCGAGGCCCGCGACGAAATGCCCTCGGCGGCTCGTTCCACTGTGCCACCCCCGACCTCCGCAGGGAGCGGGGTCAGGCACCCCTCGGGTGAGGAAGACACGGCGCGGACCGTCCGAGTGGTGGCTCTGCCGGCACGCCGACGACGCACGTCAGCACGGAGATCTATCAGGCTCACTGGCGGGGGAGCCGGACCTTGATGAAGTATTCGGCTTCCTCGGACAGTCGCGCACGCCGGCCTTCTTAGTCGGCGATCTCGATCTCTCCCCGCAAGGCCAACTCCGTGCGCGGTGGTACGGTCGCTCCCGGGACGGGTACCCGCTGACCTGGCTTCTCCGTGAACGGCTGCAGCTCTGCTGCCAGGGCCTTCGCATCGTCCGATGCGCTCCAGCGCAGGGATGGGAAGACCCGGGCCAGCCAGTCCGCAGGGATCTGCACCATGAAGTCGGTCATGCCGGTGTAACGACCAGAACGACCACCCAGATGGTCCGTGTTGCCT
This sequence comes from Streptomyces sp. NPDC046303, assembly GCF_055588085.1. Lineage (NCBI taxonomy): Bacteria > Bacillati > Actinomycetota > Actinomycetes > Kitasatosporales > Streptomycetaceae > Streptomyces > Streptomyces sp. NPDC046303. The sequence goes on from NZ_JBVJFA010000061.1 coordinate 4,876, forward strand.
AGCCGCCCGGGCGGCCCAAGGGTGCCGAGGCTGTTCGGCGGCTGCTCGGCCGCTCGTCCCCACACCGTCTCCCGCCCCCCGGGGCGACGTGACTGAGGCTTCGAGGGGCGAGGAGCCGGCGGGCGCCCGCCGTCCGGAAGGACCGCGATGCCCTGGCGGGCACCTCCATCTGACACCACTCGGGCAATCACCCCGCTCACGATGTGCTCTGAGTGTTGCATTTACACCTGATCGGACGATCTGGGCCTGGGTCAGCCCTGGTTCAGGCGGCCGCTTCCTTCGCCAGGCCCCGGGCAGTGACGACTCGGGCACTCATTCGCCGCGTCGCGGACCCGCAGGCCTTAGCCGATCTCGATCAGCGGTCCGTCACCTGGACGGGGCAACAGACGGCCGGGACCGGTGGCGAACTGGGCGGGCGGGGGAATGATCGGCACTGACCATGTGGCGGCCCTGCCACGTGGCGTGAGTCCCGCGCCCCCCCAGGGCGTGACAGCCGCGTTCCGGATTGGCGTGGCGGCACAGCTGCGCTGGGAGGGGTGACGTGGTGGCCGCCGGGTGGCCTATCTGGTTGGGCTGTTAGCACGACCGTGGCGTTGTGGCGCCCGGTGTGCTCGGAGGTATGTTCTTAGCTGGCCTGATGAATGTTGTGTCTGTCATGCCACGACGGCTTGTCACCGCACTGGCTGCTGCCACCTTGGCCCTCGTGCCGATCGCCGTACCAGCCGTCGCGGTGGAGCGGGCCGGCGGTGGGGAAGGTGTCAACGAGATCCTGGCGCAGCGGCCGTTCCCGCCGACCGACGTCTCACTGTTCACGCCGCAGGTGTATCCCGCTTCCGGACCGATGACACCGGCGGCAGGTCCGGCGCTCACCGAGCAGCAGCTTGCGCAGCGGCTCGCTACGACGCTGGCCCGACGGTGCGGGGCATTCCGCGCCGCTCAGGGGGTAAGGCTGTTCGCCACTGATCCCGCGCTGCGGCAAAGGGTTCCGGACCCGGTGCTACGGGCCTCGGCGGCGTCGCTGCTGTGCACGTTCGGGGAACCAGGCATCGCCGCACTGCGAAGCAGCGCCATCTTCACCCGAGTCCGCTTCGCAAACCTGCCGCCGGCCAGCATCGCTCAAGTCAGCCCTCCAGACCCGGGGGAGACGCTGCCGAACATCCTGGTGAACCAGCGCTACCGGTTCGAGGACTTCCGGCAACTGGCATCAACTCTGTTCCACGAGACTCTGCACCAGGACCCCAACGTCGGCAACAAGGAAGAGCTCATCGCCGGCTCGTTGGACACGCTGGTGCAGGCACAGCAGTACCTGACCGTTCCCTCGCTGGCGACCTCGGGCACCGAACTCACCCGCCGCCTTAACACCAAGCTCCTGGCCCGTATCAACAGCGGCCCCGGTCCCCGCCTTGGCCTGTTCACCGCGAACGGCCCCAACGTCTACCCGGGTGGTACTCCGCTGCCGTTCTTCGCCGCCGCGTTTGCCTCCGGCGGACCCGACACCCCCGGCAACGCGACGCTTCGTGCCACCCTCCGCTTGATCGCCGAGCCGGGCGCCACGCCTCCGCCGAACGCGAACTTCGACGACACCACCCTCGCATTCATCGACGCCAACCAGGGCTTGACCTCCCGCGAGGTACTCCAAACAGCCCGGATTCTGCGCCTCGGCATCCCCGACTGAATGAAGGAGGTTCCGAATTCCGGTCTGACGGTCGCCCTGGGGAATCCGCTGCAGCGGTGTCGGCCGCAGGTGACCGCGTCCGGGGTCGGCCACCTCGCCGGGGCGGCCTGCTGGTCCACCTCGGTGGGGACGTGGCGTCGAGCCTGGTGGGGCGGCTTTGCCACTGGCCGGTGAACAACTGCTCCGGCCCGGCGGCACGAGCAAAGCGGAGGACGGTGCTGAAGCCCCTGCCGCCGGGCTTTGGCTTGGGGAGCTGTCGGTCTTCGACGCGACTGCCGCAGCGGTTCCGTTCCTGTGGGGTATCGCGGTGACTGACTCTGTCGCCAGCCGCTCCGGTGTGATCCAGCTGCTTGGGGTGCCTGACGAACGGCGAACCAATCGACATGTAGCGGAGCGTGATGCTTAGGCGGTGGTCTGAAGCTCAGCCCGTGTGCGCCCCAGACGGTCACCGTCTCACCTCACATCCTGCGCCGCCACTCACCCCGAGCGCGAGGAACTTACAGGTAGCCGTCCTGCCCTCGTTTCCGCTCCCGCCAGGATTCCCGGCGTGCCCGTACGAAGGCCGTGAGCGGCGCTCGGAATGCAATGATCGCGGTCAGTGCGACTGCGGCACCGCCCCAGGCCATCAGCGACTCGTACGTCGAGGCGATGCGATGCGACCACGTGTTGCTCACGCTGAGACGGACCGTGAGGGGAGGCGTCAGTGTGCACAGGGCGCGGTCCGAGTCGCGCTGGAACGTGGTGAGGGCCAGTAGAAGCGTGTAGTCGCCCGGCTCACTTGCGGACACGCTCCATCGCCACTGGGCATTGTCACCGGGCTCGGCGATGACCTGTTGCGTCCGGGTGTCGGCGAGGAGCCGAACCCGCACCTCGCGGTGGGCGGAGGTGAGGGAGGCTCCTTGCACCCCTCCCACCCGGAAGGACCGGGTCTCCGTGCCAGGTTCGGCTGCCGCGGACCGGCCCGCAGTCCCGGCGCTCAAGGCCTCCAGCCAGATTCTGTAGTCGACTGCACTGTCGACCGATGCCGACACGTGCGACTGGTAGGAGAGACGGCCGTCAAGTAGCTGCTTCCGGTCTTTCACCACGTCGGCCTGGAACAAGGCCTGATCAGAGGACTCAGCTGAATCGCCTCCACAGCCGCTCGCTGTCAAGACGACGGTCAGGACGATGCCCAGAACGCGGAACAACGCTGAGCACCGGCGGGGACAGCAGCGGTTCCGGCGACCCGTGCCCCTCGCAGGCACAGTGCCCGAAGCCACCATGGCCACTCCCCGAAGCTGTGCGCAGCCCCGTGGCCGGCCGCGCGGCGTGCGTGAGTAATTCTTCCTCTGCGGCAGCCGTGTGCAGGTCGTTCTGCAGTGAAGTCCCCCCAACCGGTGACTGCTGTAACCGTTTTGACCGCGCGGTCGGCGCCGCCACGGCTCACTCGGTGCCGTCGGTGCCGTCGGTGCCGTCGGTGCCGTCGGTGTCCTCGGTGAGGGTGCGGTAGACGGTGGCGACTGACGGGTGTTCGCCCTTGTTCTAGCCGGCGGGGATGACGAGCTTGCGGGCGATCTCGAGGACGGGCACGTTCTGGGCGCACAGGGCTCGGGCCTAGGCGGCCCCGTCCGCGGGCGGATGCCTGGCCTGCGAATACGAAGCGTGACGGCCTTCACAAGGGGGCTGTCTGCCGCGGGATACGACAGGTGCCCCTTACGTACGAGGGGCTTGCCGCTGCGGATGCGGTGCTCTGCGGGCAGGTCCACGATGGGATGAGCCATGACCTCGTCAGGGGATGAGGAGGATTCGGGTGGGCTTTGACCGGCTGCCGCCCAGGTGGCTTTTCTCGGGTACTCAGGATGCCTTTCTGTCCGCGGTGGCGGGGGCATCGTCCGCTGATGCGCTGGAGCAGGCTCGCGAGTACGGGGTGCTCCGCAACATCCTGGACGGCACCTCTGCAGCGGTGGCCGTCCTGGACAAACGGTTGCGCTACCTGTACGTCAATGCCGCCATGGGCCGGATGGGCGGGGTGCCGGCCGCAGCGTTCCTGGGCCGGACCATGACCGAGGTATTGCCGGACATCCACCGCTCCGACGAGATCCTGCGCATGGTCCTCGCTGACGGACAGCCCCGGGCACTGGCGGTCACGGGCCGCACGCGCGCGACTTCGCCGTTCAGGCGCAGACAGTGGAGCGCGGTCTACCACCGGCTGGAGGACAAAGGGCGGGTGCTCGGCCTGTGTGGCATCGGAGTGGAGGTCAGCGGGCTGCGCCAGTACATAGACGATCTGGAGAAGGCCCACCAGCGGCTGGCGCTGCTGGACACCGCGGCCATGCGGGTCGGCACCACGCTGAGCGTGAACACGACCTGTGCCGAGCTGGCCGACTTCGTCACACCGAGCCTGGCGGACGCGGCGTGCGTCGATGTCATCGAAGACGAACCGTACGGGGCGCCGCCTCCGGCCCCGGGCATTCTGCGCATCCGCATCGCCGCCGTCGCCGGGGACCCGGAGATCCTTCGGCAGATGGAGCGGATCGGAAGAATCGGGGACCACGTCGATGTACCGCGAGGCTCGCCGCTGCGTCACTGTCTCGATACCGGTCGGCCTTGGATGGGCAACCTCGCCACCGACGAGGTGTTCCGCAAGATGACTGCCCGGCGCGAAGACGTAGCGGTCGTGCGCGCCGCTGGTATCCACTCCGCCCTCGTCATTCCGCTGCCGACGAGGGAGCACCCGGTTGGTGCCCTGTTCCTGGCCAGAGCCGGAGATTCCGGACCGTTCACGGATGACGATGCCGTGGTGGCGCAGGACTTGGCCGCCCGTGCCGCTGTCGCCATCGACAACGCCCGCCAGTACACCCTCGAGCACACCATGGCGCTGGAGCTGCAACGTGCCCTGCTGTCCGAGCCCGGCAGCCCCCACCCGGACATCGAGGTGGCCTCCCGCTACCTGCCCGCCGGCCGCAGCGCGCTCGTCGGCGGCGACTGGTTCGACTCGATCCCCCTGCCCGCCGGCCGCACCCTTCAGGTCATGGGCGACGTGATGGGCCACGGCTTCACCGCGGCCGTCGCCATGAGCCACTACCGCTCCCTACTGCGCAGCCTGGCCCTCTCCACCACCTCAGTCGAAGGACTCCTCGCCGATGCCGACCACCGTGGCGCCGGCATCGGCCTCGACCGGTTCGCCACCTGCCTGCTGGCCCTCATCGACCCCCAGCAGGGCACAGCCACGATCTCCAGCGCGGGCCACCTGCCCCCGGCGCTGCTGCACAGGGAAGGCCGCACCGAGCTGCTGCCGGTACCGGCCGGTCCGCCGCTGGGCGCCGAACTGGGCGGCTACGAGGCGCTGACCTTGCCCATCCCTCCCGGGGCGGTCCTGCTGCTGTACACCGACGGCCTGGTCGAGCAGCGCACCTTGGACATCGACGCTTCACTCCAGTGCCTGACGGACCTGCGCCTGACCGTGGACGGACCCCTTGAGGACATCCTCGACACCATCCTCATGCACCTGGTGTCCGGTCCTGCCGAAGACGACGTCGCTCTGCTCGCAACCCGCCTGCACATGCCTGACTGACGGGTTTTCGGAGGTGCTGGACCGGATGGCCGCGGTGGAGCCGGTGCTGCGATCACCGCGCGTCAGGGTCAGGGAGCGGTGGAACCGAGGGTGCGCCGAGCCTGCAGCCACACGCGCTCGAACTCCTCCGCCGTGACCTCGCTGGAGTGCGTTGCTCCCTCCCAGGCCGTGAGTCTGCCCTCGGCGATCACGCCGTACCGCTGCTGGTAGCGGCTCATCGTTTCGACGTCGGACCGCTCCTGATACCGCAGTACCTCCTCCAAGGAGGCAGCGGTCACCGCAGTGCCGTCGCCGCCACGCAGATCCACCTGCCGCGTCACCCACCCTTCCTCGTCGCCCTCGAAGTACTGCCACAGATCTTGGTCTTCGTCGTACACGCGGATCCACTGAGGCATGCAGCCATGCTTGCGCAGGCTCCAGGCCCGAAACGAGCGCACACGCCGCTGTAAGCATCGACGGCGCCCCGCGGCCGTTGCTGCGGCCTGGGCGGATCGTTGGGCAAACGAGTGCTAGCGGGTGGACGGTGAGGGGGCACCGGGCGCTTTGCGACGCTCGCCGCGCTCTGCGAGGTACTCACGTTGCCAGCCGGGCGACCTGCTTACTGAGGTTTTCGGGTTGTCGTCGGGTAGTGACGGGTGATCCCTGTGGTAGGCCGGTGGGGTGAGGTATCCGGAGGGTGGGGGCCTGACTGCTGAGCGTCGGGCGTTTCGTGAGGGGATCCGGCTTCAGGCCGGCGAGAGGTTCGAGGTGGGTGAGAAGACCACGGTGATCGCGAAGGAACTGCGAGTGAGCGCGCGGTCGGTGGAGCGCTGGCGTCGTGCCTGGCGCGAGGGGGTCATGGAAGCTTTGCGCTCCGCGGGCCCGGCGAACTCCCCGACCGTCACCGATGCCCAGTTCGCCGTGCTGGAGGAAGAACTCGGCAAAGGGCCGTCGGACGGGGCTTCGACCAGATCGGCTATACCAAGGAAACGAGCGTCCATTCCAGTCATGCTCGCGCATGCCCGACCCGAGGCATCTAGAGGGTGATCCGCTTCACATCATCCCGTCTCGCTATGCAACACCTTCGGCTGCCCACCGCGGGGGCGGCCGCTCCGCTCGCCTCCCGAGCCGTGCCCGCTCCGGCCCCCAGACCCGAAGGCTTCGCGCCGGACCCCTCATTCCCTGTCGAGCCACGCCCTGAGGTTAAGGGCCTCCATGCCGGTAACACTGCCTTCCGCAAGCAGGTACCGGGCATAGCGCCGCATGACCTCTACCCGGTATGGCCTCGGCACCGCAAGCACACTCATGTACTGCTCGTACGTCGTCCCCGCAACCACGACGTCCCCCGACAGAGACATAGTCAAGAGCCCACCGGTCCAAGGCCGGGCAGGGCCCAGAATCCCGGACGGATTCCGCCCAGCCACACTCCACTTCTCACCCAGCCGCACACGGGCCCAGAGCGTCTCCGACTCGTCGTCCTCGCGAACAGCAAGAAGAAACTCCCGATCCTGCCCCAACAACCCGAACCGAGAGGCCAGACGTCCCCAGGCATCATTGACGCTCTGCACAGGGTCAGCACAGTCGAACTCGACAACCACATCCACACGGCCGTCCAACGGCCCGCATGACGTCGCCAGACCAACAACGGCCGGCGGACAGACTTCCGCAATCTCCTGAACCGCCACGAGAAGAAGACCCTCCGAAGCGAGGAGGGCCGCCAATGAGCGTGTATCCACATGTTCCTTCTGGGTAAAGCCCAGCGGTTCTCCGGTCTCCGGACTCCGCCGCGGCACGAGGACGGCCATTCTTCCACCGCGGGCGGGGCAGGTTGGCAGCCCCGCCCCGCCCCGCCCCAACGACAGTGCCGCCGCCGGCCGCGATCGGACCTGTTCGGTCGATGACGGCGGTGGCTTCGACCTCGACCGGGAGGTCGGGCTCCGCCAGGGCGGCGACGCCCACCCCGGTGAGCGGCGGGACCGCGGTGCCCCCAGCTGCGCGGCCGCCCGCGTCACACCCTCCACGAACAGGGGCACCTTGTCGTCGAGGATGTCAGCCCCAAGATACTCGACCGATCGAGAAAGTGTCGCCCGGAGCGGCGTAGTCGACGGGGCCGCCGAACCGGGCCGAGGCATGTGCCACCGCATCCTGCGGTGTGAGGGAGCGGCCTACATGGGTCACGATCAGCCGGCCGACGCGGGCCGCGGCGGCCGTGTACTGAGGTTTTCAGGGTGGGGTGGGTGGGGTGATAGCCAGGCCTGTGGCGGTGAGGCAGCCGTCGATCAGGCGGGGCCGAAGTTGGATTTTGCGTATCTCGCGGCGGAGTTTGCGGTCGAGGTCGTCGGGTGGGGCGAAAGCGGTGTTGGCCATCGCTCTGCGCACGAGTGACCAGACGGCCTCGACGGGATTCAGGTCGGGTGCATACGGCGGGAGGCGGACGGTGGTGAGCCAGTCGTGCTCGGCTTCGTACCGCTTCAGCCCTGCTGCGAGGTGGGTGTTGAGGTTGTCCCAGACCACCACGATCGGAGCGCCGAGCTGGATGTGAGCCCGAACGAGCAGGTCGCGGTAGTCCTTCCAGGAGAGGCTCTTGCGTGCGCCCTTCAGTAAAAGACGGGTGCGGGGCCGGTGGATGAGACGGCTCTTCTCTCCGGGCTTGTAGCAGCACAGTGCAGCGACCGAGGTCCGGCGACGGGACCTGCCCCTCACCCGGATCACAGGGGTGTGCCCGCGCCGGCCCCAGGTGCGGGCGCGGCGTCATCGAGAAGCCGGCCTCGTCCTCGAAGACGATCCAGGCCCCGGATGCCGCCGCGAGGCTTTTACCCAGGGCCACACCTCCTTCTTCCACAGCTCCACCGCGTGCTCGTCGCGTTCGAGTGCTCTGCGTGCGGGTGCCTGCCAGGACCAGCCGTGCCGTTTCAGCAGCCGCCATACCGTCGTCACCGACAGGCTCACCCATAGCCGATGGCGAATCACTGCCTGAACCCGGGCCAGGGTCCAGCGTTCGTCTTCGAAGCCGTGCGCCGACGGCCCTTTGCCGAGTTCTTCCTCCAGCACGGCGAACTGGGCATCGGTGACGGTCGGGGAGTTCGCCGGGCCCGCGGAGCGCAAAGCTTCCATGCCCCCCTCGCGCCAGGCACGACGCCAGCGCTCCACCGACCGCGCGCTCACTCGCAGGTCCTTCGCGATCACCGTGGTCTTCTCACCCACCGCGAACCTCTCGCCGGCCTGAAGCCGGATCCCCTCACGAAACGCCCGACGCTCAGCGGTCAGGCCCCCACCCTCCGGATACCTCACCCCACCGGCCTACCACAGGGATCACCCGTCACTACCCGACGACAACCCGAAAACCTCAGTAGCTGGGAGGCTGAGGACGCCGTGGGCGAATGAACCGTGCCCGCCGTTCGCTCTGCCCGGCAAGACCGAGCGTTCCCTTCCGCTATCTCGCGGCCGGCGCCTACTGGTTCGACGAGACGGGCGCCGACGGCCACGACGGCCTCAACAGTCGCCCACGGACCTGAAGAGCCCAACCGGCGTGACTCTGGGGGAGCCGCAGCCGGCCGCGGTTCACGATCGAACGGTCACGCGCCGCCACATCGGCCGACCGAGTTCGTGGGGCTGGGCATGGGGCAGAAAACCGTTTCGCCACCTGAGCGAGCCGGATTCGCCCGGCCGGCCCAGGAATTCGGGCAGGCGTCCGACGCGCCGATCTACGACGCCGTCGAACGACAATGGCTCGCCGAGGGCCGAGAAGTACCCCGCCGCCCCGGACTGGCATGGGGCGGCCAGCGCCCGGTGAACGTTGACGGGATTTAGGGCGCGCACGTGTTCGCGAAGCCCTACACCGGTGATAGACGGTAGCAATCACGACCTTTTGATGCTCCGGTGGAACTGGGAACATCGTCGCGGAAGTCGAAGTGGCCTCGCTGCCCAGCACTGCGAAAGCCCTTCACCGCCTGCTCTGAAATCTCCAGGCAGAAGCTTGAGACCAGGGGCTTTGACTTGCTCGCCCGATGGAGGCTCAGCGACCCCTCGTACCGCCCGGGCCGGAGGTTCCAGTCGATCGCGTTGAACAGGATCGTCGGTTGCTGAGGCCTGTCCTGACTGATGATCAGCGGTACCGGGTCTGCCTCACGCCGGTAGGTGAGGCCGCGCCTCTCGTGGTCATAGGTCCAAGAGCCCGTCTCGTCCCAGAAGAACTTGGGCTCGTCGGTGCCGGCGATCGGACCGGTGGGCCGCAGTCGAAGTTCCGCGCTCAACACCATCTCGAGGTCCTCGGTCTTGACCCGGGTGGACAGCGTCGGTTGAAGGTAGAGCCACACATCCTTGCCCTGGGCGACTCGTACGAGGTGCGGCATGGCGACGTCCATCTCCGGCTGCCGTCGTAGCTCCGCGAGGTTGTATAGCGATACGAGCAGTGCGACCAGGCCGGTGGCAGTGCCGACCCACAGATGAGCCGACTCGAATCGCCACCTCCGCGGGCGGTGACTGGTTCGGGTGTCAGGAGCGTCAGGGCCAGCGGGCGGGGCAGAGTTCACCATGTCAGTCTGAGCAGATCCACTGACCACAGTGACGCGCGACATACCGTTCGCCTCTCCTCCTCTGCGCCTGGACGTGATCCCGTAGGACGGCAAAGCCGGGCCGCCGCCCGCCGCCCACGACTACCTGTGGGGGAGCATGCGGGTGTCGCCCGGCCGGTTCGGCGGATCGGCCGGGCGGCGGGGTTCGGGGGTGGGTGCCTCTGGTGGGTATGGGACGGCCTGGGGGTCACCCGTGGAGGGTGTCGTGCGCCACCTCATCCAAAGCCCCGCCTCGCGGACGCGTGCCCGTACGGTCGCCGTGGTGTGCGTCCTGGCGTTGGCGGGCCTCGGGGCCGCCCCGAGCCCGAGTCCGAGTCCGGCGCCGCAGATCCGCTGGGGTGCCTGCCCCATGCCGGCGAAGGCCGTGCCCGACGGGATGCAGTGCGCGACCATCGAGCTCCCGCTCGACCACGCCCACCCGGCCAAGGGGAAGACCACGGTGGACCTGGCCCGGATCCGGGCCGTCGATCCCGACAAGCGCCTCGGCTCGCTGCTGCTGAACTACGGCGGGCCCGGCGCCTCCGGCATCGAGGACCTTGCCGCCTACCCCGAGTCCTTCGCCGTCCTGGGCGAGCGGTACGACCTCGTCGCCTTCGACCCGCGCGGGGTCGGCCACAGCGACCCCGTCACCTGCGAGGGCGAGAGCCCGGTCTCGGCGGAGCTGGTCACCACCGGTGGATTCGACGCGGCCGAGGTGCTGGGCGAGATCCGCGCCCAGGCCCAGCGCTGTGCGAAGGACTCCGGCCCGGTCCTCCCGTACATGGGGACCGTCGACGTCGCCCGCGACATGGACGTGTTGCGCCAGGCCCTCGGGGATCGGAAGCTCAACTTCCTCGGCTTCTCCTACGGTTCTCGGCTCGGCGCCGTGTACGCGGCGCTGTTCCCGCAGCGGACCGGCCGCATGGTCCTCGACGGAGTCGACAACCTCACCGACTCGCTGGCCGGGCGGTCCCTGACCACGGCCCGGGCCCGGCAGCAGTCCCTGAGCAACTTCCTGACCTGGTGCGCCCGTCGCGACGACTGCGTCTACGGCACCGACCCCGGTACCGCCGGCGAGAAGGTGGCTGCTCTCATCGAGCGGCTCGACCGCACGCCGCTGGTCGGCGACGACGGTACGGAACTGACGGGGCAGCTCGCCGCGGGCGCCGTCGGCCAGGCCCTCTTCTCCAGGGCACTGTGGCCCGACCTCGCCGACGCGCTGGCCACGGCCGAGCGCGACGGTGACCCGGCGGGCTTGCTCCGGATCCTCGACCTCCACGTCGAACCCGCGGGGGAGGAGCCGAAGGACCAGGGCCCCGATCAGATCCCCGCGGACAACTCAGGGGCCGCCCTCATGGCCGGAACTGTGCGGACGACCCGGACCGGTCCCTCGACCAGGCTTCACCGGCCGCCGCGCGGAAGGAGGTCGCACGCCTGGAGGAGGAGTTCCGCAAGGCGTCGGCGGTCTTCGGGCCGCACCTGCTGGCGCTGGCGCTCACCTGCTACGGCCGCCCCGCCGGCACCGACTTCATCCAGAAGATCGACCACCCGGGTGCCCCGCCGATGCTACTGGTCGGCACCAGGGGCGACCCGTCGACCCCGTACGAGTGGACCGAGAAGACCGCCCGGAGGCTCGGGTCGGCGGTGATCGTCGACTACAAGGGCGAGGGGCACACCGGCTACCTGTCCTCGCCCTGCGTGCGCGGCTACGTGAATCACTTCCTGCTAGACGGGCAGTTGCCGGCCGGGAACCGGACCTGCCCGGACGAGGGCTGACGAGGGCCCGGAGGGGCCGGTCCGACCGGGTTCGTGCGGCGGGTGCCTATGGCGATAGCGGAGACGGTGGGGCTGGTCGACGGCGACGACCTCCGCACACCCACCGGGCCGGCCGCAGGCCGCCGCCCAAAGCTCCTGACAGAAGCCCTTCGTCGTGTGACTGTCGGTTTGGATGCTCGTTGGTCTGGTCGTGGGGAAGGGGGATTCTCGTCCGTGGATCGTCTCGGACGAACTGTGGTCATTGATCGAGCCGTTGTTGCCGGTTCCGGGACCGAAGCCGAAGCCGGGGAGGCCGCGGGTGCCGGACCGGCAGGCCTTATGCGGCGGAGTGTTGTTCGTGCTGCATACCGGCATCCAGTGGGAGTACCTGCCCCAGGAGCTGGGCTTCGGGTCCGGTATGACCTGCTGGCGCCGCCTCGAGGCCTGGGATGAGGCCGGTGTCTGGGGCCGGCTCCACGCCGTTCTGCTCACAAAACTGCGGGTCGCGAAGCAGATCTAGTCCAGTTGCGCATGGGACAGGCCAACGTCCACCGGTGGGTCGACGACCTGCTTCCGCGTCGAAGGCTTCGCCACCCACCACCTGCCACTGGACGACGTTCCGCAGGCGTACGCGGACTTCCAGGCGAAGACGTGCCCGGCGGCTGGGAGAGGCTGTCCCGGGCAGCGGGACCCTGGATGCCCTCTGGTCGCCGGCCGACTGACCCGCCGGTCGGTTCGTCCGGCGGCGGCCGTCTCCACCGGCCACTGCCCGGGCTCGCCCGCGGGGCAGCAGTGGCAGGGCCCGGTGAGCCGTGCGAGGGTGAAAGAGATCCCACGGAACCCACACCGGCCAGTTGGGCACACGCGGCCTTCCAGTCCGAGCCGAGGCCCGGTGGGAGGAGTCTCATCATGGCGATCCCGGAGGAATTCCTCGACCCCGTAGCCCTCGGCAACTCGCCCGCGCAGGCGTTTGCGAGCCACCGGGAAAGGGCGAACGGCATCGCCCGGTACGTCGCTCATCTGCATCCGCTGGAAGCGATCGGTCCGTTCCTCCGCGTGGTGGATGAGGACCAGACGATCTGGCTCATGGCCCATTTGCACGCCGCGGCGGATGATCCGGCGTTCGCGGTCAACCGGAAGCCGAGCCTGGAGCTCGTGCACGAAATCCTGCCGTGGCTGACCGCGGGCAACGGGCTGGTGGGTACGGGCGAGGACTACGACATGGGCCTCAAGGGCCTGATGACCATCATCTGCCGTTATGGGGACCTTTTGAGGACCGAGGACTACGACTACATCCTCGAGAAACTCATCCTCCCCGCCCGCGGTCAGCCGCATGGGCCCGGCGGGATCATCGAAGGTGAACCGATCTCCGGTCCCCACACGCTCATGATCGAGTTTCTGGAGGCGCCGGTCCTCGGAACCAGTTATTCCGAGACGGAAAACCATCTCCTGATGATCGAGAGCTCCCGATATCTGGTCAACCAGATCCTCCACGAGCGGACCGGAGGCGCTCAGTACGACAACAAAGCCAATGGGCTCAGCGATTGGCTGCTCCATCGCGCCCTCCAGCCCATCGCCCGGCACGACTTCCTGGAGTTCAATTCCCGCGTATATGCCCGTCTTTCGTTGCATTCCCTGCTGAACCTGTACGAGTTCGCCAAGGAGGAGCGGATCAGAACGGCTGCGCAGATCCTGCTCGACTACACGATGACCAAGTTCGCCGTGTCCAGCACCAGAGGGCACCGCATCGCCCCGTTCCGGCGGGTACAGGCGAACATCAACCATCAGAACAACTGGTTCAACAACATTCTGAGCGAACGGGGTGAACAGGTTTCCGGCTACTTCCTGGCCTATACCGGGTTCACAGGCGCCGACGGGAACCCGGTCAGGTTCCCCGGTCACCTCACCTACAATGCGGTGATCGCGGGAACGGCGGCCTACCGTCCTCCGCCGGCGGCGTACATCCTGGCAATGGACCGCAACAGAGCCGCGATCCACCGCTTCTACCACGGGAAACGCCCCAGGCTCACAGCGTCCCCCGAGGACGCCGAAAGCGGGCTTGAGATCTATTATAAATCTCCGTCCTTTCTCCTGTCGGCCGGTGGGATGTTCCTGACCAGCGGGTACGGTAACGACCACCTCGATATCTTCAAGGAAGCCTGGAACGAGACCTCCAGGGCCCAGGCGACGACGCTCATCCCGACGCGGCGCGACGTGGCATTCGCCGACCTCATCAGATTCGAGCCGTTCCCGGATCCCTCTGTCGATCCGTTCGCCGACGATGTCGAAGATCCGGACAAGCATCACACTCTGGGCGTGAACATCGGGGTTCACGAACGGATCATCGCAGGCATGAGCATGCGTCCCGCTGAATTCAAGAGGGTGCTCGAAACGTCGACGTCAGGTCATCCCAGCCTCACGACTCACGGCGACCGGGTTTTCGCGTCCTGGATGGGATACCTGGACAGCACCATGGGCGGCACGCTGGCCCCGGCCGAGATCCACGTGGCCAGGGTGCAGTACACGAACCTGCTGGGAATCCCGGGAGTCGAAGGTTTCACGGAACGAATGGCGCACCCTGCGAAGACCGTCGTTCCTCCCGCCCTGGCATCACACGGTGGCCGGATCTTTTCTGCCTGGAAGGACGACGACAACGAGCTGAACCTGGCCTTCGCCGTTCCCGGGACGCCAGGATTCCAGGGGTCGAAGAAGTTTTCCGAATCCAGCCATCTCAGTCCGTATCTGGTCTCGCACGGGGGCAGACTCCTCCTTGCCTGGATCGGCCGCGGAAACAAGAAGATCAACGTGGCCAAGGTCGTCCTCGCAGGGAACACCGCCGGCGGTCTCGTCATCGAGAGGCTCGAGGACAAGGTCGTCATCGACCACGCCTCCAGCGATGCCTCACCTGCGCTGGCGTCCCACAACGGCCGGCTGTTCCTCGCCTGGCGGGGCTCCGGCAACACCCAGTTGAACCTGACGTTCTCCAACGACGGTGGCCACACGTTCGAGGCCGCCACACCGCTCCCCGATGACTCCAGTGACTTCGCTCCCTGTCTGGCTTCCCACGCGGGCCGACTCCTGCTCGGCTGGACCGGCCGCGGCAACGGCAAGGTCAATCTGGCGAAGGTGGTCCTGTGGGGCAACACCGCCGGTGGTTTCGGAATCGAGGGGATCGAGGACAAGAAGGTGCTGGACGGATCCTCCAGCGACGCCGCCCCCGCACTGGCGTCATGCGACGGCAGGTTGTTCCTGGCGTTCAAGGAGGAGGACGGCGAGGTCATCGACCTCAGACTGTCGAAGGACGGTGCGTTCGAGCCGGCAGGCCCCTGGTTCTGGGGCGACCTGACCGACATCGGGTTCCACTTCGCGGCGTACCGCGTACCGACGCTCCTGGGCACCACACTGGGCTTCGTCTACGCACGTGAGGCGGACGAGAACGGCATGGGCTTCGAGGAGTTCAAGGAAACCGTGCTCGCGCTCAACCAAGACCTCCCGCCCTTCGGCGACGTGGGCGTCACCCTCGAGTTCCGTGCGCCGTTCGGGCAGGAGTACAAAATATGGTTCGAGCCGACCGGACAGAAGTACAAGGCCCGGATCACCACGTCCGCCGACGGATCGGACGGCGATCTCAGCAGGCTTCCGCTGGTCAGCGGCGAGTTCATGCGGTCGACCGGCCATGACGGCCTGATCGAGATAAGCCACCCCGGGTGCGGGGTGCCCATCGAACTCGACTTCAGGAACCCCGACAAACCGAGCCGCAAGGACAACCTGAAGACGTGCCCCCAGCCATGGATCGACCGCGCCAACGCCCTCCGAGCCTTCGCCCAGTCGCTTGGGGCCGCCCGCAAATACAAAGCGGCCGCCCAAGCCATGATCGACCGGATCAAGGTGTACGAGGCACTCGCCAAGGCCGATCCGGACCGATTCCGCGAAGACTGGGCCGACGCCGTCTTCAGACTGCTCTGGGACTACAGGGCATCGGATACCGCAGTGACCCTGACCCTGGGTGAGCAGGGCTTGCGGGAGTACGAGGTCCTGGCTGGTCTGCGCGGCGCCGGTACGACGGTACCGGTGAACTATGACAACCTCGCGCCCTTCACTCCGAACGGGTTCTGGGATTGGCCCCAGCTTCCCGGGACGCTCTTCGGCTTGGCGCTTGCGGCGCAGAGGGCGGGCGACCACGCGGGGGCGGCCGCGTGGAAGGTCAGGGAGGTGCGGGTCTGGGAGCGTCTTTTCCGGAGGGACCCGGTCAAGTACCGTCCGGAGCTGGCCAAAGCCATCTTCACCCTGCTCTGGAACTTCAGGGCATCGGACACTGCCATGACCCTGACCCTGGGTGAGCAGGGCTTGCGGGAGTACGAGGTGCTGGCGGGTCTGCGCGGCGCCGGTACGACGGTACCGGTGAACTATGACAACCTCGCGCCCTTCACTCCGAACGGGTTCTGGGACTGGCCCCAGCTTCCCGGAACGCTCTTCGGCTTGGCGCTTGCGGCGCAGAGGGCGGGTGACCACGTGGGGGCGGCCGCGTGGAAGGTCAGGGAGGTGCGGGTCTGGGAGCGTCTTTTCCGAAAGGACCCGGTCAAGTACCGTCCGGAGCTGGCCAAAGCCATCTTTACCCTGCTCTGGAACTTCAGGACAACGGAAACGGCTACGGCATTGGCCTTGGGTGAACAGGGCCTGCGGGAGTACGAGGTCCTGGCGGGTCTGCGCGCCGCCGGTACGACGACACCGGTGGACTACGACAACCTCGCGCCCTTCACTCCGAACGAGTTTTGGGAATGGTCCCTCCTGCCCGGAACTCTCTTCGGCCTGGCGCTCGCGGCGCAGAGGGCGGGTGACCACGCGGGAGCCGCCGCCTGGAAGGTCAGGGAAGTTCGGGTCTGGGAGCGTCTCTTCCAGACGGACCCGGCCAAGTACCGCCCCCAGCTGGCCGAAGCCATCTTCACGCTGCTCTGGAACTACAGGACAGGCCTGGACGCTTCCCTCGCGCGGGCCCTGGGCGAGCGAGGGCTGCGGGAGCAGGAGATCCTGGCGGGCCTGCGCCCAGCCGGTTCGACGCTACCGGTGGACTACGAGGTCCTCGCGGCCTTCACTCCCAACGAGTTCTGGGACTGGCACGACCTGACCGGCGCGCTCTACAACATGGCACTCGTCCACAAGAAGGCCGGGGACCCCGCGACGGGTGTTCAGTTCATGCACCGACAGGTAAAGGTCTACGAACGCCTGGTCCAAGTCGATCCGGCCAAGTACCAGGCAGCGCTGGAACAGGCCCGAGCGGACGCGGCGGCCTTCATTCCTTAAAGTGAGTGTCTTCCCTGTGCGCGGAAGCGCCGGCGTTGACCATCAGGACGATGCTCACGATGACGTAGGCGGGGGCGTCACCGCCGTCCTGGAGGCGGGCGATCTCTGCGGCATCCGCAGGGGTGGCAAGCCGGGGTTCGGACACGGTGTTTCCCTCCTCGAAGGGGCGGGTGGGGCCCACGGGTTATGGGCGCCGGCCGCGTGGAGTCGGCGCAGGGTGCGGTGGCCGGGCTCGGTGGGCCGCAGCGGCGTGGGAGGCCGTGACCGCGGCTGTGCGGGGGGCGATGAACGTGTTCGGTCAGTCGCAGATCCCGACATGCAGGATGGTGGCCCAGTCGCTGGTGACCAACAGCAGGTTGCGCCACCAGATGTCGCCCGTGTGCGGGCCGTCGACGTCGCCGGAGCTTCGGACGGGCCCCAGGTGTGCTTCGACGAGGTCGGCGATGCCATCGGCGAGTTCGCCTGCCCGCCGGATCTCGGCGGGCAGGCGCAGGCTGGGGTCCGAGTACCTGTGGGCGGGCTGCATGAACCCTTCGGTCACCTGTCGGCGGAGAATGTCCCGCCAAGCCTGTGGTGACTCGAACGGGTCGACCGACGTTCCTACCCGGTGACCGGTGGACCCCGCGTCGTACACGGCTTGAGCGAGGCCCTTCATCCAGTCATGACCGTGTGTCATCCCAGGTGTCATCCCAGCCACTGGGACTACATGGAACAGATATATGGACGACACGTGGTTGCAGTCGTCGAGCAGGTCCTCGAGCGGTTCAGCCGCCGCTGACACCGCGTCCGGAGCGTCGAGCGGGTTCGGCATGGGCGTCTGGGGTCCTTTGTGAGGTTCGGCGCTTCAGCCTCAGTGTGTCGGCTGAGCACGTTCATGTTGCGGGGTTTCGAAGGCGACTTCGGCGGGCGGCAACCTTTGCGAGACCGGCCTTGGGGAACATTTGAGGCAGCCGATATCGGCTGCCTCAAATGTTCCCCAAGGCCGGTCTCGCAAAGGTTGCC
>NZ_JBVJFA010000062.1:0-21679 GCF_055588085.1 Streptomyces sp. NPDC046303
GTCTCGCAGGACGCGGAGCGTCTGTCCCGTGTCTGGCAGCCGAAGGCCGAAGCCGCCCTTCACCTGCACGAGCTGACGCAGGGTCTGGACCTGGCTGCTTTCGTGCTGTTCTCCTCCGCTGCCGGTGTCCTCGGTGGCGCGGGTCAGAGTAACTACGCGGCGGCGAACACCTTCCTCGACGCCCTCGCCGCCCAGCGGCGCGCCGACGGACTTCCCGCGACGAGCCTGTCGTGGGGTCTGTGGCAGCAGGCCGGCCAGGGCCTGACCGCCACCCTCGGCCAGGCCGAACTCGCCCGGCTCCGCCGCCAGGGCGTCGCCGCGCTCAGCGAACCGCAGGCCCTGGCCGCCCTGGACGCGGCCCTGGCTTCTGGCCGGCCGCACCTGGTCCCCGTACGCCTCGAACTCACCTCCCTCCAGCGCGAGCTGGACGCGGGCGGGGCGGTCCCGGCCCTGTTCCGGGGCCTGCTGCGCGCCCGTCGCCAGCGCGCCGGGCAGTCCGCCGGCACGCCGACCGGCCTGCGCGACCAGCTGGCCGCCCAGCCCGAGGCGGAGCGGCTGCCGTCGCTGATCCAGCTGGTGCAGCGCGAGGCGGCCGTGGTCCTGGGTGTTGCGTCCTCCGACGGGATCGGTGCGCAGCAGGTCCTCAAGGAGCTCGGTATCGACTCCCTGATGGCCGTCGAGCTGCGCCGCCGCCTGTCCGCCGAGACCGGGGTGGCGCTGCCCTCCACCCTCGCCTTCGACTACCCGACCCCCACCGCCATCGCCGGCCTGCTCCTCGACAAGCTGGACCTGACCACCGGCACACCCAAGGCGAAGCCGAACACG
Source organism: Streptomyces sp. NPDC046303 (assembly GCF_055588085.1). Classification (NCBI taxonomy): domain Bacteria; kingdom Bacillati; phylum Actinomycetota; class Actinomycetes; order Kitasatosporales; family Streptomycetaceae; genus Streptomyces; species Streptomyces sp. NPDC046303. The sequence continues at coordinate 826 of NZ_JBVJFA010000062.1, forward strand.
CGCCGGCACGCCGCGCACGCCGCCCCCGCCGACGACCCGATCGCGGTCGTGTCGATGGCCTGCCGGCTCCCTGGCGGGATCGACACCCCGGAGGGGTTCTGGGAGCTGCTCGCCTCCGGCGGTGACGCCGTCGGCGGCCTGCCGTCGCGCTGGGACGGCCTGGGCGTCTACGACCCGGACCCGGAAGCCGTCGGCAAGAGCTACTCGCGCGAGGGCGGCTTCATCGAGGACATCGAACGCTTCGACGCCTCGTTCTTCGGGATCTCGCGGCGCGAGGCCGTGTCGATGGACCCGCAGCAGCGCCTGGTCCTGGAAACGTCGTGGGAGGCCCTGGAGCGGGCCGGTATCCGTCCCGGCTCGCTCAGCGAGAGCCGCACCGGCGTCTACCTCGGCGCCATGACCTCCGACTACGGGCACATGGGCCACGACCTGGACGCCCTCGACGGCTACACCAGCACGGGCTACGCCTCCAGCGTCGTGTCCGGCCGCGTCTCGTACGCGCTGGGCCTCCAGGGCCCGGCCGTCACCGTCGACACCGCCTGCTCCTCCTCGCTGGTGGCCCTGCACCTGGCGGCAGGCGCCCTGCGGCAGGGCGAGTGCGAGCTCGCCCTCGTCGGCGGCGTCACCGTCATGAACAGCCCCGCCCTCTTCGTGGAGTTCTCCCGCCTGAAGGGCATGGCCCCCGACGGCCGCTGCAAGTCCTTCTCGGCGCAGGCGGACGGCGCGGGCTGGGCGGAGGGCGTCGGCATCCTCGTCCTGAAGCGACTGTCGGCCGCCGAGCGCGACGGGGACCGCGTCCTTGCCGTCATCCGCGGCTCGGCCGTCAACCAGGACGGCCGCAGTCAGGGCCTCACCGCCCCGAACGGCCCTTCGCAGCAGCGGGTCGTCCAGGAAGCCCTGGAAGCGGCGCGCCTGACCCCCGCCGACATCGACGCGATCGAGGCGCACGGCACCGGCACTTCGCTCGGCGACCCGATCGAGGCGGGCGCGCTGGCCGAGGTCTTCGGCCCCGACCGGGACGAGAACCGGCCCGTCTACCTCGGTTCCTCCAAGTCCAACATCGGGCACGCGCAGGCCGCCGCCGGCGTGGTCGGCGTGATGAAGATGATCCTCGCGCTCCAGCACGAGACCCTGCCGAAGACCCTGTACGTGGACGAGCCCAGCCCGCACATCACCTGGGACGGCAGCGGCCTCGAGCTGCTGAACGAGGCGCGTGCATGGGAGCGGGGCGCGAAGCGCATCCGCCGCGCGGGCGTGTCCTCCTTCGGCCTCAGCGGTACGAACGCCCACGTCATCGTGGAGGAGCCGCCCGCGGCGACTCCCACGGGCGGGGCAGCGGCCGCTACGGAGGCCCCGCTTCCGGTGGTCGTGTCGGGTCGTGACGAGGCCGCGCTGCGGGAGCAGGCGGGCCGTTGGGCGGACTGGCTGTCGGCGCGCTCCGAGGTTCCGCTGTCCGATGTGGCGGTTACGGCTGCCCGTCACCGTTCGCACTTCGAGTCGCGGGCGAGTGTGGTCGCGGCGGACACTGCCGGTCTGGTGGAGGCGCTGCGGTCGCTCGCCGAGGGCGATGCGCATGACGCGGTGGTGACCGGGAGCGCGACTGAGCGCGGCAAGGTCGTGTTCGTCTACCCGGGTCAGGGCTCGCAGTGGGTGGGCATGGGCCGTGAACTCCTCGCTCACAACCCCGTATTCGCCGAGACCATCGACGCGTGTGATGCAGCCCTGCGTCCGTTCACGGGCTGGTCGGTGCGCGAGGTCCTCTCCGGGGAGGAGGGCGATCACCCGCCGTTCGACCGGGTGGACGTGGTCCAGCCCGCCCTGTTCGCCATGGGCGTGGGCCTCTCGGCGGTCTGGCGTTCCCTCGGGGTGGAGCCGTCGGCCGTGGTGGGTCACTCGCAGGGTGAGGTGGTCGCCGCGGTGGTGAGCGGTGCTCTCACTTTGGAGCAGGGTGCGCAGATCGTCGCGCAGCGCTCCCAGGCGGTCCTGGCCTGCGCGGGTCAGGGCGGTATGGCCCTGATCGAGCGCCCGGTGTCCGAGGTCGAGGGCTTCATCGCCCCGTACGGTGACGCGCTGTCGGTCGCCGCGGTGAACACGGCGGGTTCGACGGTGATCTCGGGACAGGCCGACGCGATCGCGAAGATCGTCGCGGAGCTGTCGGATCAGGGTGTCTACGCCCGCAAGATCAATGTGGATTACGCGTCCCACAACGCGCAGATGGACCCGCTGCTGCCCGCCCTGGCGGAGGGCTTCAGCGGGCTCGCCCCCACCGGCACGGACATCGCCTTCTACTCGACCGTGACCGGCCAGGTGGCCGACGGCACGGCCCTGGACGGCTCGTACTGGTGCCGCAACCTGCGCGAGCCGGTCCGTTTCGACCGTGCCCTGAACCAGCTCCTGGACGACGGTCACGGCGTGTTCGTCGAGATCTCCGCCCACCCGGTTCTTTCCATGCCGCTGACCGACGGCAGCGCGGAGCGCGGCGGTATCGTCGTCGGCTCGCTCGCCCGTCAGCACGGCGAGCCGGCCCAGTTGCTCCGCAACCTCGGCCTGCTCCACGTCCAGGGCCACACCCTGAACTGGGACCGCGTCCTCGGTACCGGCACCGGAAACCTCGTACAGCTCCCCACCTACGCCTTCCAGCGCGAGCACTACTGGCTCGAGAACGCCAAGCCCACCAGCAACGTCCGGTCGGTCGGCCTCGACGTCCCCGACCACCCGTGGCTCGGCGCCGTGACCGCTCTGGCCGACGGCGAGGGACACGTCTTCACCGGCCGCATCTCCCTCGCCGAGCACCCCTGGCTGGCCGAACACGCGGCCTTCGGCACCGTCCTCGTCCCCGGCACCGGCCTGCTCGAACTGGCCCTCACCGCCGCCCACCACGTCGGCGCGGAGTCGGTCGGAGAGCTCACCCTGCTGGAGCCGCTGACCCTGACCGAGGAATCGGTCCTCCGGCTCCAGGTGGTGGTCGGCCCGTCCGACACCACCGGCCGCCGCCCGGTCACCGTCTACAGCCGCCCGGACGAGGCCTCCGAATCCGGCTGGCGCCGTCACGCCACCGGTGAACTCGCGGAAGCCGCAGAGACCACCGCCACCACCCCCACCCCCGCCGACAGCGACGACGCCTTCGCCGAGCTGGCCCAGTGGCCGGTCCCGGGCGCCGAGTCCGTCGATCTCGAGGGCTTCTACGACGGTTTCCGCGAGCGCGGCCTCGACTACGGTCCGGCCTTCCAGGGTCTGACCGAGCTCTGGCGCAAGGGCGACACGGCGTACGGTCTCATCCGTCTCCCCGACGGGCTGAAGGCGGACGACTTCGGTGTTCACCCGGCCCTCCTCGACGCCGCGCTCCACACCCTCATGGGCGTACGCGGCCAGGACCCGGACGACCGGCAGGTGCTGCTCCCGTTCGAGTGGACGGGCGTCGAGCTCCTCGCCGCCGGTGCCACCGAGCTCCGCGTACGCATCGACCTCGACGACACCCGCACCAACACCCGTATCTGGGTGGCCGACCCGGCCGGGCAGCCCGTCGTCCGCGCCTTCGGCCTCGCGATCCGCGAGGCGAGCGCCGAGCAGATCCGCGCCGGCGAGCGGACCGAGCACCTCTACCGCGTCGACTTCGCCGCCCGCGGCACGCTGGCTCACGAGGACTCCCCGGCGGGCGGCACATGGATTCTCGGCGACCACGCCGAGATGTTCACAACCCTGGAGGCCGACTATGTGGCTGATGTGGATGTACTCCTTGCCCAGATCGATGAGCGGGCCGAGCTACCCCTTCGACTGGTACTGGATGCGACGCGAGGGATAGGACAGAGCAGCAGGGCGGAGCAGCTGACCGCCTCCGCCCTCACCACGCTCCAACGCCTGCTCGCGGAACCCCGGCTGGCCTCGACCGAGCTCGTCTGGGTGACCCGCTCGGCCGTCGACACCGGCGACGGCGTGGCCGACCTGGCCCACGCCGCCCTGTGGGGCCTGGTCCGGGCGGCCCGTGCCGAGCACCCCGACCGGGTGATCCGACTCATCGACCTCGGCCCCGACGGCCGAACCGAGGACGCCCTCCTGCCCCAGGCCCTCTCCGTCACCGGTGAGCCGGAGCTCGCGGTGCGCGGTGGTGAGGTGCGGGTGGCGCGTCTGGTGCGTGCGGAGTCCGGCGGCGAGCTGCCGGAGTTCGCGGCGGACGGTTCCGTCCTGGTGACCGGTGGTACGGGTGAGCTGGGCCGGGCGGTGGCCCGTCACCTGGTGTCCGTGCACGGCGTACGTCACCTCGTACTGACCTCCCGGCGCGGCCCGCAGGCCCCGGGAGCCGCTGATGTGGTGGCCGAGCTGGAGGCGGCCGGCGCCGAGAGCGTACGGATCGTGGCGGCCGACGTCTCCGACCGTGCCCAGATCGCCGGTCTGCTCGCGGATACGGACCGCCCGTGGACGGCCGTGTTCCATCTGGCGGCCGTTCTGGACGACGGTCTGCTCGTCTCGCAGGACGCGGAGCGTCTGTCCCGTGTCTGGCAGCCGAAGGCCGAAGCCGCCCTTCACCTGCACGAGCTGACGCAGGGTCTGGACCTGGCTGCTTTCGTGCTGTTCTCCTCCGCCGCCGGTGTCCTCGGTGGCGCGGGTCAGAGCAACTACGCGGCGGCGAACACCTTCCTCGACGCCCTGGCGGCCCACCGCCGGGCGAATGGCCTGCCGGCGTCGAGCCTGTCGTGGGGTCTGTGGCAGCAGGCCGGTCACGGTCTGACCGCCACCCTCGGACAGGCCGAACTCGCCCGCATGCGCAGGCGCGGCATCGCGGCCCTCAGCGAGCGGCAGGCCCTGGCGGCCCTGGACGCGGCTCTGGCTTCCGGCCGGCCGCACCTGGTCCCCGTACGCCTCGAACTCACACCGCTCCAACGCGAGCTGGACAACGGCGGCGACGCACCCGCCCTCCTGCGCGGCCTCCTGCGCGCCCCGCGCAAGCGCGCCGGCGGCGAGGCGGCGACCGGAGGGAACGGACTGCGCGAGCAGCTGACCGCCCTGCCGGAAGGCGAGCGCCTGCCGCGGCTCGCCCAGCTCGTGCAGCGCGAGGCCGCCGTCGTCCTCGGCGCCTCCGGCGCGGCGGGCATCGGCGCCCAGCAGGTCCTCAAGGAGCTCGGCATGGACTCCCTGATGGCCGTCGAGCTGCGCCGCCGCCTGTCCGCCGAGACCGGGGTGACGCTGCCCTCCACCCTCGCCTTCGACTACCCCACCCCCACCGCCATCGCCGGCCTGCTCCTCGACAAGCTGGCCGTGGGAGCCGGGGGAGCGGCACGCCCCGGACAGCGCGTGACGAAGAACCAGATCGACAACCTCGTGGAACTCCTGCGTTCCGCGACACCGAAACAACTCGAGGAGCCGGGCCTGGCCGCCGGGCTGCTGGCCCTGCGCGACGGCCTGGCCAAGGCCTCGGCCGAGGCCGGCCCGACCGAAGCAGCCGATGCCGCCGAGACCGAAGCCGAGCTCGGCGGCGACAGCACCGATGACCTCCTTCAGTTCCTGGATCGCAAGCTTGGAGTGAGTGAATGAGCGCGTCCGAAGTCGAGAAGCTGGCCAAGCTCGAGGCGTACCTGCGGCGCACGGCGAACGCGCTCGTCGAGACCGAGAAGGAACTCAACGCCGAGCGGGCCTCGCGTACGGAGCCGATCGCGGTCGTGTCGATGGCCTGCCGCCTCCCCGGCGGCATCGACACCCCCGAGGGCTTCTGGGAGCTGCTCGCCTCCGGCGGTGACGCCGTCGGCGGCCTGCCCTCCCGCTGGGACAGCCTGGGCGTCTACGACCCGGACCCGGAAGCCGTCGGCAAGAGCTACGCCCGCGAGGGCGGCTTCATCGACGGAGCCGAGGGCTTCGACGCCTCCTTCTTCGGCATCTCGCCGCGCGAGGCGCTCTCCATGGACCCGCAGCAGCGCCTGGTCCTGGAAACCTCGTGGGAGGCCCTGGAGCGGGCCGGCGTCCGCCCCGACTCGCTCAGCGAGAGCCGTACGGGCGTCTACCTCGGCACCATGAGCTCCGACTACGGCAACCAGCAGGGCCACGACCTCAACGCCCTCGACGGGTACAGCACCGGCAACGCCTCCAGCGTCGTCTCCGGCCGCGTCTCCTACACGCTCGGCCTCCAGGGCCCCGCCGTCACCATCGACACCGCCTGCTCCTCCTCGCTCGTCTCCATCCACCTGGCCGTCCAGGCCCTGCGCCAGGGCGAGTGCGAGCTCGCCCTCGCGGGTGGCGTCACCGTGATGAGCACCCCGGCGCTGTTCGTGGAGTTCTCCCGCCTGAAGGGCATGGCGGCCGACGGCCGCTGCAAGTCCTTCTCGGCCGACGCGGACGGCGCCGGCTGGGCCGAGGGCGCGGGCGTGATCGTCCTGAAGACGCTCTCCGCCGCGCAGCGCGACGGCGACCCGATCCTGGCCGTGATCCGCGGCTCGGCCGTCAACCAGGACGGCCGCAGCCAGGGCCTCACCGCCCCGAACGGCCCCTCGCAGCAGCGCGTCATCCACGACGCCCTGGAAGCGGCCCGGCTCACCCCCGCCGACATCGACGCGATCGAGGCGCACGGCACCGGAACCCCGCTCGGCGACCCCATCGAAGCGGGCGCGCTGGCCGAGGTCTTCGGCCCCCACCGGGACGGGAAGCAGCCCGTCTACCTCGGCTCCGCCAAGTCGAACCTCGGGCACGCGCAGGCCGCCGCCGGTGTCATCGGCGTCATCAAGATGATCCTGGCGATGGAGCACGGCGTGCTCCCCAAGACCCTGCACGCCGAGCAGCCCAGCCCGCACATCGAGTGGAAGAACAGCGGCCTCGAGCTGCTGAACGAGGCGCGGGCGTGGGAGCGCGGCGCGGAGCGCATCCGCCGCGCGGGCGTCTCGTCGTTCGGCCTCAGTGGTACGAACGCCCACGTGGTGCTGGAGGAGGCCCCCGCGCAGCAGCTCGCCGAGCAGGCTGCCGCCGCACCGGCCCCCGGTCCCCTTCCGGTGGTGGTGTCGGGGCGTGACGAGGCCGCGCTGCGGGAGCAGGCGGGCCGCTGGGCGGACTGGCTCTCCGGGCGCACCGAGGTTCCGCTGACCGATGTGGCGGCGACCGCCGCCCGTCACCGTTCGCACTTCGCATCGCGGGCGAGCGTGATCGCTGCGGACACTGCCGGTCTGGTGGAGGCGCTGCGGTCGCTCGCGGAGGGCGATGCGCATGACGCGGTGGTGACCGGGAGTGCGACTGAGCGCGGCAAGGTCGTGTTCGTCTACCCGGGTCAGGGCTCGCAGTGGGTCGGCATGGGCCGGGCGTTGCTCGCGGAGAACGAGACCTTCCGGCAGACGATCGAGGCGTGTGATGCGGCTCTGCGTCCGTTCACGGGCTGGTCGGTGCGTGAGGTCCTGGCGGGGGAGGAGGGGGATCACCCGCCGTTCGACCGGGTGGACGTGGTCCAGCCGGCCCTGTTCGCCATGGGTGTCGGCCTGTCCGCCGTCTGGCGTTCCCTCGGCGTCGAACCGTCCGCCGTGGTGGGCCACTCGCAGGGTGAGGTGGTGGCCGCGGTGGTGAGCGGTGCTCTCACTTTGGAGCAGGGTGCGCAGATCGTCGCGCAGCGCTCCCAGGCGGTCCTGGCCTGCGCGGGTCAGGGCGGTATGGCCCTGATCGAGCGCCCGGTGTCCGAGGTGGAGGAGTTCCTCGCCCCGTACGGCGAGGCGCTTTCCGTGGCCGCGGTGAACACGGCCGGTTCGACGGTGATCTCAGGTGTAGCGGACGCGATCGTGCGGATCGTCGCCGAGCTGTCGGACCAGGGTGTCTACGCACGCAAGATCAATGTGGATTACGCGTCCCACAACGCGCAGATGGACCCTCTGCTGCCCGCGCTGGCGGAGGGCTTCGAGGGGATCGCCCCGACGGGCACGGACATCGCCTTCTACTCGACCGTCACCGGCGAGGTCGCCGACGGCACCGCTCTCGACGGCTCCTACTGGTGCCGCAACCTGCGCGAGCCCGTCCGTTTCGACCGCGCTCTGAACCAGCTTCTGGACGACGGTCACGGCGTGTTCGTCGAGATCTCCGCCCACCCGGTCCTGTCCATGCCGCTGACCGACGGGAGTGCGGAGCGCGGCGGTATCGTCGTCGGCTCGCTCGCCCGTCAGCACGGCGAGCCGGCCCAGCTGCTTCGCAACCTCGGCCTGCTCCACGTCCAGGGCCACGACCTCGACTGGGACCGCGTCCTGGGCGCAGGGAACCTCGTACAGCTCCCCTCGTACGCCTTCCAGCGCACGCACTTCTGGCTGGACACCCCGAAGACCTCGGGCGATGTGCGCAGGGTCGGACTCGATGTCTCCGAGCACCCGTGGCTCGGGGCCGTCATCTCCCTCGCCGACGGTGAGGGGTACCTCTTCACCGGCCGCGTTTCCCTCGCCGAGCACCCCTGGCTGGCCGGTCACGCGGCCTTCGGCTCGGTCCTCGTCCCCGGCACCGGCCTGCTCGAACTGGCCCTCACCGCCGCCCACCACGTCGGCGCCCCCGGCGTTGCCGAACTCGTGCTCACCGAGCCGCTACTGCTCGGTACGGACGGTGCGGTCCGCCTCCAGGTCGCCGTCGGCGCGCCCGAGCCCACCGGCCGCCGCCCGGTCACCGTCTACAGCCGGCCCGACGGCAGCGACGAGGAATGGCGCCGTCACGCGACCGGTGAACTCGCGGAAGCCGCGGAGACCACCGCCCCCTCCGACGGCGACGCGTTCGCCGAGCTGGCCCAGTGGCCGGTCCCGGGCGCCGAGTCCGTCGATCTCGACGGCTTCTACGAGGGCTTCCGCGAGCGCGGCCTCGACTACGGTCCGGCCTTCCAGGGTCTGACCGAGCTCTGGCGCAAGGGCGACACGGCGTACGGTCTGATCCGTCTCCCCGACGGGCTGAAGGCCGATGACTTCGGTGTTCACCCGGCCCTCCTCGACGCCGCGCTGCACACCCTCATGGGCGTACGCGACGAAGAAGCACGGCAGCGCGTGTTCATGCCGTTCGAGTGGACCGGCGTCGAGCTCCTCGCCGCCGGTGCCACCGAGCTCCGCGTACGCGTCGACGTCGCGTCGGGAGCGGACGAGCACCTCACCCTCACCGTCGCCGACGGCACCGGACACCCCGTCGTCCGCACCCGCGGCCTCGCGATCCGCGAGGCGAGCGCCGAGCAGATCCGCGCCGGCGAGCGGGCCGAGCACCTGTACCACGTCGAGTTCCGCCCGACCCGCACCCCGGGCGACGCGGAACCGGCCGGGGAGACCTGGGCCCTCGAGGGCGACGCCGGGATCGCCGCCGCCCTCGGCGCGCAGGTGTTCGCCGACGTCGACGCGCTCCTCGCGCACCTCGCCGAGGGAGCCGACGCCCCGGCCCGCGTCCTCGTCGACGCCACCGCACCCGCTCCTGCCGCCGAAGCCCGTGAGCTGGCCGCCTCCGCCCTCCGGATCCTCCAGCTCCTGCTGGCCGCACCGGGCCTCGAACAGACCGAACTCGTCTGGCTGACCCGCTCCGCCACCAACGCCGGCGACGACGGTGTGGCCGACCTGGCCCACGCCGCCCTGTGGGGTCTGCTCCGCGCGGCGCGCGCCGAACACACCGACCGGACCCTGCGCCTCATCGACCTCGGCACCGACCGCGCCCGGGACGACCTCGCGCTGGCCCCGGCCCTCACCCTCACCGACGAGCCCGAAATCGCGCTCCGCGACGGGGAGATCCGTACCGCCCGCCTCGTCCGCACCGCCAAGGCGTCCGACGCCCCGCCCCTGGACCCCGACGGTTCCGTGCTGGTGACCGGTGGTACGGGTGAGCTGGGTCGGGCGGTTGCCCGTCATCTGGTGTCCGTGCACGGCGTACGTCATCTCGTACTGACGTCTCGGCGCGGCCCGGAGGCTCCGGGTGCTGCCGAGCTGGTGGCGGAGCTGGAGTCGGCGGGTGCCGAGACCGTGCGGATCGTCGCTGCTGACATCTCGGACCGCCGTCAGGCGCAAGCGCTGCTCGCGGATACGGACCGCCCGTGGACGGCCGTGTTCCACCTCGCGGCCGTTCTGGACGACGGTCTGCTCGTCTCGCAGGACGCGGAGCGTCTGTCCCGTGTCTGGCAGCCGAAGGCCGAAGCCGCCCTTCACCTGCACGAGCTGACGCAGGGCCTGGACCTGGCTGCTTTCGTGCTGTTCTCCTCCGCCGCCGGTGTCCTGGGCGGTGCCGGTCAGAGTAACTACGCGGCGGCGAACACCTTCCTCGACGCCCTGGCGGCCCACCGCCGGGCGAGTGGCCTGCCGGCGTCGAGCCTGTCGTGGGGTCTGTGGCAGCAGGCCGGTCACGGTCTGACCGCCACCCTCGGCCAAGCCGAACTCGCCCGCATGCGCCGCATGGGCATCGGTGCGCTCACCGAGCAGCAGGGCCTGGCCGCCCTCGACACCGCCCTCGGCTCCGCGCACCCGCACCTGGTCCCCGTCAAGCTCGACCTCGTCACCCTGCAACGGCGCCCCGACGAACTGCCCGCCCTGCTGCGGGCCCTGGTCCGCGCCCCGAAGAAGCGCGCCGGGCAGTCCGCCGGCACGCCGACCGGCCTGCGCGACCAGCTCGCGGCGCAGCCGGAGGCCGAGCGGCTGCCGTCGCTGATCCGGCTGGTGCAGCGCGAGGCGGCCGTGGTCCTCGGCATCGGCGCGGCCGACGGGATCGGTGCGCAGCAGGTCCTCAAGGAGCTCGGTATCGACTCCCTGATGGCCGTCGAGCTGCGCCGCCGCCTGTCCGCCGAGACCGGGGTGGCGCTGCCGTCCACCCTCGCCTTCGACTACCCGACCCCCACCGCCATCGCCGGCCTGCTCCTCGACAAGCTGGCCCTGACCACCGGCACACCCAAGGCGAAGCCGAACACGCGTCGGCACGCGGCCCCCGCCGCGGCCGCCGACGACCCGATCGCGGTCGTGTCGATGGCCTGCCGCCTCCCCGGCGGCATCGACACCCCCGAGGCCTACTGGAACCTCCTCGCCGCCGGCGGCGACGCGATCGGCGGCCTGCCCTCGCGCTGGGAGAACCTCGGCGTGTACGACCCGGACCCGGAAGCCGTCGGCAAGAGCTACGCCCGCGAGGGCGGCTTCATCGAGGCCGCCGCCGACTTCGACGCCGCCTTCTTCGGCATCTCGCAGCGCGAGGCCCTCTCCATGGACCCGCAGCAGCGCCTCGTCCTGGAAACCGCCTGGGAAGCCCTCGAACGCGCCGGCATCCGTCCCGGCTCGCTCAGCGAGAGCCGCACCGGCGTCTACCTCGGCGCCATGAGCTCCGACTACGGCGAGCAGGGCCGCGAACTCGACGCCTTCGACGGGTACGTGAGCACCGGCAACGCCTCCAGCGTCGTCTCCGGCCGCGTCTCGTACGCGCTGGGCCTCCAGGGCCCGGCCGTCACCGTCGACACCGCCTGCTCCTCGTCCCTCGTCTCCCTCCACCTCGCCGCGAGCGCCCTGCGCCAGGGCGAGTGCGAGCTCGCCCTCGTCGGCGGCGTCACCGTCATGAGCACGCCCCGGCTGTTCGTGGAGTTCTCCCGCCTCAAGGGCATGGCCCCCGACGGCCGCTGCAAGTCCTTCTCCGCCCTGGCGGACGGTGCGGGCTGGTCCGACGGCGTCGGCATCCTCGTCCTCAAGCGACTGTCGGCCGCCGAGCGCGACGGCGACCGCGTCCTGGCCGTCATCCGCGGCTCCGCCGTCAACCAGGACGGCCGCAGCCAGGGCCTCACCGCCCCGAACGGCCCCGCCCAGCAGCGCGTCATCCACGACGCGCTGGAAGCGGCCCGGCTCACCCCCGCCGACATCGACGCCGTCGAGGCGCACGGCACCGGCACCCCGCTCGGTGACCCGATCGAGGCGGGCGCGCTGGCCGAGGTCTTCGGCCCCGACCGGGACGAGAACCGGCCCCTCTACCTCGGCTCCTCCAAGTCCAACATCGGGCACGCGCAGGCCGCCGCCGGCGTCGCGGGCGTCATGAAGATGATCCTCGCGCTCCAGCACGAGACCCTGCCCAAGACCCTGTACGCCGACGAGCCCAGCCCGCACATCACCTGGGACGGCAGCGGCCTGGAACTCCTCCGGGACGCCCGGCCCTGGACCCGGGACGCCGCCCGCACCCGCCGCGCGGGCGTGTCCTCCTTCGGCCTCAGCGGCACCAACGCCCACGTCGTCCTCGAAGAGCCCCCGACGGCCGTCCCGGCCCCGACCGGGGCGACGGCAAGGACCGAAGCAACCGAAGTAGCCGAAGCAACCCACGCAACCGAAGCGACCCAAGCGACCCAAGCGACGGAACCGTCCATAGCGACCGAAGCGACCGAAGCGACGGCCCCAGCCACGACCCAAGCCACGACCCAAGCCACGACCCAAGCGACCCAGGCGCTCCCAGCGCCCGTCCTCCCCCTGGTCCTCTCCGGCCGCGACGAGACGGCCCTGCGCACGCAAGCCACCCGCTGGGCCGACTGGCTCGAGGGCCGCCCCGAAACCCCGGTGGCCGACCTCGCGTACACCGCGGCCCTCCACCGCACGCACTTCGAGCACCGCGCCGCCCTCACGGTGACCACCACCGCCGAAGCGGTCACCGCGCTGCGCGCCCTCGCCGAAGGCCGCACCCCCGCGGGCGCCGCCGAAGGCACCGCGGCCGACGGCCCCCTCGCCGTACTGTTCACCGGACAGGGCAGCCAGCGCCCCGGCATGGGCCGTGCCCTGCACGCCGCCCTGCCGGTCTTCCGGCAGGCCTTCGACGCGGTCTGCGCCGCGCTCGACCCGCACCTGGACCAGCCGCTGGCCGAGCTCGTCCTCGGCGGCTCCGCACTCGTCCACGAGACGGAGTACGCCCAGCCCGCCCTGTTCGCCGTCGAGACGGCGCTCTTCCGCCAGTGGGAGGCCTGGGGCGTGCGCCCCGCCGCGGTCGCCGGGCACTCCATCGGCGAACTCGCCGCCGCCCACGTCGCCGGAGTCCTCACCCTGGACGACGCGGCCCGCCTCGTCGCCTCCCGCGGCCGCCTGATGCAGGCCTGCGAGCGCGGCGGAGCCATGGCGTCCGTGGAGGCCTCCGAGTCCGAGGTCCTCGACACCCTGGAAGCCCTCGCCGACGTTCCCGGACGCGTCTCCATCGCCGGCGTCAACGGGCCCGCGCAGACCGTCGTCAGCGGGGACGAGGCCGCCGTGGCCGCCGTCACCGGCCACTTCACCGAACTCGGCCGCCGCACCCGCCGCCTGACCGTCTCCCACGCCTTCCACTCCCCGCACATGGACGCCATGCTCGACGCCTACCGGCAGGTGGCCGAGGACACCACGTTCGCCGCCCCGCGCATCCCGGTCGTCTCCACGGTCACCGGCACCCGCATGGGCCCGGACCTGGCAGCGGGCGAAGGCCTGCGCGACCCCGGATACTGGGTACGGCAGGTCCGCGACGCCGTACGCTTCCTGGACGCCGTACGCACCCTCGAAACCGACGGCATCGGCCGCCACCTCGAATGCGGCCCGGCCGCCGTACTGGCCGCCATGGGCGCCAACTGCGTCACCGACCCCGCCGTGTTCGTCGCCTCCCAGCGCGCGCCCAAGGACCCCGACCAGGCACCGGACGAGGTCCGCGCCCTCGTCGAGGCCCTCGGCGCGCTCCACGTCAGCGGCCAGGAACCCGACTGGGAGCAGGTGTTCACCGACCGGCCCGCCGCCGCACGGGCCCGCACGGCCGCACTTGCCGCCGACCTGCCCACGTACGCCTTCCAGCGCGAGCGCTTCTGGCTCGAGCCCGCCCGCGGCACCGCCCGCGGCGCCCGCGACACCGGCCTCGTACCGGCCGGGCACCCCTGGCTCGCCGCCGTGCTGACGCTCGCCGACGGCGAGGGCCAGCTGCTGTCCGGCCGGCTCTCCCTCTCCGACCACCCCTGGCTCGCCGACCACGCCGTCTTCGGCAGCGTCCTCGTGCCCGGCACCGGCCTGCTCGACCTCGCCCTGGCCGCCGCCCGGTCCGTCGGCGCCGAACGGGTCGCCGAACTCACCCTCGCCCAGCCGCTCCTCCTCACCTCCGGCGAACCCCTGCGGCTCCAGGTCAAGGTCGGCGTCCCCGACCCCGAAGGGCGGCGGAAGATCGCCGTCCACAGCCAGCCGGAAGCATCCGCCGACCCGGCCGCCTGGACCCTGCACGCCTCCGGCGAACTCGCCGACGACCCCGCCGGCGAAACCCCCGAGGGGCTCGCCGACCTCGCCCAGTGGCCCGTCGCGGGAGCCGAGCCCATCGGACTCGACGGCTTCTACGAGCAGCTCGGCGGCGAAGGCCTCGCCTACGGCCCCGCCTTCCGCGGCCTCACCGCCCTCGCCCGCCGGGGCGACGTCGCCTACGGCCGCGTCGCCCTGCCCGAGCCGCTGCGCCAGAACACCGACGGCCACGGAGTCCACCCGGCGCTCCTGGACGCGGCCCTGCACGTCCTGGCCGGCGTCACCCCCGGCGGAACCGGGCAGCCCGAAGGCACGGTGCTGCTCCCCTTCGCCTGGACCGACGTCACCCTGTACGCCACCGACAGCACCGAACTGCGCGTCCGCATCGCCCTGGACGCCCAGGACCCCCAGGACCCCCAGGACGCCCAGGACCCGCGGTCCGCCGCCGCCGGCCTCTCCGCCACCGTCCTGGTCACCGACGCCACCGGCGAGCCCGTCCTGTCCGGCGCCCTCCAGATCCGGCAGGCCACCGCCGACCAGCTGCGCGTCACCCGCTCCGAAGGCGACCACCTGTACCGCGTCGACTTCCAGCCGGTGGCCGAGCCCGCCCAGCCCGCCCAGTCCGCCCCGCAGCCCGCCACCACCCTGGTGATCGGCGGCAGCGGAGCTCTCGCCGAGACCCTCGGCGCCCCCTGGTCGGCAGGCCCCGAACCCCTCCTCGCCGACGGCCCCGCCCCCGACCGCATCGTCATCGACGCCACCACCCCCGGGGCGAGCGACACCGCCGAGCCGAACACCCTGGCCGCACTGGACCTCGTACAACAGCTGCTCACCGCGAAGACCGCGGAAACCGAGCTGGTGTGGATCACCCGCGACGCCGTCGCGGCCCGCCCCGAGGACACCGTCACCGACCTCGCCCACGCCCCCCTGTGGGGCCTGGTACGGGCCCTGCGCGGCGAGGTCCCCGACCGGACCCTGCGCCTGCTCGACCTCGACACTCCCACCCCCGGCGCCACGGCCCTCGCCGCCGCCCTCGCCACCGCCGACGAACCCGAACTGGTCCTGCGCGGCGGCGCCCTGTTCGCCCCCCGCCTCGTACGCACCACCGCCCGCGCCGCGGCGGCCGGCGGCGGCGCGGCCCTCACCCCGCCCGCCGGCGACGGCCCCTGGCACCTGGACATCCGCGAGAAGGGCAGCATCGACAGCCTCGAACTCGTCCCCGTCCCGGCCGACGGCCCGCTCGGCCCCGACGAGGTCCGCGTCGCCGTCCGCGCCGCCGGCATGAACTTCCGCGACGTCCTCAACGCGCTCGGCATGGTCGCCACGCCCAAACTGGGCCTGGAGTTCGCTGGCACCGTCCTGGAAACCGGCTCCGCGGTCACCCACCTGCGCCCGGGCGACCGGGCCATGGGCCTCGCGCTCGGTGCCTTCGGCACCGAGGTCCGCGGCGACGGCCACCTGATGGCCAAGCTGCCCGACACCCTCACCTTCGAGGAGGGCGCGACGATCCCGCTCGCCTTCCTCACCGCCTACTACGCCCTCACCGACCTCGGCGCGCTGCGCCCCGGCGAGAAGCTCCTCGTCCACGCGGCCGCCGGCGGCGTCGGCATGGCCGCCGTCCAGCTCGCCCACCACCTGGGCGCCGAGGTCTACGGAACCGCCAGCCACCCCAAGTGGGACACGCTGGGCGCCCTCGGACTGCCCGACGAGCGCATCGCCTCCTCCCGCGACACCGACTTCGAACAGCGGTGGCTGACCGCCACCGGCGGGGCCGGCTTCGACGCCGTACTGAACTCCCTCGCCGGCGAGTTCACCGACGCCTCACTGCGCCTCCTGCCGCGCGGCGGACGCTTCCTGGAGATGGGCAAGACCGACATCCGCGACGCCGACGCCGTCGCCGCCGCCCACCCGGGCGTCGCCTACAGCGCCTTCGACCTGATGTCGCTGGAGCCCGAGCACCTGCACCGGATGCTCACCGAGCTGTCCGGCCTGCTCACCGACCGGGTCATCGCCCCGCTCCCGTACCTCGCGTACGACGTACGGGAGGCCCCCGCGGCCTTCCGGCACATGGCGCAGGGCCGCCACACCGGCAAGCTGGTCCTCACCGTCGGCCGGGCGCTCGACCCGGACGGCGTGGTCCTGCTCACCGGCGGCACCGGCGAACTCGGCCGCAACCTGGCCGCCCACCTCGTGGCCGAACACGGCGTGCGCCACCTCGTGCTGACCTCCCGGCAGGGCATGGCCGCCCCCGGGGCACACGACCTCGTGGCCGGCCTCGAAGCCGCCGGCGCGACCGGCGTACGCATCCTGGCCTGCGACGTCTCGGACCGCGACGCGGTCGCCGGCCTGCTCGCCGAGGCCGCCGCGGAACGCCCGCTGACCGCCGTGGTGCACCTCGCCGCGGTGATCGACGACGGTGTCGTGCACAACCAGACGCCCGAGCGGTTCGCCCGCGTCCTCGCCCCCAAACTGGCGGGCGCCCGCCACCTGCACGAGCTGACCCGCGACCTGGACCTGGCCGCCTTCGTCCTCTTCTCCTCGGTCGCCGGCACCCTCGGATCACCCGGCCAGTCCAACTACGGCGCCGCGAACGCCTTCCTGGACGCGCTCGCCGCCCACCGCCACAAGCTCGGCCTGCCCGCCACCAGCCTCGCCTGGGGCCTGTGGGCCCAGGGCGGCGCCGGAATGACCGCGCAGCTCGGCGAGGCCGAACTCGCCCGGATGCGCCGCCAGGGCGCCCAGCCGCTCACCGCCGCCGAGGGCCTCGCCCTCTTCGACGCCGCGCTGGCCCGCCCCGAACCGCACCTGGTGCCGCTCAAGCTCGACACCACCCGCCTCGCGGCCGGCGACTCCGGGACGCACCCGCCGGCCCTGCTGCGGGCCCTGGTCCGTACGCAGCCCAGGAAGGCCAAGGAGGCCACCGAGGCCGGCTCCGCCTTCCGGGACCGGCTGGCCGCCCTGCCCGCCGAGGAACGCGAGGCGGAACTGCGCAAGTTCGTCCAGCAGGAGGTCACCGCCGTCCTCGGGCTGTCCGGCAGCGTCCCGCTCGACAAGCCCATGCGGGAGTTCGGCTGGGACTCCCTGATGGCCGTCGAACTGAAGAACCGCCTCGCCCGGCACACGCAGGTGGCCGTGCCCAACACGCTCGCCTTCGACTACCCCACGCCGCGCGCCATCGCCGGATACCTGCTCGGCAAGCTCTCCTTCGACGGCGCGGCACAGACCGCCGCCGCCGTCGCCGACACCCCGCCGCAGGACCCGGCCCAGGCCGCCCAGTGGGCCGTGACCCGGATCGGCGCCGAACGGCTGCGCCAGAGCGGCCTGCTGGACCGGCTGCTGGAACTCGCCGCACCCGCCACCGCCACCGCCACGGCCGACGCCCCCGCCGACGCCCTGCAGACCGCCCAGGAACTCACCGACGACGAAATGGACGCGGCCCTGGACGCCGTCCTCGGCGGCATCTGACCCCCGGGGGCCGGTCTCCCCCCGGACCGGCCCCCGGGTTCCCTCCCCCCACTCCGATTCCCCCCGGCCCCGTTTCCCAGGAGTTGATCACGTGTCCTCGTCCACCTCGCCGGAGCCCGTGGCGGACGCCACGGCCGCAGCGCCTCCCCCCACCGCAGCCTCCCGGCGCCGGTGGGTCGCGCTCGCCGTCGTCCTGCTCGCCGCCTTCCTCGACAACGTCGACGCGACGATCGTCACGGTCGCCCTGCCGGCCATCCAGCAGGACCTGCACGCCGAGTTCGCCACCGCCCAGTGGACGCTGGCCGGCTACGCGCTGGCCTTCGCCGTCTTCCTCATCACCGGCGGCCGCCTCGGCGACATCTACGGCCGCAAGCGGCTGTTCATCACCGGCGTGCTCGGCTTCACCCTCGCCTCGGCGATGTGCGGGCTCGCCACCACCCCGGGCGTGCTCGTCGGCGGCCGCCTGCTGCAAGGACTCACGGCGGCGCTCATGGTGCCCCAGGTGATGTCCGTCATCATGACGATGTTCGACCAGAAGGAATGGGTCGTCGCCTTCTCCCTGATGGGAGCGGTCCTCGGACTGGGCGGCGTCAGCGGCCCGCTGCTCGGCGGCGTACTGACCGACCTCGACCTCTTCGGCCTGGGCTGGCGCTCGATCTTCTTCGTGAACATCCCCTTCGGGATCCTCGCGATCGTCCTGGCCGCCTGGACCATGCCCGAAAGCAAGTCGGACCAGTCACCACGGCTCGACATCACGGGCGTCGTCCTCGTCACGCTGGCCTCGCTCGGCCTGATGTACCCGCTGGTCCAGGGCCGTGAACAGGGCTGGCCGGGCTGGATGTTCGTCCTGGCCGGCGCCTCCGTGCTGCTCTTCGGCGCGTTCGGCTTCCACCAGAGCCGCAGGCACCGCCGCGACGGATCCGCCCTGGTCCCGCCGACCCTGTTCCACCACCGCTCGTTCCGGGCCGGCGTCGTCGTGGTCATGCTGGCGTTCTCCGGCATCACCTCGTTCTTCCTGGTGCTGACCTACCACATGCAGCTCGGGCTCGACTGGTCCGCGCTGCGCACGGCGCTGGTGACCGTGGCGTTCCCGGTCGGCATCATGGCGACCTTCCAGATCGCCTGGCGCAAGGGCACCGCCAACGGCCGCAGGTTCGTCGCGATCGGCACGTCCGTGATGACCCTCGGCACCCTCGCCATGATCCTCGCGGTGTCGAGCCAGGGCGCGGACATCGACTGGTACCACGTCGCGGGCGCCGAACTGATCGTCGGCCTCGGCATGGGACTGTGCTCGCCGATCCTGACCAACGTGGTGCTCGGCGACATCCCGCCACAGGACGCGGGAGCCGGCTCCGGCGTGGTCAACGCCGTCATCCAGTTCGGTACGGCCGCCGGCATCGCCATCGTCGGCGTCATCTTCTTCAGCCTGACGGGCGACGAGGGCGCGGCCGGCGCCGGCCGCGCCGAACGCTTCAGCGACGCCACCTCGGTGACGCTCTGGTACAACGTCGGCGTCTTCGCGCTCGTCGCCCTCCTCAGCCCGCTCCTGCCCGCCTCGAAGACCCCTCAGGCCGCGCCGGAGGAGCCCGCCGCCCAGACCCCCGCGGACACCGCGGCGCCCGCCGCGAAGGACCGGCTCCTCCTTGACACCGCCTGACCCCGGAAATGGCGAATTCCCTTGCATGGGCTCGTGAATGCGGGGTCGTCATTCCGGCAATTCTGTGCCAGACTTTTTCTGTCGATTGATTGCAGGAGGTACGTATGACTGACAAGTCGTTCGACGGTGGCGTTGCAGAAGATGCCAAGGAAAAGTTCCGGGCCGCCCTGGAGCGCAAGTCCAACGCTTCGCGCGCCCGCACGGCTCACGAAGAGGGCCGTATCAAGGTGAAGAACATGAGCGGCTCGGCCGGCCAGAAGCGGTATTTCCGCAGGAAGACCGGCTGACTCGGCTCGACTCACCCCAGGGGGCCGCCGCGGTCCATTCCACTGGAATGGACCGCGGCGGCCCTTTTGTGTGTCCGCAATATCCACTGGAATGACGCTCGAATTCGATTTGAGTGCGGCTCGAATTGCGGTGGAATTTCGGTGGGGAATCGAGGCCGGAACGTCGTGTTCCGGCCATGATCGGAGTCGTCCGCGAGTCATTCCGTACGTATTCCCGGGCGGAACCCGAGCCCGGCTGTAGCACCCGGACCGATCCTGGACTGTCCGGCACCAGGCGCTCCCCGGTGCAACCGTGTCAAAGGGGCCACCCATGATCATCGTCGAGGAACGTCCGCTGCCGACCGCCCCCGCGGTGTGCGCCACCCCCGCAGGGGAACACCCCGCCGACCCGCCCGCGGCCACGGACCGCCCGGAGCCCGCGAAGGAGCCCGCGGCCCGCCCGGAGCGCGCGGACCGCGCGGAGCCTGCCGGGGCGATCGCCGCCGAGGCCTCCTCAACGGCCCTCGCCATGGCCTCGATCCGGATCTCCCGGGGCAACCCCACCGCCGAAGAGGCGGCCGCCCTCGCCGTCCTCCTCACGGCCCGCCTCCGCCGGATCCACGCGTCCCGGCAGCAGCCCGCACCCTCCGCCCCGAGCACCCGCACCCTCCCGCCGGCGCCGTGCCCGCCGTTCCGCGCACCGGGCGCCTGGGCCTCCTGACGCCGCCGGGGCGGCGTGCCGCCCCCCCCGTAGCGTTCACTTCCCCTCCAATGCAACGACCTGCCTATCTCTCGTTGCGTTAAAAGAAGGCCCGTTGCAACGATATTAACGCTTCTACCTGCGCAAATGCCGTCTGTGCGCAACGAATGCGTTGCCGAGATCGTGAAGGCAACGTAGCGTTTGCGATGTCAGAAACAACGAGCAGCAGGAGAGCGTCATGCAGAAGTTCGACACCCCGGCCCCCGTTTCAGTCGTCCTGGACGTCCCGGCAGGGCGCATCCAGTTCATCGCGGCGGAGCGGGCGGACACGACGGTGGAGGTGCGGCCGGCGAACGCGGGGAGCGGCCGGGACGTGAAGGCGGCGGAGCAGACCACGGTCGCCTACACGGACGGTGTCCTGCGGATCGAGGCCGCGCCGGCGAAGAACCGGATCCTGGGCCACAGCGGATCCGTCGAGGTCACCGTCCAGCTGCCCGCCGGCTCCCGCGTCGAAGCCAAGACCGCCACCGGTGAACTGCGCGGCGTCGGACGCCTCGGCGAGGTCACCCTCGAAGCCGCACAGGGCGCCATCAAGCTCGACGAAACCGCGGGCGCCCGCCTC
>NZ_JBVJFA010000063.1:0-21623 GCF_055588085.1 Streptomyces sp. NPDC046303
ATCAGCGCACCCAGATCCGTATTCGAGTTACGCGACCCCGACATCAGGTTCGTCAGAACCTGCGTCCCCATGTCGAACTTCATCCCACACCCCCGTGCTCACGAACGTTCGCCAGTATGTCTAGTTCTATCAACTTACATCGCTCCTGCAATCAGCAACCAGCCGGTTGTGACGGCCCTATGACAAACCGCCAGACATCTTCACGCGCCCTTCAGATGCCCCATCAGCCGCTCGAAGACCGCCCACCCCGACAGGTCCGACGGGTCTCCGGGGAGCGGGTAGTAGTAGGCGGGACGGGTCTTCGGCCCCAGCCGCACCGGCTGTTCGGCCAGCGGCGTGCGCCGGGCCCGGTCGTCCGGCATCCCCCGGACCTCCTCCGCGCCCAGCACGAAGGCCAGCGGTACGCCCGGTCCCTCGAAGCGCGGCGGTACCAGCAGGTCGCGGCGCGCTTTGCGGAGTTGTACGAGCATCGACTGGAGGCGGTGGCGGGTGACGAGGGCCTCCGCGGTGCGGGGCAGGGCGTCCAGCGGCGGTTCCTCGCCGGCGCCGTAGCCGAGCGCCAGCGTGACGGTCTCCTCGACGCCCGCCTTCGTACGGCTGATCCGCACCGTCGCGAGGCCGGGGCGTTCGGGGCTTCCCACCACCACGAACCACGTCGGCTCGGGGGCCCGGGCGAACGCCACGTCGGTCAGCCGGCCCGGCGACCAGGGCAGGTTGGCCGGTTCGGCCGTGCCCCAGCCCGCCGGCGGCTCGCCGGTCAGCTCGCGCCACACCGTCTCCAGGGCGCCGCCGAGGACCAGCCGGTCGTCCGCGGGGTGGACGGTGCGGAAGGTGATGGCCAGCTGCCGCTCGGCCGTCTCCGCGACCTCCTGGTAGGAGGCGGCGACCGGCGTCCGCGGGTCCTCCTCGGTGGCGTCCTCGGCCACCACGGTGGCGAACATGCCCTCCTGCCAGCGCAGCACCGCGCCCGAAAGGCCGTCGTAGTAGCCCTCCCGCTCGTCCTGCACGACCCACCGCGAAGGCCATTCCGGCATGTTGGCCAGCACCGCCGGGGACAGCAGGGTCCCGGGCGGAGTGACGACCTGCAGCCCCCGCTCGGCCGCCGCGGAGGCCCGGAAGGCGTCGGAGAGCCAGGCCGTCATCGCGACGACCGGGCGGTCCATGATGACCACGGCGACGTTGGGCGTCAGCACGTCGACGGCGGGCTGCGCCGCGGCGGGCGTGGGCGCGACACTGACCCCGTCGCTGTGCACCACGGCCAGCGAGCGCGCCGCCTCCGGCGGCCAGGCGCTCCCCCCGGCCAGCTCGGCGAGGCGCGCCGCGAAGGTCCCCGCGAGGCGTTCGGCGTCGGGGACGCCGGTGGTGGCGCGGGCCTCCGTCCACCAGAACGGAACGCGCGGCGGGGTGGCCCCGAGCAGCCGCTCGGCCTCCCCCTCGACCTGGACCAGCAGCGGCGCCTCGACGGAGACCAGCGGCCGCCCCTGCTCGTCGCAGAGCTGTACGACCGCCCCCTCGCCCGTGGTGTTCACCAGCTTGTCCGGGCCCCCGGAGAGGAGGCCGGCGAGCACCGCCCACGGATCGGGCATCTTCGGGGTGAGGGCTATGACGTCCTTGGTCATGGGGGCGTACGGTCCTTCGCAGTCCGGTTTCAGGGAGGGTCGGGGGCGGGCGGGAGGGGCGCTACTCGGGCGTTACTCGAGCGCTACTCGGGCGTGTACACGGTCTGGATCAGGCGGTTGGACTGGCCCCTGCGGATGAGCACACCGCGGCCGGCGGGCTGCTGGGAGGCGTACACCCCCGGGAACAGCTGGCCCTCGCCCCGGTCGCCGGCCATGACGACCGCCGAGGCCCCCGATTCGCGCAGGCCCTGCACCAGCGGCTCGTACATGCCGCGCGAGGCGCCCGCGACGCGGCGCGTCAGGACGAAGTGCAGGCCGATGTCCACGGCCGACGGGATGTACGGGACGAACGGGGCGAGCGGCGACTGCCCCGCCGTGGTGAGCACGTCGTAGTCGTCGACGAGGACCACGATCCGCGGACCGCCGCCCCAGCTGCCGGGCTCCAGGTCCTCCAGCGGGGCGCTGTCGTCGGGCATCCGCCGTTCCAGCTCGGTGGCGATGCCCGCGGCCAGCCCGGCGCACATCTTGGTATTGTAGGCGTAGCCGCCGTTGAACTCCTCCGGGACCACCCCGCGCAGGCTGCGCCGGGGGTCCATGATGGCGAAGACCAGCTCGTCCTGCCCGTACCGGTCGATGAGACCGCCGGCGATCGTCTTCAGCAGGTTCGTCTTGCCGCACTCGCTGTCCCCCATGACCAGCAGGTGCTGGTCGTGCTGGAACAGGTCGAGCAGTACGGGCGCCAGCGCGCTCTGGTCGAGGCCGATCGGCACCCGCTTGGGCTCGGCGACCGGGCCCGGCAGTAGGTGCGGCTCCAGCAGGTGCGGCAGCACCCGTACCGGCTGGGCGGCCTCGCCGCTCCAGGTGGCGCGGATCGTCCGGGCCGTGCGCTCCAGCACCGCGCCCAGCTCGGCGGTCTCGCGCAGGCCGTCCGTGCGGGGCAGGGCCACCTGCGCGAACAGCTTGCCGTCGGTGAGGACGCGGCCGGGCTCGTCGGGGGACAGGGTCTCGGCGAGCTTGCGCTCGATGCTGGACTCACTGGGGTCGTTGAGGCGCAGTTCGACGCGGGTGCCGAAGTTCGACTGGGTGGCGATGCGGACGTCGTTCCAGCGGAGCATGCCCGCGACGACGTGGATGCCGTAGCCGCCGCCGCGCTTGAGGATGTCGACGACGGCGTCGTCGAGGTCCTCGAAGTCGTCGCGCAGCGCGCCGAAGCCGTCGATGACGAGGACGATCTCGGCGGAGGCCAGCTCGGGCAGCCGTCCGGCCGCGTGCAGGGTGCGCAGCTGCTCCACGGAGTCGATGTTGTGCTCGCGGAACACGTCCTCGCGCAGGGCGAGCATGGTGCGCACTTCTTCGACGGTGCGGGCCGCGCGCTCGCGGTCGGCGCGCCCCGCGATCCCGCCGACGTGCGGCAGGCCCGACAGGGCCTGGAGGCCGCCGCCGACCAGGTCGAGGCCGTAGACGCCGACCTCCTGCGGGGTGTGGGTCAGGGCGAGCGAGAGCACCAGGGTGCGCAGCAGGGTGGTCTTGCCGGACTGCGGGCCGCCGATGACGGCGGCGTGGCCGCCCGCGACGGTCAGGTCGAGGTACCACTCGCCCTGCCACTGCTTGGTCGGGTCGTCGAGCAGGCCGAGCGGTACGGTGAGCCGCCCGCGCCGCTTGGACAGCTGCATGCCGCGCGCGCCCACGTCGAGCGGGCCGGCGACGGTGTCCAGGGCGATCGCGTCGGGCAGCGGGGGCAGCCAGATGCGGCGCACCGGACCGGCGGCGTTCCGCAGCTGGTCCACGATGACGCCCATCTCGGTCGGGCCGGTTTCCCGGCGCCGCGCGGAGGGCTCCTGGACGCCCGTGCTCTCCGGCTTGGACAGGGTGTTGAAGGCCTCGTACTCCAGGGCGAGCGGGCCGCTGTCCTCCTCCTCGCGCTGCACGGGGCCGCGGTAGGCGCCGGAGACGTAACTCGCCTTGAACCGCTCGTAGTGACTGGTGTCGACCTTGAGGTAGCCGAAACCGGGCAGCGGCGGGAGGTGGAAGGCGTCCGTGGTGTCCAGGACCGTGCGGGACTCGTCGGCGGAGAAGGTGCGCAGGCCCAGGCGGTACGACAGGTACGTGTCCAGGCCCTTGAGCTTGCCGCCCTCGATGCGCTGGCTGGACAGCAGCAGGTGCACGCCGATGGAGCGGCCGATGCGGCCGATCGACAGGAACAGGTCGATGAAGTCCGGCTTGGCGGTGAGGAGTTCGCCGAACTCGTCGATGACGACGAACAGGTGGGGCAGCGGGTCCAGGTCAGGCCGGCGTTCGGCGCGCAGCGCGGCGTAGTCGCCGATGTCGGCGACGTTTCCGGCGTCCTTGAGGACCTGCTGGCGGCGCTTGACCTCGCCGGCGAGCGAGGCGTGGACGCGCTCGACGAGGCCGGCCTGGTTCTCCAGGTTGGTGATGACGCCGGCGACGTGCGGCAGGTCCGCGAACGGCGCGAACGTGGCGCCGCCCTTGTAGTCGACCAGGACCAGGGCGAGGTCCTCCGGCGGGTGCGTGGCCACCAGGGCGAGGACGAGGGTGCGCAGCAGTTCGGACTTGCCGGAACCGGTGGCGCCGACGCACAGGCCGTGCGGGCCCATGCCCAGTTCGGAGGACTCCTTGAGGTCCAGCAGCACGGGCTCGCGGGAGTCGCTGATGCCGATCGGCACGCGCAGGAAGGCGCGTTCGCCGCGGGGCGCCCACAGGCTGGGCAGGTCGAGGCGGGCCACGTCGTCGATGCCGAGCAGGTCGGCGAAGTCGACGGGCCCGGACAGCGGGGCGTCGATGAGGGACTCGGCGGACAGGCGCAGCGGGGCGAGCATCCGCGCCAGGCCCTCGGCGAAGGGGATGCCGACCTCGTCCACGGTGCCGTGGGCGCTGATGGGCTGGTCCTGGCGCAGGTCCTCGATGAGCACCTGGTCGCCGTCGACGGTGATCCGCACGCCGACGTGTCCGGGCTCCTGGACCCGCTGTTCGAGCAGGTGGAGGACGGTGACGCCCATCTCGCGCAGGCCCACCGCGTCATCGGGGCGCGGGAGTTCGACGGCGTCCTCACCGTGTCCGTCGGTCACGACGAGCAGCCGCGAGCTCATGGCCAGGGCGTCCTTGCCGGACAGTCCGCGGCGCACCTCGGCGGCGTAGGAGGCGCGGCGGCGCAGCTCCGGACCGACCTGCCGGGCGAGCTGGGCCGGGGAGGGGGCGATGCGGCGGGCGGCGACGGGGCCGTCGAGCTGCTCGGTGTCCAGGAGGTGCGGCATCCACTTGGCCCACTCCCAGTCCTCGAGCCGGTCGCCGGGCACGGCCAGGGCGATCGCCACGTCGTCGGGGGCGTGCAGGGCGGCGGCCTGGACCAGCAGGGCGCGTGCGACGCGCAGGCAGTCCTCGCGGGGGCCGATGACGCTGATGTTGCCGACGCGGTCGAGCGGGACGGTCAGCGGGAGTTCGGTGCCGTTGCGGAACCGGGCCGTCAGCGCGGACGCCTCGTTGAGCATGAACTGGTCGGGCGGGGTGAGGACGGTGGAGCCCTGCTGCCCGATCTGCAGGTCGCGCACGGGCATCTCGCCGGTGCCGACGCGCACGCGCAGGAAGTCGCCGTCGACGCGGCGGCGCTCCCACAGCCGGGCCGGATCGCGGACGATGTCGTACAGGGCGTGCGGCGGCGGGTTGAGCACGTCGGCGTGCTCACCGCGTTCGCGTTCCTCGGCGGCCAGTTCCTCGCGCAGGTCCTCCAGGTAGGCGAGGTAGGCCTCGCGCTGGGTGCGGCGGGTGCGCTGGGCCTTGCCGCGCTGCGAGAAGACGAGCGCGAGCGAGCCGACGATGGTGACGACCAGGATCAGCGCGCCGAGTGCGGCGAACTGGCTGTTGCGGACGACCGTCATCATCACGACGGATGACATGACCCCGGCCACGGGCAGCAGCGACATCGCGATGTTGCCCGCCTTCCCCTCGGGGAGGTTGGGCGGGGCCTCGATGGTGCGTGCCTCGGGAGCCGCCGGGGGCCTGACGGTCCGCGCCGGGCGGTGGATCAGTCGGGTACTCATCGTCAGTGGCGCTTCTGGGAGAGCTGGAAGACGTCCGCGGCGAGCCGGGCGGCGGTCTGCCTGGTCGAGTGGGCGAGGAGTTCGGTGCGGATCCGGCCGCCGTCCGCGAGGTGGCGGTCGTACGGAAGGACGTGGACGCTCGGTCCGGCGGCCTGGAGCGTACGGGCCGCCTCGGCGAGGTCGATCCCCGAGTGCGGGGCCTGCTCCGTGAGCACGACGACGGTGCTCGCCATCACGTGCGGGGGCAGGCCCTGCATCCACTGCAGGACCGCGTAGGTGCTGCTGACGCCGTCCAGGGTGGCGGGGGTGGCCAGGACGCGGGCCTGGGAAGCGGACAGGGCGACGCGGGCCACCTCGGCGGGCAGCGTCTCGCAGTCGACGACGGTCACGCCGAAGTAGCGGCGCAGCGCGACCATGGCCCGCTCGTAGGACCGGGTGTCGAGCATGGCGCCGATCTGGCCCTGACTGCCGGGCAGCAGCCAGGCGTTGTCGCGGAGCTGCACCAGGTAGCCGGTGACGTCGAGCAGCGACATCTGCGGCTCGACGATGCCCGCGACGTCGCCGGTGGTCCAGCGCAGGGTCTCGGCGCCGAGGCGGATCGGCAGCGAGCCCAGGGCGGGGTCGGCCTCGACGAACAGGACGGGGTCCTGCCGGTAGTGCGCGTACGTGGTGCCGAGCAGGGCGGCGACCGTGGACTTGCCGGCGCCGCCGCGGATGGAGGTGACGGCGATCTGGCGGCCCGTGGTCACGGGCTGCTGGAGCAGCTCGGCGGCGCGGGTGGCCTCGGCCACCTCGCGGGCGGCCGAGGAGGAAACGGTTCTGCGTACGGCGCGCAGGGCGCGGGCGGTGAACGGCTCACCGTGCCGGGGCTTGCGGCCCGCCCCGGTGAGGTTCCGGTCCACCGCGGGCCGGGATTCGGGGGCGGGGGCGCCCTGGCCGTGCCCTGCGGGGGCGTACGCGGCCTGCGGCTGCGGCTGGGCGTACGGCTGGGCCTGCGGCTGCTGCTGCGGCGGCTGGGCATACGGCTGGGCCTGCTGCGGCTGCGGCTGCGGCTGCGGGTAGCCCGGGGGCACGGCTGCGGCCGGGGCCTGCGGCGGGTACCCGTACGCGGGATCCGCGGCGCCCGGGGCGGGGGCCGGCGCGCCCGGACCCGGCACCGGCTGCTGCGGGCCGCCCGGACCCTGGGCCGGAGGCTGCGCTCCGCCCCTCAGGTCGCGCAGGACGTCGCCCTGCCAGTTCTCTCCGTGTCGCATGTCTGCCCCTGCCCCTCTTCCTCAGAACTTGTTGAGCAGCTGCCCGTACACGCCGAACACCCCGACGGCGAGCGGGAAGAGCCCCACCATGCCCACCGATTCGACGAGGTCGGCCGTGCGCCGCAGCCGGACCTGCACGTGCTCCGGCGGCTGCACCGCGAGGACGAGCAGGGGCAGCAGCCCCGCGAGGCCCAGCACGGCGAGCGGTCCGGCGCCCGCGCCGTGCTCGGTCCACAGCATCACGAGGCGTACGACGAGCAGTGCCGCGGCGGCGATCAGCGCCACGACCTCGGCGACCAGCGGGAAGGCCCGCGCCCGCGACAGGAGCACCACGGCGACGAGCGCCGGCAGCGCCACCGTCCACACCGACGGCTTCTCGGCCAGGGTCAGCAGCCAGCCGGCGGCGGCCGCCGAGATCGCGGTGACGATGGTCGCGAGGGCGAGCCCGCGGTGCGTGGCGGCGAGCGCGTTGCCCACTTCGTGGCGGCTGACGGAGGCACCGCCCGAGCGGCGGTCGTCGAGTGCGGTGAGCCCCGAGGCCATCAGGGCGAGCCGCGGCAGCAGGCCGAGCACCACCACCGAGACCAGGGCCATGACCGCGCCGAGCCGGGCCGGGTCGTCCTGGAGGGCGGCGACGGCCTCCCACAGGGCGGTGAGCACGGCGGTGGCCGCGGCGCCCATGAGACCGCCGCGGCCGAGCGGGGAGAAGTAGCCGAGCAGTACCAGCGTCAGGACGAGCGCACCCGCGACGGCGGCGAGCCGCGCGATGCCCGACCACTGGTAGGCGTCCGCGGCGGTCCAGGCGGTGAGGAGCCCCAGCCCGCCGGAGGCGAGCAGCAGGGCCGTGGCCAGGCCGCGGTTGCCCTGCCCCAGCCGGGAGATGACGGCGCCGGCCGCCATCAGGACGAGCGTGATGGCGGTGAGGGCGCCGGTCAGCGATTCGAGTGCGAACTCGCGGCGGGCGAGCAGCGCCGCGGTCACCGTGAAGGCGACGGTCGCGACGCCCGCGCTGCCCCGCCGGGCGGCGGGCCGCCAGCGCCAGGCCTGCAGGTCGAGGTCGTCGGCCACCAGGTCGGTGACGTCGTGGACCACGGGGGCGGGCGGCGCGGAGTGGCTCCTGACGAGCCGCAGGACAGCGCCGTCGGCTATGCCGGCCGACGCGAGCGTGCTGTCGTGCGGGAGCGCGGAACCGTCCGACGTGATCAGCTGGCGGGTCAGCGGACGCGAGGCGGCCCGGTCGTCGAGCAGCTGCAATATGTCCGGGAGCAGCTGCCCGATCGGAGTGTCGGAGGGCAGGACCACATCGGCCCGGCGCCGCTCTCCGACCAGGGTCACCCGGCTCAGTTGCGCCCGGGAAGTCGTTGCTGTGCTCACCACTTACGGGAACCTATCATCGCGGGTTGGCGACCTTTCGGGCCAAGGGGACATGACGCTGCTACGACTGCGTCGGCTTGGGCGACTTGGCCGAGTTCGAGGACGTGGGCTGGGCCGTCTTCGGCGGTTTCGGCGGTTTCGAGGGGCTCGGCGACTTCGCAGGGGGCTGGCTCGCGGCGCCGGACGGCGGCTGCTGCGCCTTCGACGGCTCTCCGAGCGGCTGCACATGGCGCTGTTGCTGCTGCTGTTGCTTCTGCTGCTCGGCCTTCTGCTTGGCGAGCGTGTGCTGGATGAAGGACCACCCGACGCAGCCCGCGCACAGGACGGCCGCGATGGCGATCCCCGCGAACAGCTTCCCGAGCCGCTCGTCCGCCGTGCGCCGCGCCCGCTGGGCACCGAAGAGCAGGGCGTCCCTCATCCTGCGGCGGCGTACCGCCACCGACTCCAGAAGCTGGCTGTCGTAGTCCCGTGCCATCCCTCGTCCGTTGCCCCAGTCTCGGCTCGTCGAGCGCCAACCACCGCCCCGGGGCGCGGCTGCAGCGCGTGCGCCTGCCAAGTCCCCCGTCTTTTGCCCCTGCAACATAGAGCATGCATCCGAATCCGGCACATCCGGATCGGGGAGTGGGCCGACGTGTCGGTCAGGAGGCCGCGGGCTCGGGCTCCTTGGGGTCGCCGGAGAGGCGGACGGTGCTCAGGATGCGCATGACCAGGTCGTCGCCGACGGCGCCGGGGACGCCCGTGCGGCCGTGGAAGTCCCAGGCGACGAACCCGCCCTTGGAGTTCTTGAACCCGAAGACCACCGCCTGGCCGTCGCCGGCGCAGCGGTTGGGCTGCTTGGCGCCCGAGGAGCGGGCCTTGACGTAGGTGCCCTTGACGCCGGACTTCGTGCGGTACTCCACCGGCTTGTCCCAGGTCACGATGGTCTTGTCGGGCTGGGTGTTGGCGGCGTACACCCAGGTCGGCGCGCTCTTCTCGGCGACCTCGGCGGTGCTCTCGGCGCCTTCGGCGCCCTTGGTGCCGGTGGCGGCGAGCTTCACGTCCTCGGTCCGGCCGTCGCCGTTCGCGTCGATGCTGCACCACTTGGACTTGTAGAAGGCGGGGGCCGTGTGCCCGATGAGGACCTTGTCCGGGTCCTTGCGGTCGGTGTAGCCGCTGAAGACCGTGGGCTCGGCGACCTCCCAGTCCGGGGGCACGTCGAACGCGGTGCCGTGCTGGGGGTTGACCACGGTCTTCCAGCCCTTGACGAGCGGCTTGGACGGGTCGGCCGCCGCGGCACGGTCCTCGGCCCCGCGCCGGACGTACACGACGGCGGTGACGGTGGCGGCGACCGCCAGGGCGGTCACCGCGCAGATCGCGATGACGGTACGCCGCCGTCCCCGCCGCGGCTCCGGCCGGCGCGGCAGCTGCGGCTGCGTGGGCGGCTGTGCGTGTGGCTGCGCGTGCGGCTGTGCGTGCGGCGGCCACTCGGGCGGGCCGAACTGTCCCTGCTGGTACGGGTTCTGCACGGGTCCGTCCCCTCCTGCCTGTCTGCCTACTTGCCGAAGGAAAGGATCGAGCGGCTCACGGCCCTGGGCTCCGGCCCCTGCACCCGGCCGTTGAGCAGGAACAGCCGCCCGTCCGCCCAGGCGATGCGGACCCCGTGGTCGTAGAAGACGCCCTCGGCCCCGGCGGCCGCCGCCGGGCTCTGCAGGAGCGGCTGGGACGATCCGTCGGCCGCGGAGAGGGAGACGACCGAAGCGGCGGCGCCGGCCCCCGGCGCGACGTAGACGACGACCCGGCCGCCTTCGACGGCGAGCGGCCACATGGTGCGGCCCTTCGGCTGCTCGGGCGTGCTCCACTTCTCCTTGCCGGTGTTCAGGTCGACGGCGACGACCTTGAGGGTGTCCTCGACGCCGAGCTCCTTGCCGGGCTTGCCCGCGCCGATGTAGAGCGTGTCGGCGTCGGCCGCGGCGGCGTAGCACTCCTGGAAGCCGGTCGAGTTGCCCCAGCCGTTGCACCGGCCGCTGACCCCGAAGGCGGCGTCGCTCTGCGAGCGGATCTTCCCGTCGGCGGCGAACGCCGTGATGTTCCAGGTCTTCTTCTCCTTGTGGTACGCAGCCACCACCAGCGGGTCCACGGACAGCACCCGGCCGACGTTCCAGCCCTTGTCGTACGTATGGCTCCACTTGGAGCCGCCGGTGGCCGGATCCATCTCCTCGATCATCGACTGCGCGGACGCGGTGGGTTCTTTGGGCGGAAAGCAGTTGCGGAGGGCGATGAGGCGGGAGCCTCCGGCGAACGCCCGCGGGGAGCAGCCGTTCGTGTGCGACGTACCGAAGAGCTTGCGGCCGTCGGTGACCGAGAAGCCGCTCATGAAGGCCGGCCTGGCGACGGCCACGGTGTCGCCGGCGATGGCCATTTCGAGTTCCAGCGCCGTGTCGTAGCGGCTCTCCTGCGGGATCGGCACCTTCCACCCCGCCGTCCCCGCGGCGAGGTCGATCAGCTGGAGCTGGTTGCAGTGCGAGGTGGTCGAGTCGGTCTCCTTGACGCCCACGACCAGCTTGCCGGTGGGGGAGGGGTCGCGGGGAAACCCGCACAGCGGGGTCTGGAAGGAGAGTTTCCACTTTTCCTGGCCGTCGGTCACCGCATAGCCGGCGATCTCCTTGTGCATCGCTCTGACCACGACGTCGCCCACCCGCCAGGGGCCGAACTGGGCGGCTCCCGAACCGGCGAGCTCGGTCTGGTTGTCCCGCAGCCAGACCCGGGCCTCGCCGGGCTGGATGCCGGCATTGGGGTCGTAGGTGTCGGGGCCGACACCGGGGCCCTTCCCGTCGCCCTGGTCGACCGAGGGAGAACCGGTCGGCGTGGCCGAATCCTTGCCGTCCTTGCCGTCGCCGCCCCGGTCGCCGCCGAGGGCGAGGTACGTGCCGCCGCCGAGGGCGAGCAGCACGCCGACCAGCACCGCCAGGACGACCGCCGTCCGGCGCCCGGACCGGCCGCCCGTACCGGCGCCGGTGCCACTGGACCGCGGTTCGAACGGTTCGGGTGGCGGCCCGAAGCCGGCAGGTGTCTGGTTCATGGCACGAGTGTGGCCGATCCGGAAGTCTTTCTAGAATA
Organism: Streptomyces sp. NPDC046303; assembly: GCF_055588085.1. Classification (NCBI taxonomy): domain Bacteria; kingdom Bacillati; phylum Actinomycetota; class Actinomycetes; order Kitasatosporales; family Streptomycetaceae; genus Streptomyces; species Streptomyces sp. NPDC046303. The sequence continues at coordinate 11,398 of NZ_JBVJFA010000063.1, forward strand.
GATTTTTAGACTTCTTGGCCACGGGCTGTCAGACCCGCCGCGCACAATGGTCCCGGCGCGCGGAGTGGATCAAGGGAGACGTGGATGAACGGTCAGGCGGCGGCGTCCGGTGTCGCGGTACGCAGCGCGGGCGAGGCGGACCTCGAGGTGGCGGCGGAACTGTTCCGCGGCTACCTGGAGTTCTACGAGGTCGACGTGAAGGACGCGGAGCGCCCCCGCGCCTTCCTGGCCGAGCGGCTCGCGAACGACGAGTCCCAGGTCCTGCTCGCGGACGTCCCCGGCGCCGGGACGGTGGGATTCGCGCAGGTCTACCGGACGTTCTCGTCGCTCTCCATGCGGCCCATCTGGGTGCTGGGCGACCTGTACGTCGCCCCCTCCGGCCGCCGTACCGGCGCGGGCCGGGCCCTGCTGCACGAGGTGCTGCGCCGGGCGCGGGCGGCCGGGGTGGCCGGGGTGCAGCTGGAGACCGCGTACGACAACACCGTCGCCCAGGGGCTGTACGAGGCGGAGGGATTCGTCCGCGAGGGGTTCCACGTGTACTTCCACGAGCTGGGCTGAGCCGACCGAACCGGTTCCCGGGCCGGGCTATTTGGCGTCCGCGTAGCACTCCACGACCGCCGTGGTGAACGGGAACCGGACCGGGGTGTCGCCGAAGGCGATCCGGCCGGCCCGCTCACCCGCGGCGCGGATCGCCTCGGCGACGGCCGCGGCCTCCTCGGCCGGGCAGTGCACGATCACCTCGTCGTGCTGGAAGAACACCAGCTCGGCCCGCATCCCGGCCAGGGTCTGCCGCAGTGCGGCGAGCAGCAGCAGGGTCCAGTCGGCGGCGCTGCCCTGCACGACGAAGTTACGGGTGAAGCGGCCGCGGGCCCGGGTGTTGGTCGAGGCGTAGCTCGGGGTCCAGGAGTCCTCCCGGTCCTGGGGGATCCCGGCCTCCCCGTCCTCGGGGGCCCCGGCCGGCGGCGGGCAGGTGCGGCCCAGCCAGGTCCGTACGAGCCGGCCCTCCTCCCCGGCCCTGGCCGCGTCGTCCACGTGCGCCACGGCCTGCGGGAAGCGGCGGCGCAGCGCGGCCAGGTTCCTGAGGCCGTCCCCGGAGGTCTGCCCGTAGACGGCGCCCAGGACGGCCAGCTTGGCCTTGTCGCGGTCGCCGGAGAAGCCCTGGCGGGAGACGGCCGTGTAGAGGTCCTCGGGCCGGCCGGCCACCTCCATGAAAGCGGGGTCGCGGGAGATCGCGGCGAGTACGCGCGGCTCCATCTGGTCGGCGTCGGCGACGACGAGGCGCCAGCCGGGGTCGGCGACGACGGCCCGGCGGATCACCTTGGGGATCTGCAGGGCTCCGCCGCCGTTGGTCACCCAGCGGCCGGTGAGGGTGCCGCCCGGGAGGAACTCCGGGCGGAAGCGGCCGTCGCGCACCCAGTCCGCGAGCCAGCTCCAGCCGTGGGCGGTGTAGATCCGGTACAGCTTCTTGTACGCGAGCAGCGGCTCGACGGCGGGATGGTCCAGCTCCGCGATCTCCCAGCGGCGGGTGGACTTGAGTTTGATCCCGGCCTCGGCGAACGCCTTGATCACGTCGGCGGGCAGGTCGGGGCGCACGCGGCGGCCGAAGGCGGCGGAGATCCGGTCGGCCAGCTCGGCGAGGCGGCGGGGCTCCCCGCCGCCCGCGTACCGCTCGCCGAGCAGCTCCGTCAGCAGGGCGCGGTGGACGTCGGCCCGCCAGGGCAGGCCCGCGCGGTGCATCTCGGCGGCGACGAGGAAGGCCGCGGACTCGGCGGCCGTGAGCAGCCGCATGCGGTCGGGGTGGGCGGTGGCGCCGAGCCGCCCCACCTGGTCGGCGTGGACGGCGAGCAGGGCGTCGAGGGGGACGGCGGTGGCGGGCCGCGGATCGAAGAGGGAGTCCTGGGCGCCGGGCTCGGCGGCGCGCTGCGGCGGGTCGGGCGGTACGGGGGCGTGGTTGAGCCGGGCCCAGGCGGCCGCTGCCGAGCGGGGCTCGCCGAAGCGGCCCTCGTGGCCGAGGAGCAGCAGCTCGACGGCCTCGATGTCGTGGCAGCGCTCGACGCGGACCCCGGCGGCGAGCAGGCGGGGGTACACGGCGGCGGTGGACCGCCAGACCCAGCGGGTGCCGGGGTGTGCGGCGCGGACGGCTTCCGCGGGGTCGCGCACGGTGATCCGGGCCCCGCCCGATGGGGTGACGGGCGCGGCGTGCCATCGCCCGTCGGCATCCTCGGCCAGGGCCCACCGGCCGGCGTTCTCGCTCACAGGTGCGAGTGTCCCACCGGGGTCGGACAGTGCCGCCGAGCCGAGCCGAGCCGAGCCGAGCCGAGCTGTGCCGTGCGGTCCGGGTGCGCCGCGGCTGCCGGGGCTGCCGGGGCTGCCGGGGCTGCCGGGGCGGGGGGGCGCGAAAGCGGCCATGCCAAGCTGAGAGGTGTGAGAGACCTTGCCGAGACCGTCGACCGAGCCTTCGCCGCCGCCCTCTACGCCCAGGACGACACCGGGCTGGACACCGGGGCCTCCCTGCTGGCCGCCGAGGCCGAGCAGTGGGCGGGGATCGGCCGGGAGCTGCTGGGGCGCGGGGAGGCGTACGTACGGCAGGGCTGGGAGAGGGGCTGGCAGCCGGCCGACGTGCTCCGGCTGGTCCGCCGGGACCTCGGGGAGCGGCACCTGCGGATCGCCGGGGACGTGATCGCCGCCGAGGCGCGCCGCTACGCCCGGCTTCCCGAGCGCTGGACCGACGCCGAGGTCTGGTGGGGCGAGGACGCCTCGTACGCCGAGCGGCTCGCGCAGCGCGAGCGGACGGACCGGTTCACGCTGGCCACCGCGGTCCTGGAGGTGTTCCGGCTGCTGATCCGGCTGCCGTCTATCGAACCGGTGGGCCCCCTGCCCGGCGACCCGGCGGACGCCCTCGCCGCGCACGCGCACATCGAGCCGCGCATGCTCGGCCGGATCCGCGCGCTGCTCGCGAAGGCCGAGGCGACCACCTACCCCGAGGAGGCGGAGGCGCTCAGCGCCAAGGCCCAGGAGCTGATGGCCCGGCACACCGTGGACGAGGCGCTCCTCGCGGCCGGCGGCAAGGGCCCGGCCCAGGTGCCCGGCGCGTGCCGGATCGGCGTCGAGCCGCCGTACGAGGAGGCCAAGGCGGTGCTGCTGGACGCGGTGGCCACCGCCAACCGGTGCCGGGCGGTGTGGAACAGCGGCTTCGAGTTCTCCACGGTGGTCGGCTTCGAGAGCGACCTCGAGGCGGTGGAGCTGCTGTACACCTCCCTGCTCGTGCAGGGCACGGCGTCGATGACCCGTGCGGAGGCGGCGCAGCGCGCGGGAGGACGCAAGCGGACGAAGACCTTCAGGCAGTCGTTCCTGCTCGCGTACGCCAGCAGGCTCGGGCGGCGGCTCGCGGAGACGGCGCAGCACACGGTGAGCGAGGCCCCCGACCACCTGCCGGCCCTGGTCGCCCGGGACGTTGCGGTCACCTCCCGGGCGGAGGAGATGTTCCCGCGGACCACGACGACCCGGCTGCGGGGGGCCACCGACCACGCCGGCTGGGAGGACGGGACGGCGGCCGCCGACTCCGCGCACGTCGGCGGACGTCAGAGACCGCTGCCGCGGTAGCGATCGCTCTGTGATCAGGGAAGCACCCCGCGTGCACGTGCATCTGCCCATGCATGCGCTGGTGAACACAGCTATGATCCGGTGCAGTTGACATCTGCACTATCGGGGGCTTCCTGTGGACCACGCGTACAACGGGATGGCAGCTGCAGAACTCGCTTCCTTGTTTGAGTTGACCTGGCAGAAGAGCAGACACAGCAACTCGCAGGGGTCCTGCGTGGAGTTTGCGAAACTGCCCGGCGGCGATGTCGCCATGCGCAACTCGCGCTTCCCGGACGGCCCGGCGCTCGTGTACACGCCGGCCGAGATAGAGGCCCTGCTCCTGGGCGTCAAGGACGGCGAGTTCGACCACCTGATCGGCTGATTCGGCGCACGGCAACCCAACGGAACGGCGCACCCCATCAAGCCATGCACGTGCACTGGCCGGGAATGATCATCGCGATCAGTCCCGGCCAGTTGCCTTGTTCGTGACGTTCGGCGGCAGGCGCTTCCCGGTCAGTCCTGGAGCAGGAACAGCGCCCAGACCACCTTGCCGGTCAGCCGCCCCGCGAGCGGGTGCCAGCCCCAGCTGTCGCTGTAGGAGTCCACGAGGAACAGCCCGCGCCCGGACTCCAGGTCGCAGTTCTCCTCGGTCCGCTCGGGGGAGAAGGAGCCCCCGGGCCGGTCCTCGCTGGGGTCGCGCACCGCGCACACCAGCCGGGTGCTCCACCGCATCAGGTGCAGCCGTACCGCCGGCTCCGTCTCGCCGCCCGCGCCGCGCGGATCTTCGGGCAGGGCATGGCGCAGCGCGTTGGTGACGAGTTCGGAGACGACCAGTGCGACATCGTCGAAGCGCTCGTCGAGGCCCCACTGGGACAGCGTCGAACGGCAGAAGGAACGTGCTCCCCGTACCGCTTCGAGGCGGGCGGGCAGAGCGCAGGACGCGGACCCGGAGACAGCCGTGGGGTCGACCGGGGGAAGCCCCTGCCGTAACGGCTCGAGCATGGTCGATCCATTCGTCCCCATGCGAGGCACTCCCGGGATTCGCGGACGAAGCAGGGGCCTCGTCCAAAGAGAACTGCGGGGTGGGTCCCGCGCCGGCGCGAAGTGCACGCAGGTGCGCGGGGACCATCGTTCCGAATGGGCGAGCCGGATGCAAGGGCAGATGCACGTGCACGCGCCGGACCTGTCCACTCCCGTGATGGTTCTTGCTCATTTCTTCCTACGCATCCTTACGGACTTCTTTTGCGGGAGCCGGGATTCCGTTACAGAACGAGTACGAGCCGATGCGTTTTGGTGGCAGACTGCGGGCCCTGGGGTACGGGGGCCCCGCGCGCACGCATGTCCATTGCGATGGGGAGGGCAGTACTGGTGACCGCAGAAGCGAGCGGTTCGGTGGTGCGCCGCATCCTCCTGGGCTCACAGCTCAGGCGACTCCGAGAATCCCGCGGCATCACCCGTGAGGCGGCCGGCTACTCGATCCGCGCATCCGAATCGAAGATCAGCCGCTTGGAGTTGGGAAGGGTGAGCTTCAAGGCCAGGGACGTGGAGGACCTCCTCACGCTCTACGGGGTCACGGACAACGCCGAGCGCGAGTCGCTCCTGGGCCTGGTCCGCGAGGCCAACGCGACGGGCTGGTGGCACAGTTACGGCGACGTGCTGCCCGGCTGGTTCCAGACCTACATCGGCCTGGAGGGCGCCGCCTCGCTCATCCGGATCTACGAAGTCCAGTTCGTCCACGGGCTGTTGCAGACCGAGGCCTACGCCCACGCCGTCGTCAGCCGCGGCATGCCCGGCGCCACCGCCGCCGAGATCGACCGCCGCGTCGCGCTGCGCCTGGAGCGCCAGAAGGTCCTCGTCTCCGAGAACGCACCGGTCTTCCACGCCGTGCTCGACGAGGCCGCCCTGCGCCGCCCGTACGGTGACCGCGACGTCATGCGCGGACAGTTGGAACACCTCATCGAGGTCTCCCAGCGGCCCAACGTGCAGCTCCAGGTGATGCCCTTCTCCTTCGGCGGCCACGCGGGCGAGAGCGGAGCCTTCACCCTGCTGCGCTTCCCCGAGTCCGACCTCCAGGACATCGTCTATCTGGAACAGCTCACCAGCGCCCTCTACCTGGACAAGGACGAGGAAGTGGGGCAGTACGAGCGGGCGATGGAGCGGCTCCAGGCCGACTGCCCCGACGCCGACCGGACCAGGGATCTTCTCCGCGGCCTGCTCCAACTGTCTTGATCCGAACGTACTATGACTCCTGATCAGTGCATGACGACCGATCGGTCTCCGGTGCAGCGCACGGGTGCGCGCTCGCAGTAAGGGATGGCATGTCCATATTCAGCGACCTGGCTCACCAGTACATCGACGGCGAATGGCTGGCCGGTACCGGTTCGTGGGACATCATCGACGTCAACCCCTACAACGGGGAGAAGCTCGCGGCCATCACGGTGGCCACCGTCGAGCAGGTGGACCAGGCCTACCGCGGCGCCGAGCGCGCCCAGCGCGACTGGGCGGCCACCAGCCCGTACACCAGACGCGCGGTCCTGGAGCGCGCCCTGCGGATCACCGAGGAGCGCGAGAAGGAGATCGTCGAGGCGATGATCGACGAGCTCGGCGGGACCCGTCCCAAGGCCGAGTACGAGGTCTACCTCGCCAAGGAGTTCCTCCGCGAGGCGATGCAGCTCGCCGTCCGCCCCGAGGGCCGCATCCTGGCCTCGCCGGTCGAGGGCAAGGAGAACCGGGTCCAGCGCCTCCCGGTCGGCGTGATCACCGTCATCAGCCCCTTCAACTTCCCCTTCCTGGTCACCCTCAAGTCGGTCGCCCCGGCGCTGGCGCTGGGCAACGCGGTGGTGATCAAGCCGAACCAGAACGCGCCCGTGGTCGGCGGCGGGGTCATCGCGAAGATCTTCGAGGACGCCGGCCTGCCGGCCGGGCTGCTGAACGTCCTGGTCACGGACATAGCCGAGATCGGCGACGCGCTCCTGACCCACCCCGTCCCCAAGGTGATCTCCTTCGCGGGCTCCGACCGGGTCGGCCGGCACGTCGGGGCGGTCGCCGCCCGCCACTTCAAGCGGACGGTCCTCGAGCTCAGCGGCAACAGCGCGCTCGTCGTCCTCGACGACGCCGACCTCGACTACGCGGTGGACGCCGCCGTCTTCAGCCGCTTCGTCTACCAGGGCCAGGTCTGCATGGCCGCCAACCGGATCCTCGTCGACGCCTCCGTCGCGGAGGAGTTCACCGAGAAGTTCACCGCCCGCGTGCGCGCCCTGAAGACGGGCGACCCGCACGAGGCCGACACCCACATCGGCCCGCTGATCAACTCCTTCCAGGCCGACGCGCTGACCGCGCTGGTGGACCAGGCCGTGGAAGCCGGCGCGCAGGCACTCGTACGGGGGTCCACGCGCGGCAACCTGGTCGAGCCGACCGTGCTGACCGGCCTGCCCGAGGACTCCCCGCTGATGGCCCAGGAGATCTTCGGCCCGGTGGCCCTGCTGGTGGTCTTCGACGGCGAGGACGAGGCCGTACGGCTGACCAACGCCACCCCCTACGGCCTGAGCGGGGCCGTGCACACGCGGGACGTGGAGCGCGGCGTCCGCTTCGCCCAGCGGATCGAGACGGGCATGATCCACGTCAACGACTCCACGATCGGGGACGAGCCGCTGGCCGCCTTCGGCGGCGAGAAGGCCTCGGGCCTGGGCCGGCTCAACGGCGAGGCCACCGTGGAGGCCTTCACCACCCAGAAATGGATCTCGGTGCAGCACGGGCGCAGCCGCTTCCCGTTCTGATCCCCAGGCCACCCACCCCCTAGACTCGACCGGGCGCACGTGGAGCCGCCCGGGGGAGTGCAAGTTGAGCAACATACCCGAGACCGGCCGGACCCCTCGGGTCCAGAACCGGCTCGTCGTCATCCAGATCGTGGTCTTCTCGCTGCTGCTCACCCTGGGCGGACGGCTCTGGTACCTGCAGATACGCAATGGCCAGGAGTACACGGACGAGGCGAAGAACAACCACGTCCAGCGCGTGGTCCAGCCGGCCGTGCGCGGCTCGATCCTCGACTCGCGCGGGGTGCCGCTCGCCGACAACGCGACCCACCTGGTGGTGTCCGCCAACCGCACCGAGCTGCTGACCATGAAGGACCGCGGCAAGGCCGTCCTGACCCGCCTCGCGGGCGTCCTGGGGATGGATCCGCAGGAGGTCCTCGACAAGGTCCGGCTCTGCGACTCCAAGACCCCGCAGCCCTGCTGGAACGGCTCGCCCTACCAGCCGATCCCGGTCAGCGACGAGGCCACCACCGAGCAGGCGCTCCAGATCCACGAGCACGCCGAGGACTTCCCCGGCATCACCGCCGAGCCCACCGCCATGCGCCGCTACGCCGCGCCCGACGGGGCCAACACCTCCCAGGTGCTCGGCTACCTCTCCCCGGTCACGGACGAGGAGATCGCCAAGGCGAAGAACTCCGACTCCCCCTACCTGCGTTCCGACCAGGTCGGCCGCTCCGGCCTGGAGCGTACGTACGACAAGGAGCTGCGCGGCAAGGCGGGCATCACCCGCTACGAGGTCGACAACCTCGGCCGGGTCATCGGCCAGGGCGAGACCGACAAGGCGCTGCCCGGCTCGAACATCGTGACCTCGATCGACTCCCGGGTGCAGGCGGTCGCCGAGCGCGAGCTGCACCTCGCGATGGTCGAGGCCCGCAAGGGGTACGACAAGAACACGCGCAGGAACTACGAGGCCGACTCGGGTGCGGTCGTGGTCATGGAGTCCAAGACGGGCCGTGTCGTGGCGATGGCCTCGAACCCGACGTACGACCCGAACGCCTGGGTGGGCGGCATCTCCGCCAAGGACTACGCCTCGCTCACCGACAAGGAGTCGAACTACCCGCTGCTGAACCGGGCCATCCAGGGCCAGGCGGCGCCGGGATCCGTCTTCAAGGTGGTCACCTCCACCGCCGCCGTCAACGCCGGGTACCCGTTCAACAGGCGCTATCCCTGCCCCAGCTCCTACTCGGTCGGCAGCCAGACCTTCACGAACTTCGAGTCGCAGGGCCACGGCGACATCACCATCGGCCGGGCCCTGGAGGTCTCCTGCGACACTGTGTACTACGCCCTCGCGGACCAGGAGTGGAAGAAGGACGGCGGCATCAACCCGAAGAAGAACCCGAACGACTGGTTCCTCAAGACCGCCCACGAGTTCGGGCTGGGCAAGCGCACCGGCATCGACCTGCCGAACGAGGTGCCCGGCCGGGTCCCCGACCGGAAGTGGAAGCAGGACTTCTTCGAGGCGAACAAGGACGCCTGGTGCCGGGACGGCAAGAAGAACGGCAGCTTCGCCGAGAAGATCGCGTACGAGAACTGCCGCGAGGGCAACCAGCTGCGCGAGGGCGACGCCATCAACTACTCGATCGGCCAGGGCGACACCCTCGTCACCCCGGTCCAGATGGCCTCCGTCTACGCGGCCATCGCCAACGGCGGCACGCTCCACCAGCCCAGCGTGGGCAAGGCGATCGTCAGCGCCGACGGCACCTCGGTCCGGGAGATCGCGCCGAAGGAGCGGGGCAGGCTCCCGATGGACGCCAAGACCCGGGACGACATCGACGAGGCCCTCGCCGGGGTGGCCACCAACGGCAGCGCCGCCTGGCGGTTCGGCGGCTGGCCGCAGAAGCAGATCCCGATGCACGCCAAGACCGGTACCGCCGAGGTCCAGGGCAAGCAGACCACCTCGTGGTTCGCCTCGTACACCGAGGACTACACGATCGTCATGACCATCTCGCAGGGCGGCACCGGCTCGGGTGCGTCGGGACCGGCGGTCCGCAAGATCTACGAGGCGATGTACGGGCTCGACCCGACGGGGAAGCAGGACCTCTCCAAGGCCCTGCTGCCGAAGCCGGCCACCGCCCTGCCCGCCCTGCGGCCGGAGGGTGGATCCGACGCACCGTGACGGCCGATGCGGGGGATTGAGGACAGAACCTGACCGCAAGGCTCCGTAGCGTGGTTCTTGTCAGCAGGACAGACACCCGAATCCGAAGGCGGTAGACCATGGCCCAGATTTCCACCGAGATCCCCGGCGACGAGCGCGGCACGCTCCTCGCCTTCGTGGCCTCCCAGCGCACGGCCCTGCGCGAATCGGTGCTCGGGCTGAGCGAGGAGCAGGCCGCGAGCCGGCCCAGCGCCAGCGAGCTGTCCCTGTCGGGCCTGCTCAAGCACGCGGCCGAGGTCGAGCTCAACTGGCTGCGGCTGGCCCAGCAGCGGCCCAACGAGCGGCAGCGCGACCGGGACAGCTGGGGCGAGGCCTTCCGGCTGGTCGACGGCGAGTCCATCCCGTCCGTCCTGGCCTCGTGGGACGGGGTGGTCAAGGAGCTGGAGACCTTCGTCCTGGCGCTGCCCACCCTCGACGAGACGTTCCCGCTGCCCCCGGCGCCGTGGTTCCCGAAGGACGCCAAGGTCTCGATGCGCTGGATGCTCCTGCACCTGGTGGAGGAGTTCGCCCGGCACGCCGGCCACGCGGACATCGTCCGCGAGACCCTCGACGGGACCAAGGCCATGGGCTGACACGGCGGCTTAGGGGGTGTCTGACGGAGGTCCGTGGTGAAGGAGCGGTGTCCGGTGCGTGCTCTCGGCGTGCCGGCCGGATGCCCGCGTACTGGACGTACTTGG
>NZ_JBVJFA010000064.1:0-20172 GCF_055588085.1 Streptomyces sp. NPDC046303
CGGGCTTTCGTTCTGTTCTTGCGTTTCCGACTCTATCAGACTCTTTCGGGCCCGATTTCCTCGGTGCTTTCCAGGTCCAGACGCTTTCGCGCTTTCCCTTTTCGGCGATTCCGACTCTATCAGATCCTTTCGGGCCTGACCCCCGGTCAGCGGGGTTTGCGTTCCGGGCTGTTGGGCCCTTCCGGCGAGTGAGACAGTAGCGGATTCCTTGCCCCCGAACCTAATCGGCGGCGGCGTCCTCGGACGCGGATTCCTCATTCGCAAATACGCATGAAAACGAGACGACAAAGTGAGTCGTTCGTTCGAATGTGTAGTGCGGGATGGCTGTCCGGGGACCGACCGGGGTCGGCGCTCACTTCGGACAACTCGAAGAACCTTACGGATCGGGCACACCTGTGTCAACTCTGGGCTGACCGGCCCCGCGTGGTGCGCGAACTTCACCCCGCCTTCATCCCGTTCCGTCTACCCTGGGTCCATGACTACGCATGCGCTCACGCTCAACCTCCGTTGGTGGGCCGCCTGACGGCGGCCGACTGCAACGCGAGTACGCATGCGCTCACGGCCGCCGCTTCGGCGGCCGTTTTGTTTTCTCCCCTCCCGGGAGTGGCTCGGTCGCCGGACGCGGCGGCTCCGACACCACTCACACAAGGGAGAGCAGGGACATGACGAGGATCTTCAGCGGGGTCAAGCCGACCGGGCATCTGACGCTGGGGAACTACCTGGGGGCCGTACGCCAGTGGGTCGCCGCCGACCAGGAGCCGGACGAGGCGCTGTTCTGTGTCGTCGACCTGCACGCGCTGACCGTCGAACACGATCCGGCGCGCGTGCGGCGGCTCAGCCGGCAGGCGGCGACGCTGCTGCTCGCCGCCGGACTGGACCCGCAGCGGTGCACGTTGTTCGTGCAGAGCCATGTCGACGAGCACACGCGGCTCGCGTACCTGCTGGAGTGCACCGCCACCGACGGTGAACTGCGCCGGATGATCCAGTACAAGGAGAAGGCGGCGAAGGCACAGGCCTCCGGGGAAGGCGTACGACTGTCGCTGCTCACCTATCCCGTGCTGATGGCCGCCGACATCCTCGCCTACCGGACCGACGAGGTGCCCGTGGGTGAGGACCAGCGGCAGCACGTCGAGCTGACCCGTGATCTGGCCGTCCGCTTCAATCAGCGGTACGGGCACACGTTCACGGTGCCCAAGGCCACGCATCCGGCGGTGGCCGCCCGGGTCATGGACCTCCAGGAGCCGACCTCCAAGATGGGCAAGTCCGAGGCGAACGGCACCGGGATCGTCTACCTGCTCGACGAGCCGGAGGTCGTGCGCAAGAAGGTGATGCGGGCGGTCACCGACTCCGGGAACGACGGCGTGGCCTACGACCGGGAGGCGCGGCCCGGCGTCGCGAACCTGCTGGACATCCTGGCGGCCTGTACGGGCGGGGATCCCGTGCGGCTCGCCGAGGGCTACAGCGGGTACGGCGCGCTTAAGCGGGACGTCGCCGACGCCGTGGTCGAGCTGCTGCGGCCGGTGCGGGAGCGGCACGCGGAGCTGGCGGCCGATCCGGCCGAGGTGGACAAGGTGCTGCGGGAGGGTGCGGGACGGGCCCGGGAGCTGGCGCGGCCGGTGGTCGACCGGGCGTACCAGGCCATCGGGCTGCTCGCGCCGTGAAGGAATGAGGGGTACGGGTACTGGTACGGGTACGGGCCTCCGTCAGGGCGGGGGTCCGTACCCGGTGCGCGCGGCTCAGCTGTTGCCGGAGGCCAGCTCGCGGCTGCGGTCGCGGGCCGCTTCGAGGGCGGCGATCAGGGCGGCGCGTACGCCGTGCCGCTCGAGCTCGACGATCGCGTTGATCGTCGTACCGGCCGGGGAGGTGACGGCCTCGCGGAGCTTGACCGGGTGCTCGCCGCTGTCGCGGAGCATCACGGCGGCGCCGATGGCGGCCTGCACGATCAGGTCGTGGGCCTGGGCGCGGGGCAGGCCCAGGAGGATTCCCGCGTCGGTCATGGCCTCCACGAGGAAGTAGAAGTACGCCGGTCCGGAGCCGGAGAGGGCGGTGGCGGCGTCCTGCTGGGACTCGGGGACGCGCAGGGTCTTGCCGACGCCGCCGAAGATCTCCTCGGTGTGGACGAGGTGCGCGGCGGTCGCGTGGCTGCCGGCCGAGATGACGGACATGGCCTCGTCGACGAGGGCGGGGGTGTTCGTCATGACGCGGACCACGGGGGTGCCGGGGGCGAGCCGCTCCTCGAAGAAGGAGGTCGGGATGCCGGCGGCGCCGCTGATGACCAGGCGGTCGGCGGGGACGTGCGGGGCCAGCTCCTCGAGGAGCTTGCCCATGTCCTGCGGCTTGACGGTGAGGATCAGGGTGTCGGCGCGCTTGGCGGCCTCGGCGTTGCTGACGGCCTCGACGCCGTAGCGGGCGCGGAGCTCCTCGGCGCGTTCCGCGCGGCGGGCGGTGACGAGGAGCTTCGAGGCGGGCCAGCCGCCGCGGATCATCCCGCTGAGCAGAGCCTCGCCGATCTTGCCGGTACCGAGGACCGCGACTGTCTGGGTCATGCCCGATTCACCTCGCCGAACGCGCTGCGTAGTTACTGCGTACGGGATCATCCTTGCACTCGGGGCGGGGGGCCGGGCGGTGTGTCCGGTCCGTGGGCGCCGACCGGTTGCGGCTACGGGGTCCGGCGGCGGAGGGTGGCCGCGCCGAGGGCGAGGACGAGCAGGGCGCAGGCGGCGACGATGACGGTGTCGCGGACGAAGTCGGCGGTCATGTCGGTGTGGGTCAGGACCTGGGTCATGCCGTCGACCGCGTACGACATGGGCAGGACGTTCGAGAGGGCTTCGAGCACGGGGTGCATGGTGTCGCGGGCCGCGAAGAGGCCGCACAGCAGCAGCTGGGGGAAGATCACCGCCGGCATGAACTGGACGGCCTGGAACTCGGAGGCCGCGAAGGCCGAGACGAAGAGGCCGAGTGCGGTGCCCAGGAGCGCGTCGAGCAGGGCGACGAGGAGAAGGAGCCAGGGGGAGCCGACGACGTCGAGGCCCAGGAGCCACAGGGCGAGGGCGGTGGCCAGGAGCGACTGGACGACGGCGACGGCTCCGAAGGCGAGGGCGTAGCCGGCGATGAGGTCGCCCTTGCCGAGCGGCATGGCGAGGAGGCGTTCCAGAGTTCCGGAGGTGCGCTCGCGCAGCGTGGCGATGGAGGTCACCAGGAACATGGTGATGAGGGGGAAGATCCCGAGGAGCGACGCGCCGATGCTGTCGAAGGTGCGCGGGCTGCCGTCGAAGACGAAGCGGAGCAGCGTCAGCATCAGGACGGGGACCAGCAGCATCAGCGCGATGGAGCGCGGATCGTGGCTGAGCTGGCGCAGGACGCGGGCGGCGGTGGCGGCGGTCCGGGCACCGTTCATTGCGGTCGTGGCAGTCATCGCTGCGCCTCCGGGGCTGCGTCGGCATGGGTGGTTGCGTGGGCGTTGGCCTCGTCGACGAGGCGGAGGAAGCCTTCCTCGACGGTGGCGGAGCCGGTACGGGCGCGCAGGGCGTCGGGGGTGCCGTGGGCGAGGATGCGGCCCTCGCGCATGAGGAGCAGGTCGTGGCAGCGCTCGGCCTCGTCCATGACGTGGGAGGAGACGAGGATCGTGGCGCCGCGGGTGCGGGTGATCTCGTGGAAGAGGTTCCAGAGGTCGCGGCGCAGGACGGGGTCGAGGCCGACGGTGGGTTCGTCGAGGACGAGGAGCTCGGGGGTGCCGAGCAGGGCGACGGCGAGGGAGACGCGGCTGCGCTGGCCGCCGGAGAGGTTGCCGGCGAGGACGTCGGTGTGGGTGGTGAGGTCGACGTCGGTGACGGCCCGCCGTACGGCGGCGGCGCGGCGGTCGGCGGCGGCGCGGCCCGGATCGAGGACCGCGGCGAAGTAGTCGAGGTTCTGGCGGACGGTGAGGTCGTCGTAGACGGAGGGCGCCTGGGTGACGTAGCCGATGCGGGAGCGGAGCTCGGGGTGGCCGGCGGGGCGGCCGAGGACCTCGAGGGTGCCGGTCACGTGGGCCTGGGTGCCGACGACGGCGCGCATGAGGGTGGACTTTCCGCAGCCGGAGGGGCCGAGGAGGCCGGTGATGCGGCCGCGGGGGACGTCGAAGCCGATGCCGTCGAGGACGGTGCGCGGGGAGCGGCCCGTGCCGCGGCGGACGGTCAGGCCGGCGGCGTGCACGGCGGCGGCCCCGGCTCCCGGAGGCGGGTTATTCATCATGTGATGAATAATGCTCCTGGCTGTGCCGGGCGTCAATCGGCCGGAGGTTGCGGGGTGGCGCGCTACTTCTTGCGCTTGGGGCGGCGCGCGGCCGGGTTGCCGCTACGGGTGGTGCGGCGGCGGGCGAATTCGGCCACGGCACGCGCGTGCTCGGCGCGGCGGAGCTTCTCGCCCGGGGCCTCGACGAGGCAGCGGAGGAAGTACGCGATGAGGGAGCCGATGAAACCGATCGCCTTCAGGCCCTTGAGTGCGGCCTCGTCGGAGGAGGGGGCCGGGCGGCGGCTGAAGGAATCCCAGGTCTTGGCGAAGGCGATGGAGCTGCACACCGCGAAGAGGACGACGACGGAGATGCTGAGGAAGGGGCCGACGTTCCCGATCTCCAGGCCCTCGTAGGAGAGCCGGAGCAGGAGCGCGGCGGCGACGGCGGTGACCAGGGAGCCGATGGCGACGCCGGCGCGGCGCAGGGCGTAGCCGCCGTCGTGGTGGACCCAGGTGGTGCCGAAGAACCGGATCGGCTCGGGCTCGGGTCCCACGGGGGCCAGGCCCGGGGCCGGGGCCTGCTCGGCGGGGGCGTGGTCTCGCTGGTCGTCGCTCACATCAGCGATTATCCCCCGCCGGGCGGGCCGGGCCGGTTGTGTCTCACGTGTCAGACGGGCGGTGCGCGGCTAGCCGCAGTGTGCGGCGACGTAGCCGTCGCTGCCGGTCTTCACGTACGCGTCGGACACGAACTGGCCGTTGCCGACGCAGTCCCACAGGTTCGTGGTGCCGTACGGGCCGGAGACCGTGGTCCCCGCGCACTGGCAGCGGATCGTCACCCAGGCTCCGAGCGGCAGGACGCCGACGACGGGGTACCCGGTGCCCGGGCCGCTGCGCACGTTGAGCTGGACGCCGGGCGCGACCGGGTAGGACTTGTACCCGGACCCTGCGGCAAGGGTCTGGACCTCGTTCGTTTCGTTCTCAACCGCCATCGAAAATCTCCCCCTCGAGCATGACGCTCTGCAACTCGCGCAGGGTAGCAGGCCCTTACCGCTTCATATGCGCCATCGACTAGGCTCCGGCGGGGGTGGTCGGCAGTGCATCCACTGCGCGCGGAACGGGCCGGTTTTCCGGAGTACGCCGGGCAGTACCGGCTGGAATCCGTCCTGGGTTCCGGTGGCATGGGAGTGGTTCATCTGGCCACCTCCGCATCCGGGCTGCGGCTCGCGGTCAAGGTCGTCCACGCGCAGCACGCGGCGGATCCGGAGTTCCGGGCCAGGTTCCGGCAGGAGGTCGCGGCCGCCCGCCGGGTGAGCGGCGCGTTCACCGCGCCCGTCGTGGACGCGGACCCCGATGCCGAGCGGCCGTGGATGGCCACCCTGTTCATCGACGCCCCCACGCTCGCCGAGCAGGTACGGGAACAGACCCTGGGCCCCGGAGCACTGGCCAGGCTCGGCGCCGGACTGGCCGAGGCGCTGCGGGACATCCACCGGGCCGGTGTCGTGCACCGGGACCTCAAGCCGAGCAACGTCCTGATGGCCCCGGACGGGGTGCGGGTCATCGACTTCGGGATCTCCCGGCCCGCCGACAGCGACCTGCGGACCGAGACCGGGAAGCTGATCGGGACACCGCCGTTCATGGCGCCCGAGCAGTTCCAGCGGCCGCGGGAGGTCGGGCCGGCGGCGGACGTGTTCGCGATGGGGGCCGTACTCGTCCACGCGGCGACCGGGCGCGGGCCGTTCGACTCCGACAGCCACTACCTCGTCGCGTACCAGGTGGTGCACAGCGAGCCGGACCTGACCGGGGTGCCGTCCTCCCTGACGCCCGTCATCTCGCGCTGCCTCGCCAAGGACCCCGCCGACCGGCCCACGCCCGACGCCCTGCTCGCAGAGCTGCGGGCGGCCGCGTATCCGACGGGCGAGGAGACCCGCGCCTTCATCCCCCAGCCCCGGCGGCCGCTGTCGCCGCAGCCCCCGGCCGCCGCCGATGACGTCACGCACCGGCGCGTACGCGCCCCCGAAACCCCGCGGGCGGGGCGGCGGCCGCGGCGCCTCGCCCCGGCGCTCGCCCTCGCGCTGCTGCTGACGGGCGGAGCCGCCGGCGCGTACGCGCAGTTCTCGGACGGCGAGGACCGCGAGGACCGCAAGGGCCGCGAGGGCCGCGAGGACCCGGCGGGGCACACGGCACCGCACGCGCCCGGCTCGGCCGCGGAACCGGCGGCGCCCACCCCGTGGTCGGCCCCGCTGGGCGACCGCGGTCCCGGCAACACGGTGTCCGCGTGCGCCGCGGCGGCCGGAGCCCTGTACTGCTCGACGCCGGGCCTCGTCGCGGCCCGGCTGCACCCGGCCGACGGTTCCCTCGTCTGGTCGGTGCCCGCACCGGGTGCGGGAGCCCGTACGGCCGGCGCCACCGCCATCGCTCCCGCATCGGGCGGCGGACTCGTACTCGCCGTGACCCCCGGCAGCGGGCTGCTCCAGGCGCTGGATCCGGCCACGGGCGTACCGAAGTGGAAGAAGGACATCGCGCCGAACGCGACCGTGCTGCCCGCCGGCTCGAAGGTGCTGGCCGCCGCGGCTGACGGGACGGTCACGGCGCTCGACGCGGCCACCGGCCAGGTGAGCTGGAGCAAGCGCCTGGGCCGGGTGGGGTCGGTGTGGCTCACGGGTCCCGGCCCGACGGGCGACGGCCCGGACCTGTACGTGGCCACGCGCGCCGACGACGGCACGTCCTCGCAGGTCTCGGCGGTCGATCCGGTCGGCGGCACGGTGCGCTGGCAGGTCCGCGCGCCGGGGCTGCTCAAGCCGGTCGGGGCCGCACAGGGCGGGCTCCACCTGCTGGCCGGCGACCTGCAGGGGATGTCGGTCGCGGTCGTGCGCATCGACCTCGCCACGCGGGCGGTACGGCGCACCCCGCTGTCGGTGGAACAGCTGCAGGCCGAGGCGGCCGTCGGACCGGACGGGGTCGTGTACCTGATCGGCATCTCGGGGGCGCTGACGGCGGTCGCGGGCGAGAAGGAGGCGTGGCGGCTGGAGACGGCCGTGGCCGCGGCGTCCCGGCCGGTCGTCGGCGACGGGCGGCTGTACCTGATGGCGGCCGACGGCCGGCTGATCGCGGTCGACGCGCGGGCCGGGCGGCTGATCGGGCAGACGGACCCCCGGATGGGCACGGGCCAGGGTACCTACACGGCCACCGTCCCCGCGCCCGTGGTCGCCGACGGGCGGGTGTTCGGGAGCGCGCCCGACGGGTCCGTGTTCGCGGTGGACGCGGCGGACCCCGCCGGCTGGTGAAGCGGCCGGCGGGGTCCGGGGCGTCGGGTCGGCCGGTGTGGCCGGGTCGACCGGTGTGGCCGGGTCGACCGGTGTGGCCGGGTCAGCCCAGGCGGGACACGTCGCGGACGGCGCCCTTGTCGGCGCTGGTGGCCATCGCCGCGTAGGCGCGCAGGGCCGCGGAGACCTGGCGCTCGCGGTTCTTCGGCGCGTAGACACCGCCGAGGGCCTCGTGGCGGGCGGCGAGGGTGGCCTCGTCGACCAGGAGCTCGATGGACCGGTTCGGGATGTCGATCCGGATCCGGTCGCCGTCCTCGACGACCGCGATGGTGCCGCCCGAGGCCGCCTCCGGGGAGGCGTGGCCGATGGACAGGCCCGAGGTGCCGCCGGAGAAGCGGCCGTCGGTCACCAGGGCGCAGACCTTGCCGAGGCCGCGGCCCTTGAGGAAGGAGGTCGGGTAGAGCATCTCCTGCATGCCGGGGCCGCCGCGCGGGCCCTCGTAGCGGATGACGACGACGTCGCCCGCCTTGATCTCCTTGCGCAGGATCTTGTCAACGGCCTCGTCCTGCGACTCGCAGACGACCGCCGGGCCCTCGAACGTCCAGATCGACTCGTCGACGCCGGCCGTCTTCACGACGCAGCCGTCGACCGCGAGGTTGCCCTTGAGGACGGCGAGGCCGCCGTCCTTGGAGTACGCGTGCTGCACCGAGCGGATGCAGCCGCCCTCGGCATCGAGGTCGAGGGTCTCCCAGCGCTCGGACTGGGAGAAGGCGGTGGCGGAGCGCTTGCAGCCGGGGGCCGCGTGCCACAGCTCCATGGCCTCGGGGGACGCGGTGCCGGAGCGGGCGTCCCACTCGGCCAGCCAGTCCTCCAGGTTGGCGGAGTGCACGGAGGTGACGTCCTTGTTCAGGAGTCCGCCGCGGTGCAGTTCGCCCAGGATGGCGGGGATGCCGCCGGCCCGGTGGATGTCCTCCATGTAGTACGTGCCGCCGGGCGCCACGTTCGGAGCGACCTTCGACAGGCACGGGACGCGGCGCGAGACCGCGTCGATGTCCTTGAGGTCGTAGTCCAGGCCCGCCTCCTGCGCCGCCGCGAGCAGGTGCAGGATCGTGTTGGTCGAGCCGCCCATCGCGATGTCGAGGGCCATGGCGTTCTCGAAGGCCTGGCGGGTGGCGATGTTGCGGGGCAGGACGGACGCGTCGTCCTGCTCGTAGTACCGCTTGGTGATCTCGACGACCGTGCGGCCGGCGTTCTCGTACAGGGCGCGGCGGGCGGTGTGCGTGGCGAGGACCGAGCCGTTGCCGGGGAGGGCCAGGCCGATGGCCTCGGCGAGGCAGTTCATCGAGTTGGCGGTGAACATGCCCGAACACGAGCCGCAGGTCGGGCAGGCGTTCTCCTCGATGCGCAGGACGTCCTCGTCGGAGACGTTCTCGTTGGAGGCGTCGACCATGGCGTCGATCAGGTCGAGCTTGCGGACGGTGCCGTCGACCAGCGTGGCCTGGCCGGCCTCCATCGGGCCGCCGGAGACGAACACGACCGGGATGTTGAGGCGCATCGCGGCCATCAGCATCCCCGGCGTGATCTTGTCGCAGTTGGAGATGCAGATCAGCGCGTCGGCGCAGTGCGCCTCGACCATGTACTCCACGCTGTCCGCGATCAGGTCGCGGGAGGGCAGGGAGTAGAGCATGCCGGCGTGGCCCATCGCGATGCCGTCGTCGACCGCGATGGTGTTGAACTCACGCGGGATCGCGCCGGCCGCGCGGATGGCGTCGGAGACGATCCGGCCGACCGGGGCCAGGTGGGTGTGGCCGGGGACGAACTCGGTGAAGGAGTTGGCGACCGCGATGATCGGCTTCCCGATGTCCTCGCTCGCTACGCCCGACGCACGCATAAGGGCGCGTGCGCCCGCCATGTTGCGGCCGTGGGTGACGGTGCGGGACCTCAGCTCGGGCATCGGGTTCACTCCCCATGAGTGCGGCCGGCCTTGGGAGCGCGGCCACGACTGTAGATATGAATCAGTTACGAGGCTACGCCCCTGGACCGCGATTCGGACAGAAGGTCCGCATGCCGGGACGGAGGGCTCATTCCTCGGTCAGGTAGCGCTGGAGGGTGGGCGCCACCAGGGCCACGATCGCTTCGGGGTCGGCGGACGCGAGGGGCTCGACCTGGACCACGTACCGCAGGATCGCGATGCCGACCATGTGGGAGGCGGCGAGCTCGGCGCGGAAGGTCGGGTCGGGCACGTCGAGGTCGGCGGCCACCCGCTCCAGGACGCGGCGCAGGACGATGCGGCGCAGCACCGCGGCCGCCGCGTCGTGGGTCAGCGCGGACCGGATGACGGCCAGCAGCGGAGCCCGGGTGACCGGGTTCTCCCAGATCCCCAGGAAGTAGCGGGCGAGCCGTTCCCCGATGCCGTCGGGCCCCTCGCCGAGGATCGCCGGGACCACCAGCGCCGGCTCCATGCTCAGCTCGATGGCGGCGGCGAAGAGGTCGTCCTTGCTGCCGAAGTAGTGGTGGACCAGCGCCGGGTCCACACCGGCGGCCTTGGCGACACCGCGTACGGAGGTCTTGTCGTAGCCGCGCGCGGCGAACTCGGAGCGGGCGGCGAGGCGGATGCGCTCCTGGGTGCCGGGGCCTTCCTCGGCCTCGTCCTGGCGGGGCCGGCCGGGGCCGCGGCGGCGCTTCACGGGCTCGGTCACGGGCGCCGGGCCCCGTCGCGCGGCGCGGACGCGGTGGCGAGGTGCAGGCGGGTGAAGGCCAGCGCCTCGGCGAGGTCGGCCTCGCGTTCCGCGGAGGACATGGCCCGCCGGGTGTTGACCTCGATCACCACGTGCCCGTCGAAGGAGGTACGGGCGAGGCGCTCGAGCAGCTCGGCGCAGGGCTGCGTACCGCGGCCCGGGACGAGGTGCTCGTCCTTCGCCGATCCGTTTCCGTCGGCGAGGTGGACGTGCGCGAGCCGCTCGCCCATCCGGTCGATCATCGCGGTGGCGTCGGTACGGGCGGTCGCGGTGTGCGACAGGTCGACGGTGTAGTGCCGGTAGTCGTCCTTGGTCACGTCCCACTCGGGGGCGTACGCCAGCATCTCGCGGTCGCGGTAGCGCCAGGGGTACATGTTCTCGACGGCGAACCGGACGTCGGTCTCGTCCGCCATCCGCCAGATCCCGGTGACGAAGTCCCGCGCGTACTGGCGCTGCCAGCGGAACGGCGGGTGCACGACCACGGTGGACGCGCCGAGCCGCTCGGCCGCCGCCCGGGCCCGCTGGAGCTTGGTCCAGGGGTCGGTGGACCACACCCGCTGGGTGATCAGCAGGCACGGCGCGTGGATGGCGAGGATCGGCACCTGGTGGTGGTCGGACAGCCGGCGCAGGGCGTCGACGTCCTGGCTGACCGGGTCCGTCCAGACCATGACCTCGACGCCGTCGTAGCCGAGGCGCGCGGCGATCTCGAAGGCGGTCGCCGTGGTCTCCGGATAGACGGAGGCGGTGGACAGGGCGACTTTCGCGGTCGGGACACGGACTGGTTCTGCCACGGACACAGGGTACGGGCCCGCAGCCCTCCCGGGTGGGCCCGGGTGCCCCGGGCCGGGCGAGGCGCCGCCCTGCGCCTCAGCCCACGCCCCGGCGGACCCGCACGGCGACGGTGTACAGCTCCCGGGTCAGGTCGTGCGCGCCGATGCCGAGCTCGCCGAGGACCGTGCGGACGTCGTCGAGGCCTGCGGCCAGGTCCTTCTCCTCCACCAGGGTCTCCAGCTCCAGGAACGTCCCGTCCAACTCGGAGACGCGGACCAGGGTGGCGAGCATCCGCCGGCCTCGCGCCTCGAAGGCGTAGTTCCGGCACCGCTTCTCGAACGCGATGACCGGCACGTACCCGAGACCGCGCAGCGTCGCATGCAGCGCCTCGGCGTCCTCCACGCGGGTCTCGTGCTCGGGCTTCGACCCGGACTCCTCGTCCACCCGGGCGCCCTTGTACGTGAGCACGGTGCGAGTCTCGTCCAGCCCGTGTACGGTCCGCACCCGCAGCTCCTGGTCCCGGCGCTCCAGCCCTCCGTCCGGAGTGTCGTAGTAGGTGTCCTGGTAGACCTCGGACCGCCCCACGGCCCGCTCGTCCAACCGCCGCAGCACCTCCTCCGGCGCACGCACCCGCGCCTTCAGCTCCGCTTCGATCATCCGCCCGTCCCCTCTCAGACCGTTCGTTCGGCGCCCGCGGCCGAGCGACCGTGGGCGGCTTGCGCCCGCCGATGCCGGTCTGATCGCCGCCAGATCACCCCAGCCGCGCAGCGATGCGGCGCGCCCACCGCTCCCCGCGGGCTTGTGCGCACTCTCTGGTGCGGGTTGGGCCCCGGACGGCCGCCGGACGCTGAGAAAAGAGGAGCGCGTAGCGATCTGGCGCGCAGGCAGCGCCTCGGCTTCGGTTTTCGGCTGGCCCGGGCGGGGTGCGCCACCCGTGGTCAGGCCCTGGATCGCTGATGTCCCTGGCTGGTCATCGTGAACCAGTGGACCGTTCTTTTGGGGGCTTCCCGACAGTCCTTGGCTTTCCGGGGCGGGACGGCCTGTCAAGGGTGGAGCGCAGCGACATCGCGAAGCGACGCGACCGAAGGGAGCGCCCTTGACAGGCCGGCCCGCCCCGGAGAGACAGTGGGACTGACGGGAAACCCCCAAACCCTCCCTGATCGGGATGGTGGGGATCAGGCCCCCCGAAGCCCCCACCCACCTGCCCGACCTGCCCGAGCGAGATGTGGCCGGCCCCTGACCGACCGGCATACAACCGGGCGAAGCTCCGTACCCTCAGCCGTTGCCCGTCGGGAGGTGGTCCAGTCTGCGCAGGATGACGCCCTCGCGCAGGGCCCACGGGCAGATCTCGAGCTCGTCGACGCCGAAGAGGTCCATCGCGCCCTCGGCGACCACCGCTCCCGCCAGCAGCTGGTTCGCCCGGCCCTCCGAGACGCCCGGGAGGGCCGCCCGCTGGGCCGTGGTCATCGCGGCCAGCCGCGGGACCCACTCCTCCAGCGACTTGCGGGTCAGGTCGCGCTGCACGTAGAGGCCGTCCGCCGAGCGGGCCGCGCCCGCGATGCGGGCCAGCTGCTTGAACGTCTTCGACGTCGCCACCACGTGGTCGGGGGTCCCGAAGCGGCTGAACTCCCTGACCGTGCGCGCGATCTCCGCCCGTACGTGGCGGCGCAGGGCGCGGATGTCCAGCGCGTCGGGCGGGTCGCCCGGCAGCCAGCCCGATGTCAGCCGGCCGGCGCCCAGCGGGAGGGAGACGGCCGCGTCCGGGTCCTCGTCGATGCCGTACGCGATCTCCAGCGAGCCGCCGCCGATGTCGAGGACCAGCAGCTTTCCGGCCGACCAGCCGAACCAGCGGCGCGCGGCCAGGAAAGTCAGCCGCGCCTCGTCCTCACCGCTCAGGACGGGCAGGTCGACTCCGGTCTCGGCCTTGATCCGGGCCAGCACCGCGTCCGCGTTCGTGGCCTCTCGGACGGCGCTGGTCGCGAAGGGCAGTACGTCCTCGCAGCCCTTGTCCTCGGCGGCCTGCACCGCGTCGGCGATCACCGAGACGAGGCGCTCGACGCCCTCGGGAGTGACCGCGCCGTCCCCGTCGAGGAGCTCCGCCAGCCGCAGTTCCACCTTGTGCGAGTGCGCCGGCTGCGGGCGCGCGCCGGGGTGCGCGTCCACCACCAGCAGGTGGACCGTGTTCGAACCCACATCAAGGACACCGAGTCTCATAGGGGGAAACGCTACTGCGACGAACGCTTATGGGTGACGCGGGGGGCGCTTACGCTTGGGTTTGTGCCAAATACGAAGAAGGCCAACAAGACCAAGCCCGCGTCCGGCGAGAAGGCCGGAAACAAGGCCGCCAGGGCGAAGGCCGACGAGGCGAAGGCCGCCAAGGCGAAGGGCGGCGGGGCGAAGGCCGACGAGAAGGGGCTGGACTTTCCCCGGGCCTGGGTGGAGTTCCCCGATCCCGCTGACGACGAGCAGGTCTTCCGCTGCGACCTGACCTGGCTCACCTCGCGCTGGACCTGCATCTTCGGCAGCGGCTGCCAGGGCATCCAGGCGGGCCGGGCGTCCGACGGCTGCTGCACGCTCGGCGCGCACTTCTCCGACGAGGACGACGAGAAGCGCGTCGCCCAGCACGTGGCCAGGCTGACGCCCGAGCTGTGGCAGTTCCACGACGTGGGCAGCGAGACCGGGTGGACGCAGCACGATGACGACGGGGAGAAGCAGACCCGCCGCTGGGACGGCGCGTGCATCTTCCTGAACCGGCCGGGGTTCCCCGCCGGGGCCGGCTGTTCGCTGCACATCCTGGCGCTGAAGAGTGGCCAGGAGCCGCTGGAGACGAAGCCGGACGTGTGCTGGCAGTTGCCGATCCGCCGTACCTACGACTGGATCGAGCGGCCCGACGACACCCGCGTGCTCCAGGTGTCGATCGGCGAGTACGACCGGCGCGGCTGGGGCCCGGGCGGCCACGACCTGCACTGGTGGTGCACGTCGGCGACCTCCGCGCACGGCGCCGGGGAGCCGGTGTACGTGTCGTACCGCCCCGAGCTGACGGAGCTGATGGGCAAGGAGGCGTACGAGGAGCTGGTGAAGCTGTGCGAGGCGCGGCTCGCCTCCCTGCTGCCGATGGCCCCGCACCCGGCCGACCCGCAGCCGCCCGCCTAAGCCGACCCGACCCGCAGCCGCCCGCCTAAGCCGACCCGACCCGCAGCCGCAGCCGCAGCCGCCCGCCCAGTCCGGCCCGCCGCCGCCCGCCTGGTGTGGAGGCCGGACTAGGACGACGAAGCCGACGGCCCCGGGCCGGGCTGGGGGTCCGGGTCGGGGGAAACCGTTCCTCCTGGCGTCGGGGTCGGGGTGGGCGTCGGCGTCGGAGTGGTCGGCGTGGGGGTCGGGGTCGGCGTCGGGGTGGGCGTGGGTGTCGGCGTCGGCGTGGGTGTCGGGGCCGGGGTCGACGGCGGCTCCGGGGTCGGGGCCGGGCGCCCGCGGCCCTGGATGGAGACGACCGCGCCGCCGGGATCCACCCCGACCCGGGCCGTCCAGGCCCCCACCGGCTGGGCCGCGGTGTCCACGGTGATCCACAGGGTGACCGATTCTCCGGGGGCCAGCGTGCCCGCGGTACGGCTCGCGTGGAGCCAGGGCGCGTCGGACCAGAGCCGCCAGTCCACCGGGGCGCCGCCGGCCGCGGTGAGGGTGAGCAGCGTGGTCGCTCCGCTGGAGGACGCGGCGACGGTGAGGCGGCCGCGGGTACCGGCCCGGTCGGCAGCCGGCGGGGGCCCGGTGCTGATCACCTCGACCGACACGTCGGGCTCGGAGCTGCCGGGGGCGAAGCCGGGACTGCCGGTGGCGGAGGTGGTGTTCCCGGTGTTCTCGTAGGCGGTCAGCGGGCGGCCGCCGATGTGCGGCGCCGTCGGGAGGTCGGACTCGGTCGTCGAGATGCGGGTGGCGGTGTCCCCGCCGACGGGTTCGCCGGTGTCGGGGGCGCCCCGGTAGGCCGCCCACAGGGCCAGGACCGGCGCGGCGACGACGGTGGCGACCACGGTGGTGGTCACCGCCCGGGCCCGCATCCGGTCGCGGCGGGCCGCCCGGTCCTTGGGGTCCATCGGGAAGCCGGTGCGGTCGAAGCGCGGGGCGGGCCGCCGGCCCCGGCCGCCGGAGCGGAGCATCGCGGCGTGGACGGCGGTGCGGGGGGCGGGGACGAGCGGGAGGGCGGCGGTGTCGAGGCCGCCGGAGCCGGGCCAGGGCGCGCCGGCGCCCACGCGTTCGGCGACGCGGCGGCAGCGCGGACAGTCGTCGACGTGGCGTACGAGCTCGGCGCGCAGCGTCGTCGACAGCAGGACCTGCCCGTCGCCGGTGAGCCGGGAGACGCTGGAGCAGCTGCCGGTCTCCACGACGGCGAGGGCGGTGCGGGTGCGCTCCACCTCGCAGGCGGCGCCGGACAGCAGCTCCCGGGCGGCCGCCGCGGGCGTGCCGAGGACGGCGGCCAGTTCGCTGACGCCGAGGCGGTGGCGGACGGCGAGTTCCAGGGCCTCGCGCTGCTCGGGCGTGGTGCCGGCGGCCTCCGGCCAGGCGAGCCGGGCCAGCTCGGTACGGCGGTAGGCGCTCACGTCAAGCGTGCGGCGGGCGCCGCCGGAGGGGTCGCCGTCCGTATTACCCTCCGCGTTCCCCTGACCCGGCGCGTAACCGGCGTACGCGTGCTCCGGCGCACGCCGGGCGCAGTGCGCTCCCTGCCGTGTGCGCCTCTGCTCCGCCAGCCGTTGCAGGCAGCCCCAGCGCGCCAGGGCGTAGAGCCAGGCCCGCCGGTCCCCCTCGTCGGGGCAGCGGCCGGGATGCCGTTCGGCCACGGCGAGTACGCCGCCCAGCACGTCGGTGGCCGTGTCGTGGTCGCACAGGACCGACAGGCAGTACGTGAACAGGCCGTCCAGGTAGGGCTCGTGCCGGAAGGGCGGCGGCGGCTCCTGCTCGAAGGGCGTGCGCCCGTGCGCCCGGTGTGCGCCGGAGCGTGACGAGGAGTGTGCCTGGCTGCTGCTGTTCACCTGGCGACCGTAGGCGGAGTGCCGGGTGACCCCCGGAAGCCTTCCCCGGATTTAGCCCTTACGGGTGAACAGATCGGTGGGGCACTGACCGCGCGGTTGCCGGTGGCGGTGCCGGCGCTGTCGGCGCTGTCAGTGCCTGCGGCTACGGTGAGCGGCATGGCTGCCCGTACTGCTCGTTCATCCGCCAAGGACCGGCCGTCCTACCGCTGTACCGAGTGCGGCTGGACGACCGCGAAGTGGCTCGGGCGGTGTCCCGAGTGCCAGGCGTGGGGCACCGTCGAGGAGATGGGCGCGCCCGCCGTGCGGACGACCGCCGCGGGCCGGGTGTCGACCGCCGCGGTGCCGATCGGGCAGGTCGACGGCCGGACGGCGACCGCGCGCAGCACCGGCGTGGACGAGCTGGACCGGGTCCTCGGCGGCGGGCTCGTGCCCGGCGCCGTGGTGCTGCTCGCGGGGGAGCCCGGCGTCGGCAAGTCGACGCTGCTGCTCGACGTCGCGGCGAAGGCGTCCAACGGCGACCACCGCACGCTGTACGTCACCGGCGAGGAGTCGGCGAGCCAGGTACGGCTGCGCGCCGACCGGATCAACGCGCTGAGCGACCACCTCTACCTGGCGGCCGAGACCGACCTGTCGGCCGTACTGGGGCACCTGGACGCGGTGAAGCCCTCCCTCCTCATCCTGGACTCCGTGCAGACCGTGGCCTCCCCCGAGATCGACGGTGCGCCCGGCGGCATGGCCCAGGTCCGCGAGGTCGCCGGGGCCCTGATCCGCGCCTCCAAGGAGCGCGGGATGTCCACGCTCCTCGTCGGGCACGTGACCAAGGACGGGGCCATCGCCGGTCCGCGCCTCCTGGAGCACCTGGTCGACGTGGTGCTCAGCTTCGAGGGCGACCGGCACGCCCGGCTGCGGCTGGTGCGCGGCATCAAGAACCGGTACGGGGCCACCGACGAGGTGGGCTGCTTCGAGCTGCACGACGAGGGGATCACCGGCCTCGCCGACCCGAGCGGGCTGTTCCTGACCCGGCGCGCCGAGGCGGTGCCCGGGACCTGTCTGACGGTGACCCTGGAGGGCAAGCGTCCGCTGGTCGCCGAGGTGCAGGCGCTGACCGTGGACTCGCAGATCCCCTCCCCCCGGCGCACCACCTCGGGCCTGGAGACCTCGCGCGTCTCGATGATGCTGGCGGTGCTGGAGCAGCGCGGCCGGATCACCGCGCTGGGCAAGCGCGACATCTACAGCGCGACCGTGGGCGGGGTGAAGCTGACCGAGCCGGCCGCCGACCTGGCGATCGCGCTGGCCCTGGCCTCCGCCGCCAGCGACGTCCCGCTCCCGAAGAACCTCGTGGCGATCGGGGAGGTCGGTCTGGCCGGCGAGGTGCGGCGGGTGACCGGTGTACAGCGGCGGCTCGCGGAGGCGCACCGGCTCGGCTTCACGCACGCCCTGGTGCCGGCGGACCCGGGCAAGGTCCCGGCCGGGATGAAGGTGACCGAGGTCGCCGACATGGGCGACGCACTACGGGTCCTGCCGCGCGGGCGGTCCCGTACTCCGGCCGCGGAGCGGGCCGGGTCCTAGGGCAGCACGGGCCGGTCAGGGGTCCGCGCAGGGTTCGGGGCGGGCGTACCCGGGCAAGCCACGGCTGGGCCGCAGCGCACGCCGGTAGACTTCGGGATGGTCCGCCCGGCCGTACGCAGGCGGCGCAACCCGCGACCGGAGGAGTGCAGTGGCAGCCAAGGACGGGGCAGCAGCATCCGGCAAGTCGGGCGCGAGCTCCAAGCAGGAGGCCATGATGCGCGCCTCGCTGAGTGCGGTCGCACCTGGTCAGCCGCTGCGTGACGGCCTGGAACGGATCGTCCGCGGCAACACCGGCGGGCTCATCGTCCTCGGCATGGACAAGACGGTCGAGTCGATGTGCACGGGCGGCTTCGTCCTGGACGTGGAGTTCACGGCGACCCGGCTGCGCGAGCTGTGCAAGCTCGACGGCGCGCTGATCCTGGACAAGGACATCACCAAGATCCTGCGGGCCGGTGTGCAGCTGGTGCCGGACGCGTCGATCCCGACGGAGGAGACGGGCACCCGGCACCGGACCGCGGACCGCGTCTCCAAGCAGTGCGGTTTCCCGGTCGTCTCGGTGTCGCAGTCGATGCGGCTGATCGCCCTGTACGTGGACGGGGAGCGGCGCGTCCTGGAGGAGTCCGGGGCGATCCTGTCGCGGGCGAACCAGGCGCTGGCCACCCTCGAGCGGTACAAGCTGCGCCTCGACGAGGTGGCGGGCACGCTGTCGGCCCTGGAGATCGAGGACCTGGTCACGGTCCGTGACGTGACCGCGGTCGCGCAGCGGCTGGAAATGGTCCGCCGGATCGCCACCGAGATCGCCGAGTACGTCGTCGAGCTGGGCACGGACGGCCGGCTGCTCTCGCTCCAGCTGGACGAGCTGACCGTCGGGATCGAGCAGGAGCGCGAGCTGGTGATCCGGGACTACGTGCCGGAGCCGACGGCGAAGCGTTCCCGCACGGTGGAGGAGGCGCTGCCGGCGCTGGACGCGCTGACGCATCCGGAGCTGCTGGAGCTGGCGATCGTGGCGAAGGCCCTGGGGTACACCGGGTCGCCGGAGACCCTGGACTCGGCGGTGTCGCCCCGCGGGTACCGGCTGCTGGCGAAGGTTCCCCGGCTGCCGGGCGCCATCATCGAGCGGCTCGTGGAGCACTTCGGGGGCCTGCAGAAGCTGCTGGCCGCGAGCGTGGACGACCTGCAGACGGTGGACGGCGTGGGCGAGGCCCGTGCGCGCAGCGTCCGCGAGGGCCTTTCGCGGCTCGCCGAATCCTCGATCCTCGAGCGGTACGTCTAGGAGTGCCGCACGGCTAGGACGTGCCGCCGAGCACCAGTTCGGCGGTCCACTCCTCGCCCGGCTTGCCTCCGTTGCTGCTGAGGGTGCCCGAGTAGACGCCGTCCACGCTCAGTTTCTCGCGGGGCGAGGTGGACTGGAGGACGTCGCACACGTCGGCCACCGAGGTCACGGGCTCGCCCTTGACCGCGTTGATCACGTCGCCCGCCCCGAGGTTCGCCTTGGCGGCCGGGGACTGCGGGGCGACGGACAGGGCGATCACCCCGTCGATGCCCTTCTTCTGGAAGGCGGCGAAGGCCTTGTCGTCCTGGCCGCCGATCTCCTCGAAGGTGGCGGGCAGGCTCGGGTCCGACATGTCGAGGAGCCACCATCCGGGGTCGTTCTTGGTGTCGCCCGCGGCCAGTCCGGCGAGCTTGGGCTCCGCGTGGTCGCTGCTGATCGCATAGAACTGCCCCGATACGCCCTCTTCCGCGTAGCCGAGGGTGTTGATGCCGACGACTTCGCCCTTGGCGTTGAGCAGGGGGCCGCCGGAGTTGCCCGGGTTGACGGTCGCGGAGTGCTGGATCAAGGAGGGGTAGTTCGGAAGTGACGTGAGGGGCGTGGAGCCCACCTGCGGCGTCTGTACGGCGCCGGAGGTGAAGGCGACGGCCTGTTTGGCATCGGTGTCGCCCAGGGATGCCGGATAGCCGAGCGCCATGACGGTGTCGGCCGTCTCGACGTCCTCGCTCTTGCCGAACTTCAACTCCTTCAGATCCTCCTGGGGAGACGTGATCTTGAGTACGGCGAGGTCCTCGCAGGGGTCGCTGCCGAGCACCCGCACGGGGGTCGGCGGCCGGTCCCCGATGACCGCCTTCAGGGCGGCCTCTCCCTGGATGACGTGCGCGTTGGTGACGATGAGCCCCTCGTCGGCGTCGTAGACGAAGCCGGTGCCGGAGCCGTACTTCCCGACGACGTGCACCGTGGCCGGGGCGGCCTTCTCGTAGACCTCTCGCGGTGAGGGATCATCCGCGCGCGCCACCGCGGGGCTCCAGGCGGTGATGACCGCGGCCAGCACGCCTGCGGCCACCCCTGTGACTCTCGCACTCATACGGCCCCCTTCGACTGGGGCGGCCAGGCCCCGCCCCTGGAACCGGTGCCGGCCGGGAACGATCGCTGTGATTTCAGCGTAGTCCCGCAGGGCCGTGCTGTCCTGGAGGGGAGATCGGGCCCCGGGAGCCGGGGCCGGGGCCGGGCCGGGCCTGCCCCCTAGGGGGTGTCTGACGGAGGTCCGTGGTGAAGGAGCGGTGTCCGGTGCGTGCTCTCGGCGTGCCGGCCGGATGCCCGCGTACTGG
>NZ_JBVJFA010000065.1:0-19620 GCF_055588085.1 Streptomyces sp. NPDC046303
GCGATCTGGCACAACCGGGCCAACGGCACAGCCATCACACGATCACTCATCGCCTACGACCACTGACGAAGACTTCGGACTTACTCGTCTAGGCCTTGGCCTCCGCGAGGAGCTTCTGGACCCGGGAGATGCCCTCCACCAGGTCCTCGTCGCCCAGGGCGTAGGACAGGCGCAGGTAGCCCGGGGTGCCGAAGGCCTCGCCGGGGACGACCGCGACCTCGACCTCGTCCAGGATCAGGGCGGCGAGCTCGACGGAGGTCTGCGGGCGCTTGCCGCGGATCTCCTTGCCGAGGATCGCCTTGACCGAGGGGTACACGTAGAACGCGCCCTCGGGGGTCGGGCAGACGACGCCGTCGATCTCGTTCAGCATCCGCACCATCGTCTGGCGGCGCCGGTCGAAGGCGGTGCGCATCTCGTGGACCGCCTCGAGGTCGCCGGAGACGGCGGCCAGCGCCGCGACCTGCGCCACGTTGGAGACGTTGGAGGTGGCGTGCGACTGCAGGTTCGTCGCGGCCTTGACCACGTCCTTCGGGCCGATGATCCAGCCCACGCGCCAGCCGGTCATCGCGTACGTCTTCGCGACGCCGTTGACGACGATGCAGCGGTCGGCCAGCTCGGGGACGATCGCCGGGAGCGAGACGAACTTCGCGTCGCCGTAGACCAGGTGCTCGTAGATCTCGTCGGTCAGGACCCACAGGCCCTTGTCCGCGGCCCAGCGGCCGATCGCCTCGGCGTCGGCCTCGGTGTAGACCGCGCCCGTCGGGTTGGACGGGGAGACGAACAGGACGACCTTCGTGCGCTCGGTGCGGGCCGCTTCGAGCTGCTCGACGGAGACCCGGTAACCGGTGGTCTCGTCGGCGACGACCTCGACCGGGACACCGCCGGCGAGACGGATGGACTCCGGGTAGGTGGTCCAGTACGGAGCCGGGACGATGACCTCGTCGCCCGGGTCCAGGATCGCCGCGAAGGCCTCGTAGATCGCCTGCTTGCCGCCGTTGGTCACCAGCACCTGCGAGGCGTCGACCTCGTAGCCGGAGTCGCGCAGGGTCTTGGCGGCGATCGCGGCCTTGAGCTCGGGCAGACCGCCGGCCGGCGTGTAGCGGTGGTACTTCGGGGTGCGGCAGGCCTCGACCGCCGCCTCGACGATGTAGTCCGGGGTCGGGAAGTCGGGCTCGCCCGCGCCGAAGCCGATCACCGGGCGTCCGGCGGCCTTGAGGGCCTTGGCCTTGGCGTCCACGGCGAGGGTGGCGGACTCGGAAATGGCGCCGATACGGGCGGACACCCGGCGCTCGGAAGAAGGCGTTGCAGAGGTCATGCGAGCAATCGTCCCAGACGGCAAAGAAGTGCCGCACAACGTTTCAGTTACCGGACCCCGGGACGGCGCAGGGCCGGCCCGACGGGATCCTGTTCGACGTCAGGGCGCGGTTCACGTACACTCACCTGTCGTTGGACCTCGTCGACCGGCCCAAAGCGTGAGCACTCCGTGCACTCGCTCGGATGCGGTAGGTTGGGGGACGCAAAGGGTCGTAGCTCAATTGGTAGAGCACTGGTCTCCAAAACCAGCGGTTGGGGGTTCGAGTCCCTCCGGCCCTGCTCCACACTCCTTCTCGGATGTGTGTGCGCAGGTACGTACTTCGATGCAACGCCGTGCGGCGCAACCGGGCGCGGTACGGCCACGACCCGGATTCAGGTGAGAGACGTGACGGACGCCCTGGGCTCCATCGACATGCCTGACGCCGAGGACGACACCCGCGAGAAGAAGGCCCGCAAGGGCGGCAAGCGCGGCAAGAAGGGTCCTCTGGGCCGGCTCGCGCTGTTCTACCGCCAGATCGTCGCGGAACTCCGCAAGGTTGTATGGCCCACTCGCAACCAGCTCACGACGTACACCACCGTGGTGATTGTCTTCGTGGTCATCATGATCGGTCTGGTGACCGTGATTGACTATGGGTTCCAGGAAGCCATCAAGTTCGTCTTCGGCTGATCCCCGCGGAGGGCGGCGCCTTGATGGGTGCCGCCCGTTTTCGCATGTTCCACCACCTTTTGTATCCAGGAAGAAGCAGCCACCGTGTCTGACCCGAACCTGAACGCGAGCCACGACTCCGTCGAGTCCGTCGAGGACGCGCTCGACATCGTCGAGGCGGCGGACGCTGTGGACCCCGACGAGGCCGAGATCGCCGACGCCAAGGCGGGTGTCGCCGCCGAGGAGGCCGCGCTGCACGTCCAGGACGAGGTCGACGCCGACGCCGAGATCGAGGATGACGCCGAGGTCGAGGCGGCTGCCGACGACGCCGAGGAAGAGGGCGGCGCCGAGGTCGAGGCCGAGGCCGGCGAGGAGGCCGCCGAGGCCGAGCCCGCCGAGCCCGTCGACCCCATCCAGGCCCTGCGCGACGAGCTGCGCCTCCTGCCCGGCGAGTGGTACGTGATCCACACCTACGCCGGTTACGAGAAGCGCGTGAAGGCCAACCTGGAGCAGCGCGCCGTCTCGCTGAACGTCGAGGAGTTCATCTACCAGGCCGAGGTGCCCGAGGAAGAGATCGTCCAGATCAAGAACGGCGAGCGCAAGAACGTCCGGCAGAACAAGCTGCCCGGCTACGTTCTCGTCCGCATGGATCTGACGAACGAGTCCTGGGGCGTCGTCCGCAACACGCCTGGTGTCACCGGCTTCGTCGGCAACGCGTACGACCCGTACCCGCTGACGCTGGACGAGATCGTCAAGATGCTCGCCCCGGAGGCGCAGGAGAAGGCCGCCAAGGCCGCCGCGGAAGAGGCCGGCCTGCCGGCGCCCGCCGTCAAGCGCACCATCGAGGTCCTGGACTTCGAGGTCGGCGACTCGGTCACCGTCACCGACGGCCCCTTCGCCACGCTCCAGGCGACGATCAACGAGATCAACCCGGACTCGAAGAAGGTCAAGGGCCTCGTCGAGATCTTCGGCCGCGAGACCCCGGTCGAGCTCAGCTTCGACCAGATCCAGAAGAACTGATCTTCTGAACGAAAGCTTCCGGACAGGTCAGATCGCCCCGTGAAGGGCGGTCTGACCTGCTCGGTTTTTAGCCCCGCACCGATACCCGTTATCGTGGTGCGGTATGCCTCCATCCGGATGACCGGATCGGCGGCTGAAAACTCTCACTAGGACCCGGAGAGAGCAATGCCTCCCAAGAAGAAGAAGGTCACGGGGCTTATCAAGCTCCAGATCAAGGCCGGTGCGGCCAACCCGGCTCCGCCGGTCGGCCCCGCGCTCGGTCAGCACGGCGTCAACATCATGGAGTTCTGCAAGGCCTACAACGCTGCGACCGAGTCGCAGCGCGGCATGGTCGTGCCGGTGGAGATCACGGTCTACGAGGACCGCTCCTTCACCTTCATCACCAAGACTCCGCCGGCCGCGCGCCTCATCCTGAAGCACGCGGGCGTGGAGAAGGGCTCCGGCGAGCCCCACAAGACCAAGGTCGCCAAGCTCACGGCTGCCCAGGTCAAGGAGATCGCCGAGCTGAAGATGCCCGACCTGAACGCCAACGACATCGACGCCGCCGTGAAGATCATTTCCGGCACCGCGCGTTCGATGGGCATCACCGTCGAAGGCTGATCCAGCCCCCCTCCAGCACCACCAGTGGTAGGGCCAAGCGCTGGTCCGCACCACGACTCCACGCCAGAAACAACACAGGAGCAGAAGTGAAGCGCAGCAAGACTCTCCGCGCTGCGGACGCCAAGGTCGACCGGGAGAAGCTGTACGCCCCGCTCGAGGCCGTCCGTCTCGCCAAGGAGACCTCCGCGACCAAGTTCGACGGCACCGTCGAGGTCGCCTTCCGCCTGGGTGTCGACCCGCGCAAGGCCGACCAGATGGTCCGTGGCACCGTGAACCTCCCGCACGGCACCGGCAAGACCGCCCGGGTCCTGGTCTTCGCGACCGGTGACCGTGCTGCGGCCGCGGAAGCCGCCGGCGCCGACATTGTCGGCGACGACGAGCTGATCAACGAGATCGCCAAGGGCAACCGCCTGAACGAGTTCGACGCGGTGGTGGCCACTCCGGACCTCATGGGCAAGGTCGGCCGCCTCGGCCGCGTGCTCGGTCCCCGTGGCCTCATGCCGAACCCGAAGACCGGCACCGTCACGATGGACGTCGCCAAGGCTGTCACCGAGATCAAGGGTGGCAAGATCGAGTTCCGCGTCGACAAGCACTCGAACCTGCACTTCATCATCGGCAAGGTCTCCTTCTCCGATGAGCAGCTGGTCGAGAACTACGGCGCGGCCCTGGACGAGATCCTCCGTCTGAAGCCGTCCGCCGCGAAGGGCCGCTACGTCAAGAAGGCCGCCCTGAGCACCACCATGGGCCCCGGCATCCAGCTGGACCCGAACCGCACCCGGAACCTCCTCGTCGAGGAAGACCCGGCTGCTGTCTGAGCCTGACGGCTCGCCGAGTGGCTGAACGGGCCCCTCGCCCCCTCACGGGCGGCGAGGGGCCCGTTTTTCGCATGCCGCCCGCTCGGCCCCGGCCGGCGCCCAAGGGGGTTCCGAGGGGCCGCCCAGGGGCGATTTGCCTTGGGTCGACCGCTTCACGTACTCTTCCCCAGAAGCCAAAGACCGCTGGTCGTTGCCGTGCCCGCAAGAGCGCGGCGGCCGAAGGATCCGCTGAGTGCGGACGTCCTGCGCAGGTGTTCGTGGAGAAGCTCCCGGAGAGATTCGGTCGAGCTTACGCCCCGTGCGCTTGCGCCGGGGCGTTTCGTTTTGTTCAGCCCCTTCTGAGCGGTCCTCATCACCCGGAAGGAGGCCGACGCTCTATGGCAAGGCCCGACAAGGCTGCCGCGGTAGCCGAGCTCACGGACCAGTTCCAGAGCTCGAACGCCGCCGTGCTGACCGAGTACCGGGGTCTCACCGTTGCGCAGCTCAAGACGCTGCGTCGTTCGCTCGGTGAGAACGCCCAGTACGCCGTGGTGAAGAACACGCTGACCAAGATTGCGGCCAACCAGGCCGGGATCACCGCGCTGGACGAGCACTTCGCTGGTCCGACCGCGGTCGCCTTCATCACCGGTGACCCGGTGGAGTCGGCGAAGAGCCTGCGTGACTTCGCCAAGGAGAACCCGAATCTCATCATCAAGGCGGGTGTCCTTGATGGTAAGGCGCTCACCGCCGATGAGATCAAGAAGCTTGCGGACCTCGAGTCCCGCGAGGTTCTGCTCAGCAAGCTGGCCGGCGCGTTCAAGGGCAAGCAGTCTCAGGCTGCCTCGCTCTTCCAGGCGCTGCCGTCGAAGTTCGTCCGCACCGCGGAAGCGCTTCGCGTCAAGCTCGCCGAGCAGGGCGGTGCCGAGTAATTCGGCTCGCGCACTGATCCACGCCGCCTAGTGCGTGGGTCGTAGCGGGCCGTTACGCCCGCCTCTATATACATCCGGCACCTGCCGAATTAGTGGAAGGATCGCCCATCATGGCGAAGCTCTCTCAGGACGACCTCCTCGCCCAGTTCGAGGAGATGACCCTCATCGAGCTCTCCGAGTTCGTGAAGGCCTTCGAGGAGAAGTTCGACGTCACCGCCGCCGCGGCCGTCGCCGTTGCCGCCCCGGGTCAGGGTGGTGGCGACGCCGCCGCCGCCGAGGAGGAGAAGGACGAGTTCGACGTCATCCTCACCGGTGCCGGCGACAAGAAGATCCAGGTCATCAAGGTCGTGCGCGAGCTGACCTCCCTGGGTCTGAAGGAGGCCAAGGACCTCGTGGACGGCGCCCCGAAGCCGGTCCTCGAGAAGGTTGCCAAGGACGCCGCCGAGAAGGCCGCCGAGGCCCTCAAGGGCGCCGGTGCGGCCGTCGAGGTCAAGTAACACCTCTGGGGCCTCTCCGAGGCCCCAGCCAAGGGCGATCACCCGTAAGGGTGGTCGCCCTTTGGCGTACCGGCAGTGCCTGACTTGCCCTGGTCTCGTTGGGGAGTATGGTGATCTTCGTTGCCTCGAAGCAGGGTCCGGAGATGATCCGCTCGGAGCAGGGGGCCTTGACGAACGGGACGCGGCGCGCAATTCTCAGTCCCGTCGCCAGCTCGAATCGGCTCGATCCCATGCGATCCGGCTCGATCCGGGATCCGAGGCATGGATCGGCTACGAAGAGGGCAGTACTCATACGCGCTCTGTGTACGAGGGCCGCGACGATGTTGGGCGCAGTGTTGATGTGAAGAGACGTGGGGAAGGCCTGTTGCCGGTTGCCGGAAACCTGGTCTGGACATCAGTGAGCCAAGTGGCTACACTGACCCTTTGCGCTGCCTGTTAGCTGCCCCCTGCCCGTCGCCAGGGGCATGCCCACGCTCGAGCACACTTGATTGATACGCCCTGACCTGGTCTTTTGGCCAGTTCGGGAGGGGTCTGTCTTCTGTGTCGGCTGGGACCGGTACGCGCGTAGTGAGTCCGAGCCCTCGGAAGGACCCCCTCTTGGCCGCCTCGCGCAACGCCTCGACCAATACGAACAACGGTGCCAGCACCGCCCCGCTGCGCATCTCCTTTGCAAAGATCAAGGAGCCCCTCGAGGTTCCGAACCTCCTGGCGCTGCAGACCGAAAGCTTTGACTGGCTGCTCGGCAATGCCGCCTGGAAGGCTCGCGTCGAGTCGGCGCTTGAGAGTGGACAGGACGTCCCCACCAAGTCCGGTCTGGAAGAGATCTTCGAGGAGATCTCGCCGATCGAGGACTTCTCCGGGTCGATGTCGCTGACCTTCCGCGACCACCGTTTCGAGCCGGCGAAGAACTCTGTCGACGAGTGCAAGGAGCGCGACTTCACGTACGCGGCTCCGCTGTTCGTCACGGCCGAGTTCACGAACAACGAGACCGGAGAGATCAAGTCTCAGACGGTCTTCATGGGCGACTTCCCGCTCATGACCAACAAGGGCACCTTCGTCATCAACGGCACCGAGCGTGTCGTCGTGTCGCAGCTTGTCCGATCCCCTGGTGTCTACTTCGACTCCTCCATCGACAAGACGTCCGACAAGGACATCTTCTCCGCCAAGATCATCCCGTCCCGGGGTGCCTGGCTGGAGATGGAGGTCGACAAGCGCGACATGGTCGGTGTCCGCATCGACCGCAAGCGCAAGCAGTCCGTCACCGTCCTCCTGAAGGCTCTCGGCTGGACCACCGAGCAGATCCTCGAGGAGTTCGGCGAGTACGAGTCCATGCGCGCCACCCTGGAGAAGGACCACACCCAGGGTCAGGACGACGCGCTGCTCGACATCTACCGCAAGCTGCGCCCGGGCGAGCCGCCGACCCGCGAGGCCGCTCAGACGCTGCTCGAGAACCTCTACTTCAACCCGAAGCGCTACGACCTCGCGAAGGTCGGCCGCTACAAGGTGAACAAGAAGCTCGGCGCCGACGAGCCGCTCGACGCCGGTGTGCTCACCACCGACGACATCATCGCGACGATCAAGTACCTGGTGAAGCTCCACGCGGGCGAGACCGAGACCGTCGGCGAGTCGGGCCGGGAGATCGTCGTCGAGACCGACGACATCGACCACTTCGGCAACCGTCGTATCCGCAACGTCGGCGAGCTCATCCAGAACCAGGTCCGTACGGGTCTCGCCCGTATGGAGCGCGTCGTGCGCGAGCGCATGACGACCCAGGACGTCGAGGCGATCACGCCGCAGACCCTGATCAACATCCGGCCGGTCGTCGCCTCCATCAAGGAGTTCTTCGGCACCAGCCAGCTGTCGCAGTTCATGGACCAGAACAACCCGCTGTCGGGGCTGACGCACAAGCGTCGTCTGAACGCCCTCGGCCCGGGTGGTCTGTCCCGTGAGCGGGCCGGCTTCGAGGTCCGTGACGTTCACCCGTCGCACTACGGCCGCATGTGCCCCATCGAGACCCCTGAAGGCCCGAACATCGGTCTGATCGGCTCGCTGGCCTCCTACGGCCGGATCAACCCGTTCGGTTTCATCGAGACCCCGTACCGCAAGGTCGTCGACGGTGTCGTCACCGACGAGGTCGACTACCTCACGGCCGACGAGGAAGACCGCTTCGTCATCGCCCAGGCGAACGCCCGCCTGAACGACGAGATGCGCTTCACCGAGAACCGCGTGCTGGTCCGCCGTCGTGGTGGCGAGATCGACTACATCGCCGGTGACGACGTCGACTACATGGACGTCTCCCCGCGCCAGATGGTGTCCGTCGCGACCGCGATGATCCCGTTCCTCGAGCACGACGACGCCAACCGTGCCCTCATGGGCGCGAACATGATGCGCCAGGCCGTTCCGCTCATCAAGGCGGAGGCGCCGCTCGTCGGCACCGGCATGGAGTACCGCTGCGCCGTCGACGCCGGTGACTCGATCAAGGCGGAGAAGGACGGTGTCGTCCAGGAGGTCTCGGCCGACTACATCACCGTCGCCAACGACGACGGCACGTACACCACGTACCGCGTCTCCAAGTTCTCCCGCTCGAACCAGGGCACCTCGGTCAACCAGAAGGTGATCGTCAACGAAGGCGACCGGATCGCCGAGGACCAGGTCCTCGCCGACGGCCCGGCCACCGAAGAGGGCGAGATGGCCCTCGGCAAGAACCTGCTCGTCGCGTTCATGCCGTGGGAAGGCCACAACTACGAGGACGCGATCATCCTGTCGCAGCGCCTCGTGCAGGACGACGTCCTCTCCTCGATCCACATCGAGGAGCACGAGGTCGACGCCCGTGACACCAAGCTGGGCCCCGAGGAGATCACCCGGGACATCCCGAACGTCTCCGAGGAGGTCCTGGCGGACCTCGACGAGCGCGGCATCATCCGCATCGGTGCCGACGTGGTCGCCGGCGACATCCTGGTCGGCAAGGTCACGCCCAAGGGCGAGACCGAGCTGACCCCGGAGGAGCGCCTGCTCCGCGCGATCTTCGGTGAGAAGGCCCGCGAGGTGCGTGACACCTCGCTGAAGGTCCCCCACGGTGAGATCGGCAAGGTCATCGGTGTCCGCGTCTTCGACCGCGAGGAGGGCGACGAGCTTCCTCCGGGCGTGAACCAGCTGGTCCGCGTCTACGTCGCCCAGAAGCGCAAGATCACCGACGGTGACAAGCTCGCCGGCCGTCACGGCAACAAGGGTGTTATCTCGAAGATCCTTCCGATCGAGGACATGCCGTTCCTCGAGGACGGAACTCCGGTCGACATCATCCTGAACCCGCTGGGTGTCCCGTCCCGAATGAACCCGGGACAGGTCCTGGAGATCCACCTCGGCTGGCTCGCCAGCCGCGGCTGGGACGTCTCCGGTCTGGCGGACGAGTGGGCGCAGCGCCTCCAGGCGATCGGCGCCGACCAGGTCGCTCCCGGTACCAACGTCGCCACCCCGGTGTTCGACGGTGCCCGCGAGGACGAGCTGGCCGGTCTGCTGCAGCACACCATCCCGAACCGCGACGGCGAGCGCATGGTGCTCCCGACCGGTAAGGCGCGTCTGTTCGACGGCCGCTCCGGCGAGCCGTTCCCGGACCCGATCTCGATCGGGTACATGTACATCCTCAAGCTCCACCACCTGGTCGACGACAAGCTCCACGCCCGGTCGACCGGCCCCTACTCGATGATCACGCAGCAGCCGCTGGGTGGTAAGGCGCAGTTCGGTGGCCAGCGCTTCGGTGAGATGGAGGTGTGGGCGCTCGAGGCTTATGGCGCCGCTTACGCCCTCCAGGAGCTGCTGACCATCAAGTCCGACGACGTGACCGGTCGCGTGAAGGTCTACGAGGCCATCGTCAAGGGCGAGAACATCCCCGAGCCGGGCATTCCCGAGTCCTTCAAGGTGCTCATCAAGGAAATGCAGTCGCTCTGCCTCAACGTGGAGGTGCTGTCCTCGGACGGCATGTCCATCGAGATGCGCGACACCGACGAGGACGTCTTCCGCGCGGCGGAGGAGCTCGGTATCGACCTGTCCCGGCGCGAGCCGAGCAGCGTCGAAGAGGTCTGACGGGCCTGACGGGGGGCTCGCTCAAGAGCCCCCCGTCATCCCCGGGACCGTTCAGACCATGATTGAGACTCGACCCCGAAAGAGGGATTGACGCACAGTGCTCGACGTCAACTTCTTCGACGAGCTGCGGATCGGCCTTGCCACCGCGGACGACATCCGAACCTGGTCGCACGGCGAGGTCAAGAAGCCGGAGACCATCAACTACCGCACCCTCAAGCCCGAGAAGGACGGACTCTTCTGCGAGAAGATCTTCGGTCCGACCCGGGACTGGGAGTGCTACTGCGGCAAGTACAAGCGTGTCCGCTTCAAGGGCATCATCTGTGAGCGCTGTGGCGTCGAGGTCACGCGCGCCAAGGTGCGCCGTGAGCGGATGGGCCACATCGAGCTTGCCGCTCCCGTCACCCACATCTGGTACTTCAAGGGCGTCCCGTCGCGCCTGGGCTACCTGCTGGACCTCGCGCCGAAGGACCTCGAGAAGGTCATTTACTTCGCCGCGTACATGATCACGTTCGTGGACGACGAGCGCCGCACCCGCGACCTCCCGTCGCTGGAGGCCCACGTCTCCGTCGAGCGCCAGCAGATCGAGAACCGCCGTGACGCGGACCTCGAAGGCCGTGCCAAGAAGCTCGAGACCGACCTGGCCGAGCTCGAGGCCGAGGGCGCCAAGGCCGACGTGCGCCGCAAGGTGCGCGAAGGCGCCGAGCGCGAGATGAAGCAGCTCCGTGACCGCGCCCAGCGCGAGATCGACCGCCTCGACGAGGTGTGGACCCGCTTCAAGAACCTCAAGGTCCAGGACCTCGAGGGCGACGAGCTGCTCTACCGCGAGCTGCGCGACCGCTTCGGCACGTACTTCGACGGCTCGATGGGTGCCGCGGCGCTGCAGAAGCGCCTCGAGTCCTTCGACCTCGAGGAGGAGGCCGAGCGCCTCCGCGAGATCATCCGTACCGGCAAGGGCCAGAAGAAGACCCGTGCGCTCAAGCGCCTCAAGGTCGTCTCCGCGTTCCTGCAGACCAGCAACAGCCCCAAGGGCATGGTGCTGGACTGCGTGCCGGTGATCCCGCCGGACCTGCGTCCGATGGTGCAGCTGGACGGTGGCCGCTTCGCGACCTCCGACCTGAACGACCTGTACCGCCGCGTGATCAACCGCAACAACCGTCTGAAGCGGCTCCTCGACCTCGGCGCGCCCGAGATCATCGTGAACAACGAGAAGCGCATGCTTCAGGAGGCCGTGGACGCCCTCTTCGACAACGGTCGTCGTGGTCGTCCGGTGACCGGTCCCGGCAACCGTCCCCTGAAGTCCCTCAGCGACATGCTGAAGGGCAAGCAGGGTCGATTCCGCCAGAACCTCCTCGGCAAGCGCGTGGACTACTCCGCGCGTTCCGTGATCGTCGTCGGTCCGCAGCTGAAGCTGCACCAGTGCGGCCTGCCCAAGGCCATGGCGCTGGAGCTCTTCAAGCCGTTCGTGATGAAGCGCCTGGTCGACCTGAACCACGCGCAGAACATCAAGAGCGCCAAGCGCATGGTCGAGCGCGGCCGCACGGTCGTGTACGACGTGCTCGAAGAGGTCATCGCCGAGCACCCGGTCCTGCTGAACCGTGCGCCCACGCTGCACCGCCTCGGCATCCAGGCCTTCGAGCCCCAGCTGGTCGAAGGCAAGGCCATCCAGATCCACCCGCTCGTCTGCACCGCGTTCAACGCGGACTTCGACGGTGACCAGATGGCCGTGCACCTGCCGCTCTCCGCGGAGGCGCAGGCCGAGGCCCGCATCCTG
Source organism: Streptomyces sp. NPDC046303 (assembly GCF_055588085.1). Taxonomy (NCBI): domain Bacteria; kingdom Bacillati; phylum Actinomycetota; class Actinomycetes; order Kitasatosporales; family Streptomycetaceae; genus Streptomyces; species Streptomyces sp. NPDC046303. The sequence continues at coordinate 11,652 of NZ_JBVJFA010000065.1, forward strand.
ATGCTGTCCTCGAACAACATCCTCAAGCCGGCCGACGGCCGTCCGGTCACGATGCCGACCCAGGACATGGTCCTCGGTCTGTTCTTCCTGACCACCGACGGTGAGCTCCGTGACACCAAGGGCGAGGGCCGCGCGTTCGGCTCCACGGCCGAGGCGATCATGGCGTTCGACGCCGGCGAGCTCGCGCTGCAGTCGTCCGTCGACATCCGCTTCCCGGTGGGCACCATCCCGCCGCGTGGCTGGGTGCCGCCGGTCGCCGAAGAGGGCGAGCAGGAGTTCCAGCCGGGCGACAGCTTCCGTCTGCGGACCACGCTGGGCCGCGCGCTCTTCAACGAGCTGCTGCCCGAGGACTACCCGTTCGTCGACTACTCGGTGGGCAAGAAGCAGCTCTCCGAGATCGTCAACGACCTGGCGGAGCGCTACCCCAAGGTCATCGTGGCGGCGACGCTCGACAACCTGAAGGCGGCCGGCTTCCACTGGGCGACCCGTTCGGGCGTCACCGTGGCCATCTCCGACGTCGTCGTGCCCGAGGCCAAGAAGGCCATCGTCGCGGGCTACGAGGCGATGGACGAGAAGGTCCAGAAGCAGTACGAGCGCGGTCTGATCACCAAGGACGAGCGCACGCAGGAGCTCATCGCGATCTGGACCAAGGCGACCAACGAGGTTGCCGAGGCGATGAACGCGAACTTCCCCAAGACGAACCCCATCTTCATGATGGTTGACTCGGGTGCCCGAGGAAACATGATGCAGATGCGACAGATCGCCGGTATGCGTGGTCTGGTGTCGAACGCGAAGAACGAGACCATCCCGCGTCCGATCAAGGCGTCCTTCCGTGAGGGCCTCACCGTTCTGGAGTACTTCATCTCCACGCACGGTGCCCGTAAGGGTCTGGCGGACACCGCCCTGCGTACCGCCGACTCGGGTTACCTGACTCGTCGTCTGGTGGACGTCTCGCAGGACGTGATCATCCGCGAGGAGGACTGCGGCACCGAGCGCGGCCTGAAGCTGAAGATCGCCGTTCGCGGCGAGGACGGCGTGCTGCGCAAGGCCGACGACGTCGAGACCTCGATCTACGCCCGCATGCTGGCCGAGGACGTCGTCATCGACGGCAAGGTCATCGCGCCGGCCAATGTCGACCTCGGTGACGTGCTCATCGACGCCCTGGTCGCCAACGGCGTCGAGGAGGTCAAGACCCGCTCGGTCCTGACCTGTGAGTCCGCGGTCGGCACCTGTGCCTTCTGCTACGGACGCTCGCTCGCCACCGGCAAGCTGGTCGACATCGGTGAGGCGGTCGGCATCATCGCCGCCCAGTCCATCGGTGAGCCCGGTACCCAGCTGACGATGCGTACCTTCCACACCGGTGGTGTGGCCGGTGACGACATCACGCAGGGTCTGCCGCGTGTCGTCGAGCTCTTCGAGGCCCGTACCCCGAAGGGTGTCGCCCCGATCTCCGAGGCCGCCGGCCGCGTGCGGATCGAGGAGACGGAGAAGACGAAGAAGATCGTCATCACCCCGGACGACGGCAGCGACGAGACGGCCTTCCCGATCTCGAAGCGCGCCAAGGTCATCGTGTCCGAGGGCGACCACGTCGAGGTGGGCCAGAAGCTCACCATGGGTGCCACCAACCCGCACGACGTGCTGCGCATCCTCGGCCAGCGTGCCGTCCAGGTCCACCTGGTCGGCGAAGTCCAGAAGGTCTACAACTCGCAGGGCGTGTCGATCCACGACAAGCACATCGAGATCATCATCCGGCAGATGCTGCGCCGCGTGACGATCATCGAGTCCGGCGACGCGGAGCTCCTGCCGGGCGAGCTGGTCGAGCGGTCGAAGTTCGAGACCGAGAACCGTCGTGTGGTCACCGAGGGCGGTCACCCCGCCTCCGGCCGTCCGCAGCTGATGGGTATCACCAAGGCCTCGCTGGCGACGGAGTCCTGGCTGTCGGCCGCCTCCTTCCAGGAGACGACCCGAGTCCTGACGGATGCGGCGATCAACGCCAAGTCCGACAGCCTCATCGGCCTCAAGGAGAACGTCATCATCGGTAAGCTCATCCCGGCCGGTACGGGCCTCGCCCGCTACCGCAACATCCGGGTGGAGCCCACCGAGGAGGCCAAGGCCGCGATGTACTCGGCCGTCGGCTACGACGACATCGACTACTCGCCCTTCGGCACCGGCTCCGGCCAGGCTGTCCCGCTGGAGGACTACGACTACGGCCCCTACAACGGCTGAGTCGCAGAAGAGCAGTAACCGCAGGGCGGTCACCCGAGAGGGTGGCCGCCCTGCGGCGTTTCTCAACGAGCGGGCTGGAGGTATGGCTGGAGGTGGTGCAGCCGGGTGCGGGGGTCGGGGTGGGTGGAGAGCAGCCGGTCCAGGGTGCCGGGCTCGGTGAACGGCTTGCCGGTCCGGACGAGCACCGCGTGCTTCTCCTGCTCCTCCTGGACCATCACCCCGTGCAGCATCTGCGCGAGCATCGGCGCGAAGCCGAGTACGGCGGCGTGTTCGTCGGCCCGCAGCTCGGCGCGCCGGCCCACCGCGGCCGTCAGGTAGGGCATCACGAGCAGCAGCAGGGGGAGCCCGTACGTGGCGGTGATCGTCACCAGGGTGAACAGGCCCACGACGATGATCACGACCCCGGCCGCCAGGTAGGAGAAGAAGCTGGTGAACCGGATGACGAAGACGGTCACCACCCGGATGACCTGCCAGGCGATCCGCCCCGGCAGGGAGTACCACCAGCCCAGCAGCCCGGACCAGGCGTGGCCGCCGGTGTGGTGGCCGAGCTCGTGGGCCAGTACGGCGGCGAGCTGGGACTTCGGCAGGTTCTCCAGGGCGTACCGGGTGACGCCGACGATGTGGCCCGCGGCCGCGTAGGCGTTGAGGTGGTCGCTGTCCTCGATCCACAGCTCGTAGCGGCTGCCGTCGATGCCGGCGCGGGCCGTGACCTCGCGCCACACCGGGGTGAGCGCGGCCAGCTCGTGGGGGAGCGGCCGTTGCAGGCGCAGCAGGTGGCGGGCGAAGAAGTCCTCGCTGGGCCGGTGGAAGACCAGGGCCCCCGAGGCGATCCAGAGCAGGGCGGGCACCCAGGCGGGCAGGCCGGTCAGGGCCTCCAGGAGGGTGGCGAGGAGCAGGACCACCATCAGGCTCATCAGGAACCCGGGGACGTGCAGGGCGAGCTGCCCGAAGGCGGTGGCGTCGGCGCTGCGCTGCTGGGCCTTGATGTGGACGCGGGTGCCGGGGGCGATCTGGTAGTCCAGGTCGTCGAGGGGGGCGGGCGGCGGGACCGGGGCCTGGGCGGGGACGGGTAACGGGGCGTGGGCCGGCGGCTGCGGCGGCAGCTGAGGGTACGCGGGGGCCGGGGGCTGGGGCGGAGCCGGCTGGTAGGCCGGGTAGGCGGGCGGCTGGGCCTGCGGATACACGGGCGGCTGGGGTGGCTGGGGCGGTTGCTGGGGCTGCGGGTATGCGGGTGGCCGGGGTGGCCGGGGTGGCTGCTGGGGCTGTGGGGAGGCCGCCGGGTACACCAGGGGTGGTGGGCTCTGGGGGTACTGGGGGTACTGGGGGTATTCGGGGGCCCGGGGGTCCTGCGGGTACGGGGGGTTCTGCGGGTACTCGGGTGGCTGGTTCATCGTGATCCTTCGTTGTTCGGGGACGTCAGCCGATGAGCAGGGCGGCGGGGAGCAGGACGGCGGCGGTGCAGAACGCGAAGAGGCCGGTCCTGATCCACTGGTGCTTGCGGGCGGCGATCCGGCTGTTCTCCGCGAGCGCCGCCATCAGCGAGGCTCCGGGATCGCGGTCGGTGTCGGCGAGGGCCTCGGCGAGACGGCCCTGGCGGACCGCCGAGCGGATGTCGCCGAAGTACGAGAGCGGGGTGCCGGGACGCCACTGGGCCGCGCGGTAGCGGGGCAGCACCGCGAGCAGCAGGGCGGGCAGGGCCAGGGCCAGGGCGGTGGCCCCCGTCCACCAGACGGCGGTGCCCGGGGTGGAGAGCGAGTCCGGCCGCCAGCCCTTCCCGGCGAGGAGCGCGCTGATCACCCCGGCGGTCATCCCCAGGGCGCCGACCAGCACCGAAGCCTTGCTGTCGGCCCGGGCTATCTCCCCGCGCAGGTCGGCGAGCAGGCGGGCGGCGGCCTCGCCGCCGGCCGGGGCGGGGACCGGGGCGGGGACCGAGGTCGAGGTCGTAGTCGCGGTCGGGGTCGGGGGCGCGGTCACGGCTGCGGCCTTCCGTCGTCGGTCTCGGTCTCGGTCTGGGGCTCGGTCTCGCCCCCGGCCTCGGGGGCCGGTTGCGGCGGCGGCTGTACGGGAGCGGTCCCGTACCCGGGCGGCGGCTCCCACTGCTGGAAGGTCGGGGGCGGTCCGAACTGCCCGGCCGGGGCCGCGGGCGGCCGCGCGGTCGGCGGAGCCTGGGGCGGCTGCGGCGGGACGTGGGGCGGTCCCGGGGGCGGACCCGGCGGCGGTCCCTGGAGCGGCTGCGCCGACGGCGGTCCGGGCGGCGCGGCCTGCGGCGGGATCTGGCCCGGATACGGCGGGACAGGCGGGGCAGGAGGGGCCGGCGGAGCCGGGTCGTGGGGGACGCCGGGGAGGCGCTGGTTGAGGATGTCGTTCATGGCGCGCAGCGCCAGCTGCTTGGGCCCCTGCAACTCGTGCCGCTCGGCCCCGCCGTCGGCGAGGACCTGGCTGACCAGGCTCATCTGGTCCCTGATCATCTGGAGCTGGTCCTCGCGCATGGTCCGCATGACGAGGGCCGAGTCCTCCGGGTGCTGGGCCAGGTGCAGGGCCCACCCGTGCACCCCGCCCTGCTCCAGGTGCCACTGGTAGAAGGCGATCTTCTCGGCCTCGACCCGCTGGAGCTCCGCCTGCTGGCGGCTGAGCTCCATGCGCTGCTGGTGCTCCCACTGCTGCTGCTGGAGGGCGAGCTGGTGCTGCCGGCTGCCGTAGGCCAGCGCCCGTCCGGTCGTGAGCTCGTCCTGCAGGCGGGCCCGCTGGTCGAGCTGGACGTCGTACTGCATGCCGAGTTCCTCGGTGAGGATCTGCTCGGCGGTGCCGTGCCGGATGGCCTGCAGGCGCAGCTGGTGGTCGATGTTCTCCTGGTCGCGGCGCAGCCGGACGGTCCAGGAGGTCTGCAGTCCGCAGTCCGCGCCGAGCGGGCGGGCCTCGGGCAGCACCCGCAGCAGTTCCCCCTCGGCCCCCGCACTGTCCGCGATGGCGAAGCGCCGGGCGACCGGCCGGGCGGCCTGCTCCAGCTCGCCCAGCAGCAGCCGCGGCACGTCGCGCCGGCCGCTCGCCACGAACAGGGCGGGATCCGCCACCCGCCAGCTGATCTCCACGGCCACCACGAACTGGTAGGCGTCGTTGTCGCTGGGCAGCTCGATGTCCGCGCGGACGTGGTGGACTCCCGTGTCGACCTCGTACACCGCCGTGTACCCGCGGGTGGAGCCGGGCCGGTGCGGCGGCAGGAAGGCCACGTACCCGCCCTTGGTGGTCGAGAAGACCAGAGCGTGGTCGATGCGGGTCTGCAGCTTGCGGAACACCTCGAACCGCCCGAGCTGCTGGACGGTGATCACGGGGTCGATCAGCTGGGTGTGCCGGTCGGCGGGCTGTTCCCAGTCCGGGCGGCGGCGGGGATCGGACATCGTGCGGCTTCTCCTCGGTTCAGTGGGCCGGCAGTACGGTCAGCAGGCGCGCGGAGACGGCGGGCACCTGGCCCTGGTTCCCGGAGCGCAGCAGGTGGGACAGCCGGTCGTGTTCATCGGGACGGGTGACCAGGGCGGGCAGGAGAGCGGCGAGCGCCCATTCGGTGTCGCGGTCGCGGTCGGCGGCCACCACCCACTCGTGCAGCAGGTCCAGGGCCTCCTCCTGGCGGCCGGGACGGTCCAGCGCGGCCCGCCACAGAAGGGCGATGCCCCGGGCCGAGGCGGGCCTGGAGGTGGCGGCGCGGGCGTACCAGCCCAGGACCAGCGGGCGGCCGTGGGGCTCGTCCTCCTCCGTGTGCGTGCACGCCCGCAGGAATCCGTCGAGCGCGAGGTCGATGGCGGCCCGGTCGTCGTCGCGGGTGTCCAGCAGCTCGTCGAGGACCGCGTCGCGCGCGTCCGAGAGCAGCAGCAGCTCGACGGACTGGGCGACCTCGGCCGCCGTCTCGTCGTCGTCCGCGTCGAGCGAGCGCACGGCCGCGCGCAGTGCCTCGACCGTCTCCGCCGGCCGCTCGTCGCCGATCAGCCCGTGGACGCGGATCGCGGCCCAGCGCAGCCGCGGGTGGCTCGTACCGTCGGCGCACCAGCGGTCGGTGATCCGCGGGATGTTCGGGGTGCCGATGACGTGCGCGAGGGCGAGGGCGTTGACGGCGCCGATCCGCAGCCACGGGCGGTCGGACCGGGCCCACTCCTCGATGACCAGGGCCATGGCGGAGGGCAGGTCGTGCAGGGCGAGGACGGCGACGGTGGACGCGGCCCGGGTGCGGACGAAGGACCGCCCGTCGGCGGCGAGCAGCCGCAGCCAGCCGACCAGGGCGGGGCGGGCGGACGGGTGTCCGGTCCACACCTCGCGGAGCAGGACCGCCGCGAGACGGTCGTCCCGGAAAGCGGCCATCGACTGGGTGACCGGACCCCACTCGGTCTGCTCCTCCTTCGGGTAGCGGACGGCGCGGGCCAGCTGGAGGCGCTTGGCGGGATTGGTGCCGAAGACGGGGACGGCCGCGGGCCGGGCCGGGTCCTCGGTGCGCTGGAGGAGGCCGAAGAGGAGGTCGCTGAGTTCGGCGGTGAGGGCGTACGGGCCTTTGTGGAAGGCGGCGAGGGCGACGAGGAAGGCCTTCTCCCGCAGGTGCAGGATCCCGTCCTCGTCCTCGAACCACTCCTGGACCTGCTGTTCCAGGGCGCCCTGCGAGAAGGCCTCGATCTCCGACGCGTCGCCGCCGAGGAGGCAGTGGCGTCCCAGTACGTCGGCGAACCGCGCGGCCTCGCGGAGCTGTGGGTGGTGGTCGAGGAAGTCGGTGACGGCCGGCAGGGCCATCAGCCGCCGCAGCTCGTCGCCCTCACCCACCGCGGCCCGCAGAGAGGAGCGCAGCACGGCCGCGGCGCCGGGCGGCTGCCACGGGTGGCCCGCGACACCCTCCAGACGGGTGTGCGGACCAGCGGTGATCACCAGGTAGCTGTGCTCGCCGAGCTTGTCCCGGGCGGCCAGCAGATGGGTGTCGCGCAGCGGCTGGTTCCGGGCGGTGATCGGGTCGCACAGCACGTATCCGCGTGCCTGCTCGCTGCCGAGCCGTTCGGCCAGTTCCTCGGGCGCCGTGCTCCGGTCCAGTGCGTGCACCGAACCGGTGCGCAGGCGTTCCAGCAGCATGAGCGCGGCGGTGCGCCGGCCGGTGAAGCGGGGTCCGGTGAGGACCAGGACCCGCTCCTTGCGGAGCTGGTCCAGCAGGTCCCGGAAGTTGCTGCCTTCTTCGGTGAACGCCTGGTCGAGGCCGGTGAGGGTGGCTCGGGGGACTTCGCCCGAGGCGTGTGAGGCGCCGCCGAGCGACACGTTGTTGACGGTGATGCCGCCGTGGAAGACGCCACCGCTGATGCCGTGGTTGACGCCGCCGAAGAGCCCGCCGCCGACGCCGCCCCGCATGGCGTCGGGGATGCCGCGCAGCAGGTCCCGGCGGGCGTCGTACGCGCTCTGCGGCGGGGCCTCCTCGGGAGCCGCGGCGGCGGCCGGCTCGGCCGGGGACTGCGCCGGATCCGGCACCTCGGCCGGAGCGGAGGAGTCCGCCACCGGCGTGCTCATCGGCGGTCACCGCCGCCCAGCCGGATGTCGCCGTGGAAGGTGCCGCCCGCGATGCCGTGGTTGACGCCGCCGAACTGTCCGCCGTTGATCACTTGGGCAGGCCGAGTCGGGGCTTCCGTCCGGGCCCGGGGGGGGGGGGGGGGGGGGGGGGGGGGGGGGGGGGGGGGGGGGGGGGGGGGGGGGGGGGGGGGGGGGGGAGGGGGGGGGAGGGAGGGGGGGG
>NZ_JBVJFA010000066.1:0-19250 GCF_055588085.1 Streptomyces sp. NPDC046303
CAGTGCTGTAGCGAGGGTTTCGAGATCTGTCGTCACAAACAGATCAACGAGACCCTCGCTTCATGCGCCCGAGACTTCGGACTTACTCGTCTAGGCCGCCTCGGCCGCCTCGATCGCGTCGGCCGCGTCGATCACACCGCTCGCCTCGGCCGGCTCCAGCAGCGGGCTCGCGTGGCGGTGGAGCCACGCGCGGTACGGGGGCGTTCGCAGGGCCACCTCGCGGTACGCGGCGCGCAGGTCCTCGTAGAGCTCGGCGTGGGCGCCGGGCCGGGTCGCCAGGAGCAGCCGTACGGCGAGGGGGTCGCCGGACAGCGGCCGGATCGCCATGTCCTCGCGCGGCCCGGAGGTCGGCTGGCAGGGGGCCACCGCCTCGCCGGAGACGATCAGCGAGCTCGCGGTGTGGTAGTCGGCGTGCAGCACCGGCGGGTCCAGTCCGGCCCCGGCGAACACCCGCCGCAGGCCGTCCCATTCGCCGTCGACCGACGGGTCCACCATCCAGCGGTCGTCGGCCAGGTCCTGTAAGGACACCACCGCCTGCGCGGCGGCCGGATGCTCGCGTGACATCGACACGAACTGCGGCTCGCGCTCGATCAGCACGTGCAACTGCAGCCCGGCCGGCACCCGCAGTGGACTGCCCTCCACTTCGTGCACGAACGCCACGTCCAGCCGGTCCGAAGCCACCATCCGCAGCAGGGCGTTGGCGGACACGTCCACCACCAGCGAGGTCTCGGTGTCCGGCAGCCGCCGGTGGATCCGCCGGAGCCAGCCCGGCAGCGCGCGGCTGGCCGTGGAGCCGATCCGCAGCCGCGACCCGTGGGCCAGCGCCCGGGCCTCGGCCACCAGGGCGGCCATCTCGGCCAGCAGCGGACGGGCCCGGCCCAGTACCGTACGCCCGAAGGGGGTGGGCCGGCAGCCGGTCCGGTCGCGGAGGAACAGCTCGCCGTCCAGGGCCCGTTCGATGCGGCGCAGCTGGGTCGTCAGGGAGGGCTGGCTCACGCCGAGCTGCCGGGCGGCCTTGTGCAGACTCCCGGCGTCGGCGATGGCGCACAAGGCGCGCAGGTGCCTGACCTCAAGCTCCATGACCCGAGGGTAGGCCGCGGCCGGTGGACCGCACCAGCCGCCTATAGCCCCCCTAATCCCGCCATTCTCACACCAGTTGATCTGTCGAAATCTTCCCGATAGGCCCGCGCTATCGGGGAGTGACATCATCCGCCGGGCACTTCCGCTCCCTCAGACTCCGGTTCGAACGACCACCCCCCACCGCACCGGACGAGTAGGAGCTCCCCCACATGCGCCACTCCCGTAAGGCCGTTCTGGCCGCCACGATCGGCCTCGGCCTCGCCGCCACCCTCGGCGGCATCGTCCCCACCGCCAGCGCCGCCACCGCCGGCAGCACCGGCACCACCGCGACGTACGCCGCGTACGAGCACTCGCAGGAGAACCAGGCCGCCAACAGGGCCTTCTTCGAGGCCGTGCAGCGTTCGGTCGCCGAGCAACGCGCCGCGAACCCGGGCGCCCTGGCCGTGACCGTCACCTACAACACCCGCAACGCGCCGAGCTTCCGCACCCAGATAGCCCGCTCCACGCAGATCTGGAACAGCTCGGTGACCAACGTCAAACTGCAGGAGGTCTCCTCCGGCGGCAACTTCTCGTACCGCGAGGGCAACGATTCGCGCGGTTCGTACGCGAGCACGGACGGCCACGGCCGGGGCTACATCTTCCTCGACTACCGGCAGAACCAGATCTACAACTCCACCCGGGTGACCTCGCACGAGACCGGCCACGTACTGGGTCTTCCGGACCACTACTCGGGCCCGTGCAGCGAGCTGATGTCGGGCGGCGGTCCGGGCACCTCGTGCACCAACGCCACGCCGAACTCCACCGAGCGGGCGCGCGTCAACCAGCTGTGGGCCAACGGCCTCGTCGCCTCCGGCCTGGGGTCGAAGGGCTAGGACGGGGGCTGGGGCGCGTCTAGGCCCCGGTTCCTTCCGGAGCCGCGTACCGCGGGCATTGCGGGTTGCGGCAAGGACCCGCCACCCACTCCGGAACGAAGACCCCGAGGGACTTGCGCCGTCGGATCACCGTCTCGACGGGGTTCCCGCAGGCCGGGCACGTGTGCTGCGCGTGCCCGGCTTGCGGGGCGACCGTCTCCTGCTGCGCCTGCTGCTCTTCACCGGCCATACCTCCACGGTAGGCCGGTTTCGCGCGTTCCGGCGGATCACCGCTTGCGTGCGTACGTGCTCACGACCTGTCCTGCGCCGTACTGCTGGAGGCCGGTCAGCTCCAGCTCGCGGACGGCGAAGCCGGCGCGCGCCATGGGGACGCCGGATCCGGCGAACACGGGGTACGTCTTGACGATGAACTCGTCGATCTCCTCGACGAGCTGTCCGGCCAGGTCGGCGCCGCCGCAGAGCCAGATCCCGAGGCCGGGCCGCTCTTTCAGCCGCCGCACGTGCGCCGTCACGTCGCCCGAGATGATCTCGACGGCCGGGTCGGGGGAGGCGCCCAGCGTGCGGGAGGCGACGTACTGGTCCAGATGGGGGTACGGGCTGGTGATTCCCAGCGGCAGCCCCTGGTCGTACGTGCCGCGCCCCATCAGGACCGCGTCGAAGTGCTTCCCGACCGCGTCCTCGACACCGAACGCCGCCCGGAGGTGGGCGGGCACGGTCTCCGGGAACTCCCCGAACACGGAGCCGGTGTACTCGGCGTCCAGAAAGCGGTTCAAGTAGTCGCCGTCTCCGTCCGGGTCGGCGATGAAGCCGTCGATCGAGGTGGCGACGAAGTACGTCAGCTTGCGCAAGCGATTCTCTTCCGTTCGACCGTGCCACCACACCGGGGCACGTCAAACAAAGTACTTCAGCTGTAGTGGTTACGCAAACGCTCACTCCCGAGGGATCCCCGCCCGCCGCCGTCCCGCGGCTACCCCGGCTACCCGCGGGGTTTGCGCCACATCGGCCACATCAGCGGGCCGTCCGGGAGCCGCACCGCCTCCCCCGTGAACTCCCACCCGAGCCGCTCGTACAGCCCCTTGCTGCGCTCGCTGCTCGCCTCCAGGTACGCCGGCAGGCCCTCGCGGTCGCAGCGCTCCAGCACGGGCCGCATCAGCTCGGTGCCCAGCCCCTCCCCCTGCCGGTCCGGGGCGACGGCGATCATCAGGAGGTACTCGTGCTCCTCCGCCACGGGGTGCACCGCGCCCGTGAGCCGGCCGACCAGCTCGCACCGCTCGTTGTCGGGGTCGGCCGCGGCCCGCATCTTCGCCGGGACCTCGTCCTCGACGGCCTCCGCCCGGGGATCACCGGCCGGTATCCGCAGCCACAGCGCGGCCGCGGAACCGTCCACCGCGTAGTCGATCCGGCCCTCGGCCAGCGCCACGTCCACGAAGACCCCGAGGAACTTGCCGTGCACCGCGGCCCGGTGCTCCGGGTCCGGGAAGACCCAGCTGCTCACCGGGTCGGTGCGGAAGGCCTCGTCGAGCAGCCGCGCCACCGCGTCCCGGTCCGACTGATCCGCCTGACGTATGTCCAGCCCCATGGGCCACACCCTTCGCTCAATCATCAACAACCTTGAGCGATCCTAGAGTTGGGCCTCCTCCGCGGACAGCCCGGTTCCGGCACCCCTCGGCACCGGACCGGCGGACGGCCTCGGACACCTCGCCCCGCCCTCACCTCGTACGGCGCGTCACGAACTCCGCGAGCGCCAGCAGTCCGCCCGCCGCCCCGAGATCCGGTACGGCGCGGGCCAGCTGCTGGACGGCCCGGCCCATCCGGTCCGCGGCATGGGCCTGCGCCCAGTCGCGCCCGCCGGCCCGGTCCACCGCGTCGGCCGCCCGGTGCACGTCGTCCCCGGTCATGGGGCCCGCGTACAGGGCCGCCAGCTCCTCCCCCGCCGCGGTGCCCGAGGTGAGGGCGGCCACGACCGGGAGGGACTTCTTGCGGGCGAGCAGATCGGCGCCGGCGGGCTTGCCGGTGTGTCCCGGATCCCCCCAGATGCCGATCAGGTCGTCGATCAGCTGGAAGGCCAGCCCGGCCTCCCGCCCGAAGGCGTCCATCGCGTCGACCTCGTCCGGTCCGGCGCCCGCGTACAGCGCGCCCAGGGCGCAGGCGCAGCCCAGCAGGGCCCCGGTCTTGGCCGTGGCCATGGTCAGGCACTCGTCGAGCGAGACGTACGCGCGCTGCTCGAAGGCGCAGTCCGCCTGCTGGCCGGCGCACAGCTCGATGACGCAGGTCGCGAGCCGTGCCGAGGCCGCCGCCGACGCCGGGTGGGGATCCTCCGCGAGCAGGCGCAGTGCGAGCGCCATCATGGCGTCGCCCGTGATGATCGCGTCCGGTATCCCGAAGACGGTCCAGGCCGTGGCCCGGCCGCGCCGCCGGGCGTCCTGGTCGATGACGTCGTCGTGCAGCAGCGTGAAGTTGTGTGCCAGCTCCACGGCCGCGGCGGCCCGGACGGCGTCCTCCGCCTGCCCGCCGCCCGGCCCGTGCAGGGCCTGGGCCGCGGCCAGGACGAGGGCGGGGCGGATGGCCTTCCCGGCGTTGCCCGCGGCCGGTGTGCCGTCCGCGTGCTCCCAGCCGAAGTGGTACATCGCGACGCGCCGCATCGAACCGGGCAGGCTCTCGACCGTCCGGCGCAGTTCCGGGTTGACCGTTTCTCTTGTCCGTTCCAGCAGAGCCGCAGCCTCCTGGCCCTCGCCGGTCGTGATCGCCTCGGTGGTCGCCATGGCGTGTCCGTGTCTCCGTCGCTCTTCGGCCGGCCGCCTCAGCGCCAGCGGCCGATCTCGACGTTCTCGAGTACGCCGAGCGCGTCGGGCACCAGCACCGCGGCGGAGAAGTACGCGGTGACCAGGTACGAGATGATCGCCTGCTCGCTGATTCCCATGAAGCGGACCGACAGGCTCGGCTCGATCTCGTCCGGGATGCCCGGCTGGTGCAGGCCGATCACGCCCTGCTCGTCCTCGCCGGTACGCATGCACAGGATGGACGTGGTCCGGGCGTCGCTGATCGGGATCTTGTTGCTCGGGAAGATCGGCACCCCGCGCCAGGCGGGCACCCGGTTGCCGCCGATCTCCACCGATTCCGGGTAGAGGCCGCGCTTGTTGCACTCGCGGCCGAAGGCGGCGATGGCCTTGGGGTGCGCGAGGAACAGCTTGGAGCCGCGCCGCATGCTGAGCAGCTGGTCCATGTCGTCGGGGCTGGGCGCGCCGTCGTGCGGCTGGATGCGCTGGTCGTAGTCGGCGTTGTGGAGCAGGCCGAAGTCGTGGTTGTTGAGCATCTCGTGCTCCTGGCGCTCGCGCAGCGCCTCGACCGTGAGCCGCAACTGCTGCTCGGTCTGGTTCATCGGCTGGTTGTAGAGGTCGGCGACGCGCGTGTGCACCCGCAGGACCGTTTGTGCAATGGAGAGTTCGTACTCGCGCGGGCGGGCGTCGTAGTCCACGAAGGTGCCGGGGAGCACGGCCTCGCCCTGGTGGCCGGCGGAGAGGTCGATGGCCGCCTCGCCGTACTTGTTGGTGCGCTGCGCGGGCTGGGTCCGTACGCGCTCCACGTGCTCGCGCAGCGAGTCGACGCGGTCGGCGAGCAGCAGGAAGTCCTGCCGGGACAGGACGAGCGCGGTGCCGGAGGTGGCGGCGCGGGCGGTGTACTCCCAGATCGCCTCCCCGTCGAGGAGGGAGTCCTCGCCGAAGTACGCGCCGTCGGCGACGGTCTGGAGGACGGCGTCGTCCCCGTAGGGGCCGGGGCCGACGTGGTCGATGCGGCCGTGGGCGAGGAGGAAGACGCGGTCGGAGGCGCTGCCGAAGGAGGTGAGCTCCTCTCCGGCTTCGAAGTCGACCTGACGGCAGCGCTGGGCGAGTTCGCCGAGGACCTCGAGGTCCTCGTACGACCGCAGCAGCGGGAGCTCACCGAGCTCGGCCGGGATCACCTGGACCTGGGTTCCGGTCTTGATGAACTCGACGCGCCCGTCGCCGACCGAGTAGCTCAGCCGTCGGTTGACGCGGTACGTGCCGCCCTGCACGGAGACCCACGGCAGCATCTTCAGCAGCCACCGGGAGGTGATCTCCTGCATCTGGGGCGCGGACTTGGTCGTGGTTGCCAAGTTCCGTGCGGCCGATGTCCCGAGACTGCGCTGCGGAGCCTGGGCCTCGGTTTCGGAACCTGCCTGGACCGACATGTATTTCCCTTTCGATCACTCCATGAATCTGCGATACACAGCCTTCCAGCGCGGAACGTGACGGGGCCATTACACAAAAGGGTGGGACTACTCGGTCCGCGTGCGGGGCACCCTTTTGGGTCACGCCTTCCCCACGCGCCCCTCTGGTCCCACTGGTTTCAGCCACGAAGGCGATCTTCTTGGTACGGCGGACGCACGCGCGAGGTGACGGCGAGCACCTCGGTCCGGTCGAGGCCCGGCGGGGCCGCGGCGGCGGGGCCGAAAGGCCCTGACGTCCCGGGCCGAATGGCCGGTTCGCACCGGCGTCCGGCCTGCCTGGGCTGACGCCGAGAAGCAGCTCGAACAGAAGTCCGCACCGGCGGACCCGCGAGGAGCCCCGATGCTGTCCGAGAAGTCGACCGCGACCGTACGAGCCACCCTGCCCGCCGTGGGCGCGGCGATCGGCGAGATCACGGAGCTCCACCGGTACCTCTTCGAGGCGATCGCGGAGATCCTCGGCGAGGCCGTCACCCCCGGGGTCGCCGGGGACGTGTGGCGCGAGTGGACCGTGACCGGCCGGGTCGAGGAGACCGCGGACTGCGCCACGTTCCGGGCCCGGACGGCGAGGTCTCCCGCCGTGCTCTCGATGCTGGAACACCTGGCCGACGCGTCGGCCCGGTTCTGGTACGAGGTGTCGGCCGAGCCGGGCGACGGCACGGGACTCCTCGACCTGGCCGCCGTCCCGGTCGCGCCCGGCACGGTGGCCTATCTCTGCGGACCGCTGCCCTTCACGCGGTCCGTCCGCGAGCAGCTGCCGGCCAAGGGCGTGGCGGCCGCCGACATCCACTACGAGGTGTTCGGCACGGACCTCTGGCTCGCCTCGGCCTGAGGCCCGACCCGGCCTTGTCCGGATCCCATCGCTCGCCGTACGAGAACACTGGCGCGGAAGCCCCTCCTCCACTACACCGGAGCGTAGCGACGTGGACACGCAGGGTGTCCACGGAAGGAGGGGGTCATGGCCGCACCCATGTCCGCGAACCGGTTCATCGACGCGCTGCGCGACGAGGGTCTGACCGTCGTCGAGGTGGGCGCCTGGCGCACCCACAACCGCAACCACAAGGGCCCCTGGGGCCCCGTACACGGCGTGATGATCCACCACACCGTCTCGAACGGTACGGCGAACACCGTCTCCTTCTGCCGCCACGGGGACTCGGACCTCCCCGGCCCGCTCTGCCACGGCGTGATCACCAAGGACGGCCGGGTCCACCTGGGCTACGGCCGCGCCAACCACGCGGGCGCCGGGGACTCCGACGTCCTGGCGGCGGTGATCGCCGAGAGGCGGCTGCCGCCGGACCGCCACGCGAACACCGACGGCAACCGCCACTTCTACGGCTTCGAGTGCGAGAACCTCGGTGACGGCGAGGACCCCTGGCCGGCGGTCCAGCTCGACGCGATCACCCGCGCGTCGGCGGCCCTGTGCCGCGTCCACGGCTGGACCGCCCGCTCGGTGATCGGCCACCTGGAATGGCGCCCGGGCAAGATCGACCCCAAGGGCTTCACGATGGACTCCCTGCGCAGCCGCATCGCGGACCGCCTGACATAGGCACGTCCTCGACCGAGACCGGTGAACCGGCGCTCGCGCCCACGCAGGGCTCAGGAGCGCCGGACTGGAACCCCCCGCTCCCACAGCTCTTCCGCGTGGCTGTCTGTGCACGGTTAGCCGAGGCATGGCGCGGGACGGCGCTCCAAGAAGTGTCGGAGGCGCAGGCGTTGGGTGTGGTGCATGGGCAGTGCGTCGAGATCGGCCGGCGCCACGAACCTCAGTTCCGTGCTCTCGTCGGAGAGGGACAGTTCTCCGCCCGTGACGCGGGCCGTGAAGCAGACGTTGAACTGTTGATCGTCGTAGTACTCGGTCCGGGCCATCCGGTCATGCCTCCACAGGGCGCGCTGTCTCCCACACGGCATCGAAGCTGTCCGCGTCACCGACTGCGACGCGTACCGCGCACCCGTCGGCAACACGCTCCCGCAGGAGATCACTCAGCCGGGGATACGCCTCGTGCAGGAACACCGCCGCGTAGACCAGCATGTCGATGCGCTCGCGCGCTGCCGCGAGGAGATCCACGAACACGGATACGGGAAGGTCTGCTCGCTGGTCGTACACGGCGACCAATTCCGGACTGACGACCCGCGCTGCCCGTGCACGGCTAGGAGCGTTCCACAATGGACGGGTGAACCGCCCCGTGAACGTTGACGTGCTCTTGCAGCCCCGCCCGCCGTCCCCGTTGCAAGAGATCCGTGACGACAGGTTCGAGCGGCACGGGGTGCGGCTGCTGCTGAAGCGGGACGACCTCGTGCATCCGGAGTTGCCGGGGAACAAGTGGCGCAAGCTCGCGCCCAATCTTCGGGCCGCCGTGGAGGGCGGACACCGAGGCCTGGTCACCTTCGGCGGGGCGTACTCGAACCACCTGCGGGCCACCGCGGCGGCCGGGCGGCTGCTCGGGCTGGGCACCGTCGGCATGGTGCGCGGTGAGGAGCTGGCCCGGCGGCCGCTCAACGATTCGCTCGCGCGGTGCGCCGCCGACGGGATGCGGCTCCACTTCGTGGCCCGGTCGGAGTACCGCCGCAAGGCCGAGCCCGAGGTGCTGGCCCGGCTGCTGGCGGGGGCCGGCGCGGGCGGGGCGTACGTGGTCCCCGAGGGCGGCAGCAACGCGCCGGCGCTGACCGGCTGCGCCGAGCTCGGCCGCGAACTGCGCGGCGCCGCCGATGTGGTGGCGGTGGCCTGCGGGACCGGCGGCACCCTGGCCGGGCTGGCGGCCGGACTCGGCCCCGGCCAGCGGGCGCTGGGCGTACCGGTCCTGGCGGGCGGCTTCCTGGCGGCGGAGATACGTTCCCTCCAGCAGGCCGCCTTCGGCGGTCCGGCCGGGGACTGGACCCTGGCCGAGGAGTTCCACCACGGCGGCTACGCCCGCGTCCCGGCCGCGCTGGACGCCTTCGCCGCCGACTTCGAGTCCCGGCACGGCCTCCCGGTCGAGCGGATCTACGTCGCCAAGCTGCTGTGGGCCCTGACCGAACTCACCGGCTCCGGCGCCTTCCCCCGCGGCACCACCCTGGCCGCGGTCATCACGGGCCGGCCGTGACCGGCCGCGTCCGCAGCCAGTAGGAACGCGTCGCCACCAGCAGGGCCAGCCCGTATCCGGCGAAGGCCGTGAAACCGATCCACCCGACCAGCACCGCGTCCGCCGGCGAGGGGAAGTCTCCCGCCCTGACGCTCACCACCCCGCCCGCGGCCAGCACCAGATAGCCGATGCCGAACAGCCCGTACGGCACCAGCGTGCCCACCCCGATCAGGGCGGGCGCGAGCGGCAGCCAGCGCGGCACCGGACGCCCGCGCAGCACGGGCGTCCACCGCGGGAAGACCTGCCCCCAGGGCCTGACCAGGCCGAAGAGCAGGAAGACCCCGAGCGCGGCCAGCAGCACCGTGCCGTCCAGCCCCCAACGCGCCAGGGTGAGCCAGAGCCCGGAGGCCCCGTTGCGCTCGTACGCGGCCAGCATCCCGGCGCCGCCGACCCCCGCGAAGGTGCCGCCCACAGCCCACGTCACCTTCATCACCGCGTACGGCACGAACGACAGCGCCCCGGCGTACGCGGCGAGACGCACCCGCCGGGGCGCCGCCGCGGGCGCCGGCGCCACCACGGGCCCGGCCCCCGGGGGCCGTGCGGCCCCCGCCAGGACCACCGCCCCCAGCAGGCCGAGCCCGTGCAGCACCGCCGCCGCGGGATCGTCGACCCCCTGGGCGAACAGCAGTCCGACCACGTCCATCAGCAGGCTGAATCCCGCGGCGGCCGACACCCCGCAGGCCACCCACAGCGGCGCCCGCCATCGGGCGGCGAGCCCCGCCCCGGCCAAGGCGGCCGCGCCGGCCAGCCCCCACGCGAGCACCGGCGGGCCCGCCCCCAGCAGGCCGGCCCCGAGCGCGAGAAGGCCCGTACCGGCGGCCCAGAATCCGGCAGCGGCAGAAGAGTGCGGCGTCATGGAACGAGGCTCGCGCCCGTCCCCGCCCGCCGGCGTCCGCCCGCGGGCCGATCCCGCTCCCCCGTGCGGGGGACCCGGGACGGGTCAGGTCTCCTCGCGGTAGGCCGCCGCCTCCTCCAGGTCCAGGCGGCGCAGCAGCCCGCGCAGCATCTCGTCGTCGATGCGGCGGCGGTCGCGCAGGGACACGAAGACCTCCCGCTCCGCCTCGATCATCTCCCGCGCCAGGCGCCGGTAGACCTCGTCCGCCGACTCCCCCGTCACCGGGTTGACCTCGCCCAGCCGCTCCCACACCGCGTTGCGCCGCCGCTCCAGCACCGTGCGCAGCCGGTCCGCCAGCGGCGGCGGCAGCTGGTTCGCGGGCGATCCCAGCAGCTCCGCCAGCCGCTCGTCCGCCGCCCGCGAGGCCTCGCTCTGCGCCTGGGCCTCCGCCAGCGTCTCGGCCTGGAGGTCCCGCGGCGGCAGCCGCAGCATCCGGATCAGCGTCGGCAGGGTGACCCCCTGGATGACGAGCGTGCCGATGACCGTCGTGAACGTGAGGAAGAGGATCAGGTTGCGGTGCGGCACCGACATCGGCACGGAGAAGGCGATCGCCAGCGAGACCACCCCCCGCATCCCGGCCCACCCCACGATCACCGGCGCCTTCCAGTCGGTGTCCGGCTCCCGAGTCCGGATGCGCTGCGACATCCAGCGCGGCATGAAGGTCGCCGGGAACACCCACAGGAAGCGGGTCACCACCACCGCGAGGAACACCGTGATCGCGTACCAGGCCGCGGCCGCGCCCTCGTACTCCCCCAGCCCCGTCAGCACCACCGGCAGCTGGAGTCCGATCAGCGCGAAGACCACCGACTCCAGCACGAAGGCGACCATCTTCCACACCGCCTCCTCCTGGAGCCGGGTGGCGAAGTCGACCTGCCAGTTGCGGTGCCCCAGGTACAGCGCGACCACGACCACCGCCAGCACCCCGGAGGCGTGCACGCGTTCGGCAGCCGCGTACGCCACGAAGGGGATCAGCAGCGAGAGGGTGTTCTGGAGCAGCGGCTCCTTCAGCCGCTTGCGCAGCTGGTGGATCGGCACCATCAGCAGCAGGCCCACGCCGATACCGCCCACCGAGGCCAGCAGGAACTCCGCGATCCCGCCCGCCCAGCCGGCGCTCACCCCGACCGCGGCCGCCAGGGCCACTTTGTACGCGGTGATGGCCGTGGCGTCGTTCACCAGGGACTCGCCCTGCAGGATCGTGGTGATCCGGTGCGGCAGCCCGAGCTTGCGGGCGATCGCGGTGGCGGCGACCGCGTCCGGCGGTGCGACGACCGCGCCCAGCACCAGCGCGACGGGCAGCGACAGCCCCGGCACCACCAGGTAGGCGGCGTACCCGACCGCGATCGTCGCGAACAGCACGTAGCCGACCGACAGCATCGCGATGGGCCGGATGTTCGCCCGCAGGTCCAGGTACGAGCTGTCCACCGCGGCCGTGTGGAGCAGCGGCGGGAGCAGCAGCGGCAGCACGATGTGCGGGTCCAGGGTGTACG
Organism: Streptomyces sp. NPDC046303; assembly: GCF_055588085.1. Lineage (NCBI taxonomy): Bacteria > Bacillati > Actinomycetota > Actinomycetes > Kitasatosporales > Streptomycetaceae > Streptomyces > Streptomyces sp. NPDC046303. The sequence goes on from NZ_JBVJFA010000066.1 coordinate 11,697, forward strand.
GGGGCACCCCCGGCAGGTACGCCGCGACCAGTCCGGCGGCGACCAGCAGCAGCGGCGCGGGCACCGGTGTCCGGCGGGCCGCGCCCGCGACGGCCGCACTGCCCGCAACCAGGGCCACCAGCGGCAAGACCTCCATCGAAGATCCCATCCGTGTCGTAGGAGCCATCGCGCACCAGCACACTGGCCGTACGCTGGCCATCATGAGCGAGTGCACCCACGTTGCCGAACTGCCGCGCCCCGAGCCCGTCCCCTCTGGCCGGACCTGCGCCGAATGTCTGGCACTCGGCAGCCACCCGGTGCAGCTGCGGATGTGCCTGGAGTGCGGCGAGGTGGGCTGCTGCGACTCCTCCCCCTACCGGCACGCCACGGCGCACCACGAAAAGACCGGCCATCCGGTGATGCGGAGCTTCGAGCCGGGCGAGATCTGGCGCTGGTGTTTTGTCGACGGTTCGATCGTCTGAGGCGGGGTAGGTCAACCCTCCGCCGGTTCCCCCGATTTGGGCCCGCAGACCCCTAGCCACTGTGCGTACCCATGGGCTTACCATCAGTCACTGGCCGTGGGAAGGGGTGCCCTGAGCGGGCGCCACGAGGGGTGCCGCGACACGATCGCCCGGATCGCGGTAGCGTCACCGGCGAACAGAGCTCGTACCACCTTGGAGGTGAGGGTGTCCCAGATCGCAGGCGAGCCCGGGACCCAGGACTTCGTGGAAGTCCGGCTGCCCGCTGCGGGTGCCTACCTGTCGGTGCTGCGAACGGCCACGGCCGGTCTCGCAGCACGTTTGGACTTCACCCTCGACGAGATCGAGGACCTCCGCATTGCGGTGGACGAGGCCTGCGCGATCCTGCTCCAGCAGGCCGTGCCCGGCTCCGTCCTCAGCTGCGTCTTCCGGCTGGTGGACGATTCGCTGGAGGTGACCGTCTCGGCGCCGACCACGGACGGCCGTGCGCCGGAGCGCGACACGTTCGCCTGGACCGTACTGTCGGCGCTGGCCGGCAAGGTCGAGTCGACGGTCGAGGAGGACCGGACGGTGAGCATCAGTCTCTACAAACAGCGCGGCGCGGGACCAGGCCCGGCGTGAGCGGCGGGGAGATCCCGGTGCGGGGCGGGGATCGGCCCCGGGTACGGCACGAGGTCGACGGCGGCATCCCGGAGCAGCAGCACGCCCGGCCGCACCCGGCTGACACGGATGCGGAAGACGGCTTTTTGGACTCGGCGGAGCGACGGGCGGGCCCTATGAGCGACAACCAGCACGAAGAACCACGGCCGGCAGAGCCACCGGCGGCCGCTGCCACGGCCTCCGGGGCGCCGCTGGTCCCGGAGGCTCCGCTGATCCCGGAAGCGCCGGCGGCCCCGGAGGCGCCCGCGTTCCAGACGGCCGCGCCGCTGCCGGATCCGCGCGACCGCAGCGGGGCCCGGGCCCTGTTCATCGAGCTGCGGGCGCTGCCCGACGGCTCGCCGGAGAAGGCCGAGCTGCGCAACCGGCTCGTACGGATGCACCTGCCGCTGGTCGAGCACCTGGCGCGGCGGTTCCGCAACCGCGGCGAGCCGCTCGACGACCTGACCCAGGTCGCGACCATCGGCCTGATCAAGTCGGTGGACCGGTTCGACCCGGACCGCGGGGTCGAGTTCTCCACGTACGCCACGCCCACGGTGGTCGGTGAGATCAAGCGGCACTTCCGCGACAAGGGCTGGGCGGTACGGGTGCCGCGGCGCCTGCAGGAACTCCGGCTGTCGCTGACGACGGCGACGGCGGAACTGTCCCAGCAGCACGGCCGCTCCCCCACGGTGCACGAACTGGCCGAACGGCTGGGGATCTCCGAGGAGGAGGTGCTGGAGGGGCTGGAATCGGCCAATGCCTACAGCACGCTCTCGCTGGACGTGCCGGACACCGACGACGAGTCGCCGGCGGTCGCGGACACCCTGGGCGCGGAGGACGAGGCCCTGGAGGGTGTCGAGTACCGCGAGTCCCTCAAGCCGCTGCTGGAGGGGCTGCCGCCGCGGGAGAAGCGGATCCTGCTGCTTCGGTTCTTCGGGAACATGACCCAGTCGCAGATCGCGCAGGAGGTCGGCATCTCCCAGATGCACGTCTCCCGCCTGCTGGCCCGCACCCTGGCCCAGCTGCGCGAGAAGCTCCTCGTCGAGGAGTAGCAGGAAGCGGCCGGGACGGAACGGAACGGAACGGACTATCGGGCCTGCTCGCCGGGCCCGATACCCAGGGCCTCGGTCGCCGTCGGATTCACCAGCAGGGCGGCGACCGCCACCGCCGCCACGGCCAGGGCCGCCCCGGCCGCGATCATGGCGCCGCCCGTCGTGTACAGCGTCCACGCCACCGGCATCGCCATCAGCTGGGTGATCAGGGCCGGGCCGCGGCTCCAGCGGCGGCCCAGGCGCAGACCGCGGGCGGCGACCAGCGGCAGCGCGGCGAGCGCGAGCAGGGTGATGCCGCCCGTCTCCGCCTGCTGCGCGGAGTCGGGGTCCCCGGCGATGCCCACGAACAGCATGTAGACGCCGAGGCCGGCCAGCGCCAGGCCCTCCAGGGCCGTCAGCACGGCGGCGGCGGTCAGCCGGCCGGGCAGCGCGGCGGGGGCTTCGGCGGCGGGAGTGCCGGTGGGAGTGCCGGTGGGAGTGGCGGCGGGGGCGGCGGCTTTCGCGGGCTGCTTCTTACTCACTCCAGCAGGGTAGCCGCGTGCCCCGGACGCCGGAGGGGACGGGCAGTAGGGTCGCCCTCGGAAGGGGTGGGTAGTCTGGCGCTCATGCGTGCACTTCTCGTGGCCAACCCAGCAGCGACGACGACCAGTGCGCGCACGCGCGACGTCCTGACGCACGCCCTGGCCAGCGAGATGAAGCTGGAGGCGGTGACCACCGAGTACCGGGGGCACGCCCGGGACCTGGGACGACGGGCGGCGCACGAGGGACTGGACCTCGTCGTGGCCCTGGGCGGCGACGGCACGGTCAACGAGGTGGTCAACGGACTGCTGCACGACGGGCCCGATCCGGAGCGGCTGCCCCGGCTGGCCGTGGTCCCCGGCGGCTCCACCAACGTCTTCGCCCGCGCGCTCGGCCTGCCCAACGACGCGGTCGAGGCGACCGGCGCCCTGCTCGACGCCCTGCGGGAACAGCGCGAGCGGATCGTGGGCCTGGGCCTGGCGGCCGGCACCCCGGGCACGGAGGACGAGTCGGTCCCGGCCCGCTGGTTCACCTTCTGTGCGGGCTTCGGTTTCGACGCGGGCGTGGTGGGGCGGGTCGAGCAGCAGCGCGAGCGCGGCAAGCGTTCGACGCACGCCCTGTACGTACGACAGCTGATGCGCCAGTTCTGGGAAGAGCCGAACCGGCGGCACGGCACGGTCACCCTGGAGCGTCCGGGGGCGGATCCGGTGACGGATCTGGTGCTGTCCATAGTCTGCAACACGTCGCCGTGGACGTATCTGGGGAATCGCCCGCTTTACGCCTCTCCGGAGGCGTCGTTCGATACTGCGCTTGACGTACTGGCTCTCAACCGTTTGTCAACTCCGGCGGTCGCGCGCTACGCGACACAGCTCCTGACCTCGACTCCTGAACGAGGCCCGCACGGCAAGCATGCGGTGTCTCTGCACGATCTGACCGACTTCACCTTGCATTCGAAGGTTCCGCTTCCGTTCCAGATGGACGGAGACCACCTCGGTCTGCGCACCAGCGTGCGGTTCACAGGCGTACGGCGTGCACTGCGTGTGATTGTGTGAGCGGAAGGGCCCAAAGTCCTTTCACTCGAACGTTTACACGCTGGTCCACCCCTAGGAACTAGGGCTGTGACCTAGTAGACACCGACGAATCAAAAAAAACTTTCCGGAAGGGGTTGTATCCCCGTCCGAGGTTTGCGAATCTCTACATGGCGATCGGGACAGCCCGCAGAACCGGCACCCACACAGACCGCCAGAACCCCTCCACGAATCTTCGGACCACACCAGGCAACTGGGTGTCGGCCCTTCCCCCACGGGGGGATTCGTGAAAGCGTTCACATTCACAAGCAACGTGCATGTCACACAAGAGAGGTAGCAGCCATGGACTGGCGTCACAACGCCGTTTGTCGTGAGGAAGACCCGGAGCTGTTCTTCCCCATCGGCAACACCGGTCCTGCGCTGCTGCAGATCGAGGAAGCCAAGGCCGTCTGCCGCCGCTGCCCCGTCATGGAGCAGTGCCTGCAGTGGGCGCTCGAGTCCGGTCAGGACTCGGGCGTGTGGGGCGGTCTCAGCGAGGACGAGCGCCGTGCGATGAAGCGCCGCGCCGCTCGCAACCGGGCGCGCAACGCCAGCGCCTGACAACGACTTTCGAGCCTCGACGCGCAGCGCGTAGTACCCGTATAAGCGCTTGGCAACGTGCTCTTGAGCCCCGGACCGGCACCCTTCGGTCCGGGGCTCAGTGCTGTCCCGGGGGCGACCCGTCACCCTGCGTGACGAGTCGCCCCCTCCGCTACTTCTGCGGGCTGGACGGGATGTCGAGGACGACCTTGGTGCCGCGCGGCTCCGCCCGGACCATGTCGAACGTCCCGCCGAGCTCCCCCTCCACCAGGGTCCGTACGATCTGCAGCCCGAGATTGCCCGCCCGCTGGGGATCGAATCCCTCGGGCAGACCGCTGCCGTCGTCGAGCACGGTGATCAGCAGCCGCCCGTCGGCGCGACCGGTTCCGCTGCGCATGGCCGACACCTCCACGGTGCCCCGCTCCCCCTGGGTGAAGGCGTGCTCCAGGGCGTTCTGCAGGATCTCGGTCAGCACCATCGACAGCGGAGTGGCCACCTCCGCGTCCAGGATCCCGAACCGGCCGGTGCGCCGGCAGTCGACCTTGCCCGGCGAGATCTCCGAGACCATCGCGATCACCCGGTCGGCGATCTCGTCGAACTCGACCCGCTCATCCAGGTTCTGAGACAGCGTCTCATGCACGATCGCGATCGAACCGACCCGGCGCACCGCCTCGTTGAGCGCCTCGCGGCCCTGCGGCGAATCCATCCGCCGGGACTGGAGCCGCAACAGGGCCGCCACGGTCTGGAGGTTGTTCTTCACCCGGTGGTGGATCTCCCGGATGGTCGCGTCCTTGGTGATCAGTTCGCGTTCGCGACGGCGCAGTTCGGTGACGTCGCGGCACAGCACCAGGGAACCGATCCGGGTCCCCTTCGGCTTGAGCGGGATGGCGCGCAGCTGGATGACCCCGCTGTTGCCCTCCACCTCGGTCTCCCTCGGGGCCCAGCCGCTGGCGAGCTTGACCAGGGCCTCGTCCACCGGCCCGCGGGACGGGGCGAGTTCGGCGGTGGTGTTGCCGAGGTGCTGTCCGACCAGGTCCGCGGCGAGGCCGAGGCGGTGGTAGGCGGAGAGCGCGTTCGGGGAGGCGTACGTGACCACGCCGTCGGCGTCGAGCCGGATCAGGCCGTCGCCGACGCGCGGGGAGGCGTCCATGTCGACCTGCTGGCCGGGGTACGGGAAGGAGCCCGCGGCGATCATCTGGGCCAGGTCGGAGGCGGACTGGAGGTAGGTGAGCTCCAGCCGGCTCGGTGTACGCACAGTGAGCAGGTTCGTATTGCGGGCGATCACTCCGAGTACCCGGCCCTCGCGGCGCACGGGGATCGACTCGACCCGCACCGGCACCTCCTCGCGCCACTCCGGGTCCCCCTCGCGCACGATCCGGCCCTCGTCGAGTGCCGCGTCGAGCAGGGGGCGGCGGCCGCGCGGCACCAGGTGGCCGACCATGTCGTCCTGGTACGAGGTGGGGCCGGTGTTCGGGCGCATCTGCGCGACCGAGACGTACCGGCTGCCGTCGAGGGTGGGCACCCACAGCACGAGGTCGGCGAAGGACAGGTCGGAGAGCAGCTGCCACTCCGAGACCAGCAGGTGTAGCCACTCCAGGTCGGTTTCACCGAGAGCGGTGTGCTGGCGTACGAGGTCGTTCATGGAGGGCACGTGGCGAGCGTACCCCGGGTACGCCCCATGACTTTCCCACGGGAATACTCGGGAGTACACAGGAGGGGCCCCGGGCGCGTACTGTTGGAGGAAGTGACGGCATTCCGGGTGCCGTCATTGGATGGACAGAACAGAATGGTCTAGTCCACAATTGCCTTAAGCTTCCGCCCTCCCCGCACAGGAGGACGGATCGAGGTAAGCCGCGCGCTCTGCCCTGACCGCGCAGGCACCTCCCAAAACGGCCGCGGGAACCGCACACCTTCGGCCGTAAGTACTCCGGGCTACGGTGCCGGACGGGCTGAGGGTCCCGTCGGGCACCGTGGCCCAGAGGAAATCCCCGGCGGACACTTCTGCACTCCGGGCGGGATCTGCGCAGGCGAAGCCGCCAGACCCGCACCGCGCTCCCCTTCCAGCCCCTGCGGCTCCTCTGCCCCACCCCCGTCGCCCGCATCGCCTTGTCTACGCGACTGCTGGAGCCTCCCCCTGCGCCACCGACGCTGCGGCCGACAGCTGCCCTGACGGCTCGGGCCGCCGCCCGATCCCGCCGTACGCGCCGCTCCCCGCCGGGATGCGCCGACGGGGATTCGGACCACCATGGGAAGGGGTGCGAACCGGGGTACGGCGGGCCCGGTTCTGCTAGATTGGTCTATACCACAACATGCCCACCCCTCCCCCTCGCTGCCCTGGGGGAGCCCATCAGATCGGCAGGCCCCGCGTGGAAGTTGTCATCGTCCCGGACGCCAAGGCAGGCGGCGAGCTCATCGCGGAGGCCATGGCCGCACTGGTCCGCCGCAAGCCCGACGCCCTGCTCGGCGTGGCGACCGGCTCTACCCCGCTGCCCATCTACGAGGCCCTCGCGGCCAAGGTCAAGGCCGGTCAGGTCGACGCCTCCCGGGCGCGGATCTGCCAGCTCGACGAGTACGTGGGCCTGCCGGCGGGGCACCCCGAGTCCTACCGTGCGGTCGTGCTGCGCGAGGTCGTCGAGCCGCTCGGACTGTCCGAGGCCTCGTTCATGGGCCCCGACGGCTCGGCCGAGGACATCGTCGGCGCGTGCGAGGCCTACGACCGCGCGCTCGCCGAGGCCGGCGGTGTGGACCTCCAGCTGCTCGGCATCGGCACGGACGGGCACATCGGCTTCAACGAACCGTGCTCCTCGCTGGCCTCCCGCACCCGGATCAAGACGCTGACGCAGCAGACCCGTGTGGACAACGCGCGGTTCTTCGACGACGACATAGACCAGGTACCGCACCACGTCATCACCCAGGGCATCGGCACGATCCTCGACGCCCGGCACCTGGTGCTGCTGGCCACCGGCGAGGGCAAGGCCGAGGCCGTCGCGCAGACGGTCGAGGGCCCGCTGTCGGCACTGGTCCCCGCTTCCGCCCTGCAGCTGCACCGGCACGCGACGGTCGTCGTGGACGAGGCGGCCGCGTCGAAGCTGAAGCTGGCCGACTACTTCCGGCACACGTACGCGAACAAGCCCGCCTGGCAGGGCCTGTAGCCGTCCGCCGACTAAGGGCCGGGCCCCCGTGACTTGGGTTCTAGGAGTCGTTGCAACACCCCAGTTCAGGGGATGCGATGGACTTCGAGATCCGCAAGATCCGGACGGCTCAGGGACCTGTGAAGCT
>NZ_JBVJFA010000067.1:0-19131 GCF_055588085.1 Streptomyces sp. NPDC046303
TAATACAGCTGGTCCGTCGAGCACAGCCCGATCAGCGTCACGTCCACACCACGAGCAGCCGCACCCCGCGCGAAAGCCCCCGACAGACCCGGCGAAGAAGGCCGCATGTCATGCCCGATCACGATCGCCGAAGCACCCGTGACCTCCACGAACGCGGCACCGAACAGCTCCGCCAAGGACTCGTCCCACTCGTCCGGTACGACACCGCGTACGTCATACGCCTTGACGATGTTCGAAAGATCTGCGGCCACTGCCTGCCCTCCTGAAGGTTCCGTGCGGTCCGGCCAACCTACCTTGAACCGGGACCCGCTCTTCAGATGATCGGGGCGTCAGGAATCGGGCGATCTCAGAACGCGCAGGTGTCCGCGGCGGGTCTCGCCGGTGACCGGGCTCCCCGGGCCGGATCCGCCGGCCTTCGCCGCGCGCTCGGGCGGGCGGGCCGCTTCGCGGACGGCGTTGGCGAGGGCTTCGAGGTCGTCGCCGCTGGGGCGCGACGGCCCGGAGCCGTCGGACAGGCGGACGACGTCCCAGCCGCGCGGGGCGGTCAGGCGCTCGGAGTGCTCGGCGCACAGGTCGTAGCAGTGGGGCTCGGCGTAGGTGGCGAGCGGGCCGAGAACTGCGGTCGAATCGGCGTAGACGTACGTCAGCGTCGCGACGGCAGGGCGGCCGCACGCGGTGCGCGAACAACGACGTACAAGGCTCACGACGTTGGACGGTACCGCACTCTTGACCGGGCCGCGACGACTCTCCCGCCGCTCACTCCCCCGTGTCGTGCCGAGAGCTACCCTGCGGGGGTGACCGACAGCCCGCTGCCTCCCCGTCCCGCCCAGCCGCCCGCCGGGGCCCCCGCCGAGCCCCGCCCGCGCCGGCGGGACCGGCACGGGCGCGGGATGCGCGGGCCGGTGGCGCCGCCGCAGGTGCCGCTGTCGGCGAGCCGGTCGGAGATGTTCGGGGACCTCGTACGGGACTCCGTGGAGCGGCTGGAGCGGCACTGGCCGCAGCTGGCCGAGGTGGAGTTCCTGGTCGGTGACGTGCCGGGGCCGCCGGGCGGGCCGGACGCCGGCTGGAACGACGAAGCGGTGCCGCTGGGCGGCGTCCAGGAGCCGCGCGAGGGCCGGCCGGCCCGGATCGTGGTCTTCCGGCGGCCGGTGGAGATCCGTACCAAGACGCGGGACGAGAAGGCGCTGCTGGTCCACGAGATCGTCGTGGAGCAGGTGGCGGAGCTGCTCGGGCTGTCCCCGGAGACCGTGGATCCGCGGTACGGGCAGGACTGAGCGCATCCGGCCGCCGCGGCGGCGGCCGGATGCGGCGGGCCGGACTACCGCGTCAGGACCGAGAGGTCCTCGGTGGCCCTGGGCACCGAGACCGTGGAGCGGTCGTCGGACAGGGTCTGGACGGTGAACATCGCGATGCCCTCGTGCGGCAGGTTCAGCGTGCGGGCCGCGTGGACCGGGCCGCCCGAGAGGGTCTCGACGGTGAGGGCGTAGGAGCCCTTGCCGCCCGCCGGGGCCACGGCCACCACCTGCGTGGTGCCCGCCTTGACGGTCACCTCCTGGGAGGCCGCCTCGCCGCCGCCGGTGCCCGGTGAGGCCGTCACCTTGACCTTCGCGTCCTGGTCGCCCGGCACCGTCAGCGACAGGACCGTGGCGTTCTCCTCGGGCCGGTTGTCGGCCGCGGTCGCCCGCGCGCCCACCGGCCCGCTGGCCTGGACGAAGCCCAGCTCCTGCTTGGCGCCGCTGCCGCGGACCACCCGGACCGCCGCGACGACCGGCGCCGCCTTCTTGGGGTCGGCCGGGGTCAGCAGCAGCGAGCCGGGTTCGCCGCGGGTCACGTCCTTGAGGTCGACGCTCGCCGTCATACCGGCCTTGACGTGCAGCTGTTCGTTGCCCGCCGGGGTGATGGCCCCACCCGGAGCGGCGAGGCGGACCTTCAGGTCCGCGTCCTCGTCGCCGGGTACGAAGGCCACCAGCCGGACGGAGACCGCGTCGGCCGGGATGCCCGGCAGGACCAGCGAGCCCGCCGGGTCCGTGGCGGCCGGCAGCCAGTCGGCGCCGACGCCCTCCTCGGTGACCTGGACCGAGGCGCCGACCCGGCCCGCGCGGGTCGTCACGTGGGCGGTGGCGTCCGCGAGCGGGGTGTTGGGGACCAGGGAGGAGAGCAGGACCGACTTGCTGGACTTGGGGTCGATCCGGATGTTCTCGCTGGTGCCCGCGTCGGGCTTGGCCGCCCCGTCCGGGCCGGACAGCTTGATGTCCACGACGGCCGCGGCGTCGTCGGGGTTGGTGAGGTGGAGGTAGTCCTCGCGGCCCTTGACGGTGCTCACGCCCGGGAACCAGAAGTCGGTGCCGGGCGCCGTGCAGGACGCCCCGAGGACGCCCCGGGCCCGGCCGACGGAGACCTTGGTGGTCAGCTGCGCGGTCCAGCCGGGGGCGAGGACCCCGTCCGCGCTGCCGTTGAGCGCGGGGGCGTCGGCGCCGGAGGCGGTGGCCCCGAAGGGCTTGCCGGCCTCCTTGGGCTCCAGCACCGGCTTGGCGTCCTTGGTGGCGCCGAGCAGCCGGGCCGCGCCCTTGCCCTCGGCGGATCCGGCCGCGCCGGGGGTGAACGCCGTGTACGCGGTCTCCGCGATGTCCGAGGAGCTGGGCGCCGGACAGACCAGCAGGGACCGTTCCACCGGCATCCGGGCGCCGGCCGCCGCCCCGCCGGCGGGCGCGGTGCCCCCGGCGTCGGGGGCGGTGAGGGCGGCGATGCCGGTGAGGGCGGCCAGCGCCGCGGTGACGGCGGCCAGCGTGAGGGGTGCGCGCTGCTTCACTGCTGGGGGCTCCCGTCCGGACGCGGGTCGTACGCGTGGGGGTCGTGGCTGGTGTGGGGGTCGTACGGCTCGTACGGGTAGGGGTACTGCTGCTCGGCCTGCTGCTGCGGGTACGGGTACTGCTCGTACTCCGCGGGCTGCTGGTACTCCCCGGGCTGCTGGTACGGCTGCTGGTACGGCTGCTGCGGTTGCGGCTCGTAGCCGTAGCCGCTCTGGTCCGGGTAGGCCTGGTAGGCGTACGTGTCCTCCCCGTAGACCGGCTGCGCCGGGATCTCCGCGTACGGGTCGGCGGCCACGGCGGCCTCCACCGGGGCGGCGGCGGGCTCGGCCTCCGCGCGGAGGCGGCGGGCGCGGCGGCCCTCGCCGGGCTCGCCCGGACCGGGCCGGTCCCCCGTGGGTGCCGCGGCGGCCTCGTCCTCGGGGAGGTCGTCGTCGAGCCGCTCGCGGCGGCCGGGCAGGGCCATCACCAGCAGCACCAGGGCGAGGAGCCCCTGCGCCCAGTGCCAGCCGGTGCGCAGGAGGGAGTCCTCGTGGACGAGGTCGAGGCGGCCGCCGTCGGCGGGCAGTTCGAAGCCCTGCGCCCAGCCGTCGAGGGTCTTGGGCTTGAGGGGCTTGCCGTCGAGGGTGGCCTGCCAGCCGCCGTCCGCGCGGTCGGCGATGCGCAGGACGCGGCCCGCCTCACCGGCCGGGATCTTGCCGTGGGCCTCGACGGGGCCGGAGGCGACCGGGATCGGGGCCTCGCCCTGCTTGCCGGAGACGATGACGGCGCGCGGCAGCCAGGGTTCGACGCCCCACAGCGCCGTGCCGTCCTGCTGGTGGCGGCGGCTGAGGCCGGGGGTGGCGTCGAGGACGCGGCGGATCTCTTCGGGTCCGCCGGGGCGGAACATGACGAAGCGGATGGCGTAGGCGCTGAGCTGGCTGGACTGGTCGGCTCCGGAGCCGGCGACCAGGTTGGAGACGACCTTGTCGAGGCGGGGGTCGCTGCCGGTGCGGGCGGCGGCCTCCGCGTCGCCGAGGCGGCCGCCGGAGCCGCGGACGAGGCTGTAGGAGACGGTGCCGGGCCGGTCCAGGTCGAGGATCAGGGTGCGGGTCTGGTTGTCGTCCCCGCCGGCGTCGGCGACGAAGGCCGGCACCTGCACCGGGTCGCGGCGCTGGAGCGGGCCGTCGGCGCCGGCCACGAGCCAGGCGGCCGCGGCGATCAGCGGTCCGGCCGCGGCGACGAGGGCGATCAGCGCGGCCAGCGGCTGGCGCCAGCCGAAGCTGCGGGCGGCGACACGCTCCTTGGCCCCGTCCGCGCCGAGCGCGGCGGCCGCGAGCAGGGCGAGCCCGTAGACGAGGGTGGCCGGTCCGGCCCACCCGCCGCGGTTGAGGAGCACGGCGAGGAGCAGCGCTGCGAGGGCGGTGGCCCAGGCGGTGCGGACGGCGAACTGCCGGTCGGTGCGCAGCAGGGCGGCGAGCGCGGCGAGGACGATGCCGAGGAGCAGCAGGCCGCCGGCGGCGCCGGGGCCGCCGGGGCTGGTGCCGAGCAGGTCCAGGGCGGAGGCGGAGCCGGTTCCGTACGGCAGTCCGGCCTCGCGCAGGAAGCGGCCGGGGTGGGTGAGCAGGCCCAGCGACCAGGGGGCGAGCGCGAGGAGCGGGACGGCGAGGGTGGCGAGGAGCCGCGGCCCGTACGTCTTCCACCGGGCGCGGTTCATGGCGAGCGCGGCGGTCCCGAGGAGGGCGGCGAGCGGCCAGACGACGGGGGTGAAGGCGGTGGCCAGGGTCAGCAGCAGGGTGTACGTCCACACGGCGCGCCAGCTGCTGCGGTCGCTGTCGGCGATGCCGGAGGCGGCGACGGCGGAGCGGGCGATCAGCGGCAGCAGGACGGCGAGGACGGCGGTGCCGAGGCGGCCCCCGGCGAGGGCTCCGGTGACGGCGGGCAGGAAGGCGTAGGCGATGGCGGCCCAGGCGCGCAGCAGCCGGGATGCGACGAGCGGCCGGGAGGCGAAGTACGCGGTGAGTCCGGCGAGCGGGACGGAGCCGACGAGCAGCAGGGTCAGTGCGGCGTGGGTGGAGCCGAAGAGGAGGGTGGAGAAGGCGCCGAGGACGGCCAGGTAGGGCGGTGCTTGGGCGGTGGAGCCGGTGGAGACGGCCTGCCAGCCGCTGGTGTAGGCGCGCCAGAGGTCGGGGCCGCTGTCGGGGGCGGGGAGCAGGGCGCCGCCCATCAGGGAGCCGCCGCCGATGAGGGCGCGGCAGGCGGCGAGGGAGACGAGCAGGAGCAGGCCGAACAGGACGGGGGCGGGGTTGCGGGCGATCCGCTTGAGGCGTGCGAACCGCTCTTCGGCCACCGGGTAGTCGCCGTCCTCGCCGGGTGCGTTGAGGATGCTGCCGCCGCCGTGCCGGCCGGCGGGGGCGGTGTCGGCGGCGCGGACGTCGCCGAAGTATCCGGCGAGCTGTTCGGCGTTGGCCCGCAGGGAGGCGCCGGGCGGCGGGAAGAGCGGGCGCAGCTCGGCCGCGGGGACGGCGGGGCGGCGCCGGCGCCGGCGGGCGCTGAGGATCCGGCCGGGGCGCAGCAGGACGGCGAGGAGGCCGGTGATCTCGTCGACGGCCTGTCCGGGGGCCTTGCCGATGAGGTAGGCGAGGGTGCGCAGCACGGTGCCGAGCAGGACGCGCAGCAGGACGTACGGCAGGGCGCGGCCGGAGCTGTTGGCGAGCATCGTGTAGACGGCGCCGGCCTTGTCGACGCGGTGCGGGCTGGCGCTGGTGCGGCCGGCGCAGTCGACGGTGCGGCGTTCGCGGGCGGAGGCCTCCGCGTGGCGCATGACGGCGTCGGGGGCGACGAGGACGGTGTGGCCGGCGCTCTGGGCGCGCCAGCACAGGTCGACGTCGTCGCGCATGAGGGGCAGCCGCTTGTCGAAGCCGCCGAGGGCGTCGTAGACGTCGCGGCGGATCAGCATGCCGGCGGTGGAGACGGAGAGGACGGGGCGGACCTGGTCGTGCTGGCCCTGGTCCTGTTCGCGGCGGTCCAGTCCGGTCCAGCGGCGGCCGCTGCGGGCGATGGTGACGCCGGCTTCGAGGAGCTGCTTCTTGTCGTACCAGCCGCGCAGTTTGGGTCCGATGACGGCGGCGTCGGGGTTCTCGTCGGCGACGCGGAGCAGTTCGGTGAGGGCGTCGGGTTCGGGCGCGCTGTCGTCGTGGAGGAGCCACAGCCACTGGACGGGTTCGCCGTGCGGGAGTTCCGGGAGGTCGTACGTGTCGTCGCGCCAGGTGCGGCTGACGGGGTCCCAGCCGCTGGGGCGCTTGAGGTACGGGAGGTCCTCGGGGGTCAGGGTGCCGGCGGTGCGGGCCGCTTCGTCGACGGCGGTGCCGAAGCCGGTGCGGCGGGCGAGGTGCAGGACGCGGTCGTCGCCGAAGGCCTGGTTGAGCAGTCGCGCGGAATCGTCGGCGCTGCCGGTGTCGGCGGCCACGTGGTTCTGCGCGGGGCGTTCCTGGCCGAGGAGGCCGGCGAGGGTCCGGGGCAGCCAGCGGGCGCCGTCGTGGGCGACGAGGACCGCGGTGACGACGTGCCGGGGGAACTCGGGTGTGGCGGGGGCCTGGTGGGAGGCCGCCGACTGGCTGTGCAGGGACATCGCGCTACTGGCCCTCCGGCCTGGGGATCCCCCGGGACCGGGGTCACCGGGGGTGGGGGTCCCCCCGGACGCAGTCCGGGGGAGTTCCGGGGGTGGTGTGCCCCCGGAGGCTGCTGGACAGCGCCCCACCCTAACGGCTGGCAAAGCAGCGGTCCGCCTCCTGCGGGGAAGGTGCAGGAGGCGGACCGTGTGCCGTGCTCTTCGCGATGTTCTCCGTCGTACTGCCTGCGGTGCCGTTTGCCGGTTTTGCCCTGCTGGTCGGGCAGTTCGGTATCAGACCGCTGCCTTTTTCAGCCTGCGGCGCTCGCGCTCGGACAGACCGCCCCAGATGCCGAATCGCTCGTCGTTGGCGAGGGCGTACTCAAGGCATTCGGAGCGGACTTCGCAGGCGAGGCAGACCTTCTTCGCCTCGCGGGTGGAGCCGCCCTTCTCGGGAAAGAAGGACTCGGGGTCGGTCTGGGCGCACAGAGCGCGCTCCTGCCATCCGAGCTCCTCGTCCGCCTCCTCGACCAGCAGTTCCTGAAACAGCTCGGTCATGTGCGCCCCTCGCTCTGTCTGTGCGTCCCCGTGGTGATGCCGTTACTGATCGCTACGTAACGACACGAGTGAAATTACAAGTGCGTGGCTCCGGCGCAGTCAAGCCGAGATCTGCTATTGGGCCCCTTATTCACTCTGCGGAACCAAGCCTATGCAGAAAGTGTTCATATCGCCAAAAATCGTGACACATGCCACAGGTGTCCTGCGATGCACGCCTCCACCTGCGAATCACGCGTCACTCGGGGGTGGGGTTGCGATCCGGCCAAAGAAGCGGCGGAGATCACAGTCCGGTCACGAGATGGCGGATTCGGGTTTGGACGGGACATGGGCGCCACATCCCCCGGGCTGGACTGCACAAACCTTTCTCCGCGCACGGTAACCGGATGAGGTGAAACTTTTGCCGTAAACCCGACATTGGGTTGACAGTCCGACCCCTCACCCGTTCTCCTTGTTCGCATGTCAGCACCCGCAGCCCTCACCCGGACCCCCATTCGTGGGTTCCTGAGCGCTGCCCAGGTTCGCTGCTGCTGTTGCTGCTGTTGATGCCTTCGGAGCTTCGGCTCCCCTGAGCTCCGGCCGACCCCCGCAACCGCCAGCACCACTGACATCCGTCGAGGACTTCCCACGATGAACAGCACCCCGATCGCACCGGTCGCACCGATCACCGTCGAGAGCGACCTCCAGATCGCCGGCGACATCCTCGCCGTCCAGCACCTCCTCCAGCCCGCCCGGGAACACCCGGCCACCGTCGCCGAGTTCGCCGGACTCGCCCGCTCCATCGCCGAGGACCGCGCCTCCTGGGAGCACCTGGTCCAGTACGACGCCACCACCCGCTGGTACCACCGGCTGCGCACCGGCCCCGGTTACGAGGTCTGGCTGCTCAGCTGGGTACCCGGCCAGGGCAGCGGCCACCACGACCACGGCCCCTCCTCCGGCGTCCTGACCGTCCTCGAAGGCGAGCTCACCGAGCGCAACCCGCGCGGGCGGCTCACCCTCGGCGCCGGCTCCCAGCGGGTCTTCGCCCCCGGCTACGCGCACGAGGTCGTCAACGACACCCTCGACGGCGCGGTCAGCCTGCACGTCTACTTCCCCGGCCTGACCGAGATGCCGATGCACAGCTGCTCCCCGGCCACGCCTGAGTCCGTCCCCGCGTAAGACGGCCGCTCGGCCGGACGGCCCCGCCACCGCCCCGCCCCACCGCTCCGCCCCACCGCCACCCCTCGACGAGGGCGCGCGGCTGACAGACTGTCCGCATGCGCATTGTTGTTCTGGCCGGCGGTATAGGCGGCGCCCGGTTCCTCCGCGGACTCACATCGGCAGTGCCCGACGCGGACATCACGGTCATCGGCAACACCGGTGACGACATTCACCTGTTCGGGCTCAAGGTGTGCCCCGATCTGGACACGGTGATGTACACCCTCGGCGGTGGCATCAACGAGGACCAGGGCTGGGGCCGCACCGACGAGTCCTTCACCGTCAAGGAGGAGCTCGCCGCGTACGGGGTCGGACCCTCCTGGTTCGGCCTCGGCGACCGCGACTTCGCCACCCACATCGTCCGGACGCAGATGCTCGGCGCCGGCTACCCGCTGAGCGCCGTCACCGAAGCCCTGTGCGACCGCTGGCAGCCCGGAGTGCGGCTGCTGCCCATGTCCGACGACCGGGTCGAGACCCACGTCGCGATCACCGAGACGGGCACCGAGGAGGGCACCGGCCGGCCCGGTGCCGCGGAGCGCCGCGTCATCCACTTCCAGGAGTACTGGGTCAAGCTGCGCGCCGCGGTGGACGCGGAGGCGATCGTCCCCGTCGGGGCCGAGCAGGCCAAGCCCGCGCCCGGGGTGCTCGAGGCCATCGCCGCCGCCGACGTGATCGTCTTCCCGCCGTCCAACCCCGTCGTCTCGATCGGCACGATCCTCGCCGTCCCCGGGATCCGCGAGGCCGTGGCCGCCGCCCCGGCGCCGGTCGTCGGCCTCTCCCCCATCGTCGGGGGCGCCCCCGTGCGCGGCATGGCCGACAAGGTGCTGGCCGCCGTGGGCGTCGAGTCCACGGCCGCCGCCGTCGCCCTGCACTACGGGAGCGAGCTGCTCGACGGCTGGCTGGTGGACACCGCCGACGCGGACTCCGTCGCCGAGGTGGAGGCCGCCGGGATCACCTGCCGCGCCGTGCCGCTGATGATGACCGACCTGGCCGCCACCGCCGAGATGGCCCGGGCCGCGCTGGAACTGGCCGAGGCCGCCCGGTGACCGGCGCGCGCGTGCCTTCGTACGAGGTGCGGGCCGTCGAGGGGATACCCGAGGTCAGGCCGGGCGACGACCTGGCGAAGCTGATCACGGTGGCCGCGCCCGACCTGCGGGACGGGGACGTCCTGCTGGTCACCTCCAAGATCGTCTCGAAGGCCGAGGGCCGCCTCGTCGAGGCGGACTCGCGCGAGGCGGCCATAGACGCGGAGACCGTGCGGGTGGTCGCGCGCCGGGGTCCCCTGCGGATCGTCGAGAACCGGCAGGGGCTGGTCATGGCGGCCGCCGGGGTGGACGCCTCCAACACGACGCCCGGCACGGTCCTGCTGCTGCCCGAGGACCCCGACGCCTCGGCCGCCGCGATCCGCGACGGAGTGCGCGACATCCTGTCCGTGGACGTGGGCGTGGTCGTGACGGACACCTTCGGGCGGCCGTGGCGCACCGGTCTCACCGACGTGGCGATCGGCTCGGCCGGGGTGCGGGTCCTGGACGACCTGCGCGGGGCCACGGACGCGCACGGCAACCCGCTGAGCGCGACGGTGGTGGCGGTCGCGGACGAGCTGGCGGCGGCGGGCGACCTGGTCAAGGGCAAGGCGGCCGGGCTGCCGGTGGCCGTCGTGCGCGGCCTGGCGCACGTGCTCGGCGAGGGCTCGTCGGCGCGGGACCTGGTACGCACCCCGGCCGACGACATGTTCCGGCTGGGCACCTCGGAGGCGGTACGGGAGGCCGTGACGCAGCGCCGTACGGTACGGGCCTTCACGGCCGAGCCGGTGGACCCGGGCGCGGTGCGGCGGGCGGTGGCGGCCGCCGTGACGGCCCCGGCTCCGCACCACACGACGCCGTGGCGGTTCGTGCTGCTGGAGTCCGCGGCGGCCCGGCTGGAGCTGCTGGACGCGATGCGGGACGCGTGGATCGCGGACCTGCGGGCGGACGGCAAGCCGGAGGAGTCCATCGCGAAGCGGGTGCGGCGCGGTGACCTGCTGCGGGCCGCCCCGTACCTGGTGGTGCCCTGTCTGGTGACGGACGGCGCGCACGCCTACGGGGACGCGCGGCGGGACACGGCGGAGCGCGAGATGTTCGTGGTCGCGATGGGCGCGGGCGTGCAGAACTTCCTGGTCGCGCTGGCCGGGGAGCGGCTCGGCTCGGCGTGGGTGTCCTCGACGATGTTCTGCCGGGACGTGGTGCGCGAGGTGCTGGGGCTGCCCGGCGACTGGGATCCGATGGGCGCGGTGGCCGTGGGGCACGCGGCCGAGCCGCCCCGGGAGCGGCCCGCGCGGTCCGCGGAGGAATTCGTCCAGGTCCGCTGACCGGGGGCTCAGAACCGGCCGATGTCGCTGCGCGGCATGCGCGGGGCCCGGCGGGGCGGGGCGTGCCCCGCGAGGAGGACGAGGCGGGCGGCGCGGTGGCGCTGCCCGGCGTACGGGGCCAGGAGCTCCAGCATGGCGGCGTCGTCGGCGTCGCGGTCCCCGGCGAGGGCGTAGCCGATGATGCCGGGGAGGTGCAGGTCGCCGGTGGTCACGGCGTCCGGGTCGCCGTTGCTGCGCTGGAGGGTCTCGGCGGAGGTCCACGGGCCGATGCCGGGGACGGCCTCCAGCCGGGCGGCCGCGGCGGCGGGCGCCATGGCGGCGGCCTCCTCCAGGCGGTGCGCGACGCGGGCGGCCCGGACGATGGTGGCGGAGCGCTTGGCGTCGACCCCGGCCTTGTGCCAGTCCCAGGACGGGATCAGGGCCCAGGTGCGGGCGTCGGGCATGACGTACAGGCCGAGGCCCTGCGGGCCGGGCGCGGGCTCACCGTACTGGCGTACGAGGCGGCGCCAGGCACGGTACGCCTCGTCGCTGGTGACCTTCTGTTCCAGGATGACCGGGACCAGGGATTCCAGGACCAGCCCGGTGCGGGTCATGCGCAGGCCCGGGCGGCGGCGGTGGCTGGCGTGGACGAGGCGGTGGCGCGGGACGAAGGCGGTGGGGTCGTCGCCGGAGCCGAGGAGGGCGGGCAGCTGCCCGAGGAGCCAGTCGGCGCCGGGGCCCCACGCCTCGGCGGCGATCTCGGTGCCCGAGCGGGAGACCCGGAGGGTCGCGGGGCCCTGCGGGGTCTGGCTGGTGCGCCAGATCGACCCGTCGGGGGTGGCGCGGAAGGTCGGGTCGCCGGGGCCGCGCCGCAGCGGGCCGAGGGTGAGGCCGAGGTCCACCGGGCCGTCGGGCACCCAGCGCCGGGCCTTGGCCCCGGCCCCGGCCGCGTGCCCCTGCCCGGCGGGCACGGCGGTGCGGCCGCCGCGCACGGTGGTGCGGTTGAGGGAATCGAAGCGCCCGGGCATGCCTCGAGCGTAGCCCGGCGGGGCTTTCCCCCACTCCACCCGTCCCGCAGCCGTCCGGCGAGCGGGCCCGGGGCGGGGCCTGGGGCGGCCCCGGCAGCGGCGCCGCACCCGGAAGACCTCGCGCCGCCGGAGGCTACGGGCGGCCCTGGAGCTTCGCCGAGGACGTGCGCGTGACCGGGAGCTTGCCGTAGAGCTTCGCGCCCGGGCAGGCGGTGGCGAAGCCGTCCCGGTGGCCCGAGATGACGTTCATCGACACGTTCTGTCCCTTGGGGTAGCGGTTGCCGCCGCCCGAGGTCAGCGTCGTCTTCGCGCGCGGGTCCCGGCCGAAGAGGCCGAGCTTCCAGGCCGTGAGGCGGGCGACCGCGTCGACCGCCGCCGCCGGCGGGGCCGTGGAGGTGTAGGTGCCCAGGACCGCGACGCCCATGCTGTTCGTGTTGAAGCCCATGGTGTGCGCGCCGAGCACCGCCTTGGAGACGCCGCCGGCGCGGCCCTCGTATACCGTGCCGCACTTGTCGACGGCGAAGTTGTAGCCGAAGTCCCGCCAGCCGCTGCTGACCACGTGGTAGCGGTACAGGCTGCGCAGGACCGCCGGGGCGTCCTTGCAGGCGTAGTTGTTGCCGGAGGCGCTGTGGTGCACGAAGGCCGCCTTGACCGTGTTCGTGTACACGAAGCCCGATTCGCGCAGGGACTCGTCCGCGCCCCACCCCTTGCGGGTGACGATGCGCGGGCGCGGGCCGATGAAGGGTGCGGCCGCCGCGGTCAGCTCGCCGTCGCTCGCGAAGACCGCGTCGGCGGTGGAGTCGGCCTTGTTGAGCTCGGTGATCTCGTTGGCGCCCAGCGCGGCGTGCGGGAGGTTCGCGGCGGAGGACTCCGCCATCTCCATCGTCATGCCGGGCACCGCCACCTCGCCCTTGTCGTCGCCCTCGGGGCCGCTGTTCTTGCCGTCCGAGCCGGTGGCCGGGGTTTGCACGCCCGGGTCGACGAGCTCGATCCGCATGCCCGAGGGCAGCCGGGCGGGGGCGCGGCTGGACGCCGTGCCGGGCTCCGCCTGGACACGGACCTCCACGCCGTCGGACTCGCCGACCCACAGCGGGGCGGTGGCGCCGCGGACCCGGCCGGAGCCGCTTTCGACCGCGTCGGGGTCGGCCGCGTGCTCGTTGTTGTGGGTCTCGACGTCCTGCCAGCCGGACCAGGTCGCGGTCTTCGCGGAGCGGGTGCGGACCTGGACCTTGCCGTGCAGCTGGGTGGTGATGTCGTCCCAGACCACGCCGACCAGGGAGAACGTCTTGACCTCGCGGGCGGTCAGGCCCTGCGTCTCGGGGAGGCCGGGCGAGGCGCTCATGCCGGGGACGCCCGGGGTCCGGGTCGCCGAGGGCCCCAGGGGGACGAGCGGCAGCGATTGGGTGGACCCGGCGGGCGTGACGGGGGCGGACTCCGCCAGGGCCGCGGCGGGGAAGGCGAGGGGCAGGGCCAGTACGGCGGCGGTCGCGACGCCGATCGAGGAAGCAAGGAATCCACGCATGAAAAGGATGGTGAGTACCCGCCCCGGCGGGCGCCATCCGAGAACTGACGGCCCGTCCGGCCCGGCCCGCCGTGGCCCTCCCCCGTACGGCGCAGCGGCGGGCCGCCGTACGGGGGACGGCCCCGCGTACCCTGTGCCGGGTGAACGCCACTGACCGCACCCCTGCCGACCTGCTGCGATCCGCGCTCGCCGCCGATCCGGGCCGCCCCCTCGTCACCTTCTACGACGACGCCACGGGCGAGCGCGTGGAATTGTCCGTCGCCACCTTCGCCAATTGGGTGGCCAAGACCGCCAATCTGCTCCAGGGCGACCTGGGTGCCGGGCCCGGGGACCGCCTCGCGCTGCTGCTGCCCGCGCACTGGCAGAGCGCTGTATGGCTGCTCGCCTGCGCCTCGGTCGGGGTCGTCGCCGAGGTCGGCGGGGATCCGGCCGGCGCGGACCTGGTCGTCAGCGGGCCGGACTCGCTGGACGAGGCGCGGGCCTGTTCCGGTGAGCGGGTGGCGCTGGCGCTGCGGCCGCTGGGCGGGCGGTTCCCGCAGCCGCCGGCCGGGTTCGCGGACTACGCGGTCGAGGTGCCGGGGCAGGGGGACCGGTTCGCTCCCTTCGTACCGGTGGATCCGCAGGGGCCCGGCCTGGTGGTGGGCGGCGAGGAGCTCTCGTACGCGGAGCTCACGGAGCGGGCCCGCGAGGACGCGGCCCGGCTCGGCCTCGGCACGGGCTCGCGGGTGCTGACCGGGCTGGGCTACGACACCTGGGACGGCCTGTCGGCCGGGCTCTACGCCGCGCTGGCGTCGGGCGGCTCCGTGGTGCTGTGCCGGAACGTGGACCGGCTGTCGCAGGACGCGCTGGCGCAGCGGATCGAGAGCGAGCGCGTCACCCACACCGTCTAATCGCGGCCCGGGGCCCGTCACCCGGACTGGTTAATGCCGGGAATCGGCGATTTGTCACCCACCTGGCCCTAGACACGCCCCTGCCCCCGGGCTGCCCGCGCCGCCCGGAGGGAGGATCGGCAGTGGCCGTACCCACGTACGGCTGTTGTCGGAACGGCGAGGGGACGGACGCCAGTGACGGACAGCGCAGGCATACCGGGCGGGACCGGGACGGCCGCGGGCGGCTCGAAGCCTCCGCGCAGCCGCCGTCGCCGACTGCTGCGCTGGACCGGCTTCGGAGCGGCCTTCCTGGTCCTGGCGGGCTCGGCCACCGGCTGGTGGGTCTACAGCAAGCTCGACGGGAACATCACCGAGGACACCTCGGCGGCGGCCGAGCTGCTGCGCTACGAGCGCGACCGCCCGGCGCACTTGGCCAACGGCGCCCAGAACATCCTGCTCATCGGCTCGGACTCCCGCTCGGGCAGGGACAACGCCCGCTACGGACAGGACCGGGGCACCGAGCGCTCGGACACCACGATCCTGCTGCACCTGCCGGCGGACCGGCGGAGCGCGACGGCGGTGTCGATACCCCGGGACCTGATGGCGCAGATCCCCGAATGCCTGATGGCGGACGGCAGTCGTACCCGCGAGCAGCACGCGCAGTTCAACTGGGCGTTCCAGTGGGGCGGGGCCGGCTGCACCATCCGTACGGTCGAGCGGCTGACGGGGATCCGCATCGACCACCACATGGTGATCGACTTCCGCGGCTTCAAGAAGATGGTCGACGCGATCGGCGGGGTGGAGGTCTGCCTGAAGCATCCGGTCGACGACTCGGAGGCCAAGCTGCGGCTGCCGGCGGGGCGTCAGACCCTCCGGGGCGAGCAGGCGCTGGGCTTCGTCCGCGCCCGCTACAGCCTGGGCAACGGCAGTGACACCGAACGGATGGAGCGCCAGCAGCAGTTCCTCGGTTCGCTGGTGAAGAAGGTGCAGAGCAACGGGGTGCTGCTGAACCCGGCGCGGCTGTATCCGCTGCTGGACGCGGCGACCTCCTCGGTGACCACGGACCCGGGGCTGGCCTCGCTGCGCGGCCTGTACGAACTCGTCCGGGGCGTCCGTGACATACCGCCTGACCAGGTCAAGTTCCTGACGGTGCCGCGGAAACCGTACGCGGCCGATCCGAACCGGGACGAACTGGTGGAACCGGACGCCGCCCGGCTGTTCCAGCAGCTGCGGACGGACCAGCCGGTGACGGTCGCCCCGCCGGAGCCCGACCGCACGCGCGCGAACGGCAGCGGGAGCGGGAGCACGGTCGAGCCGGGCGGGGGAACCATCGGGCCCCCGGTACCCGTCCCCACCTTCACCGGGACCACGGCGGGGATCGTCGACTGCCGGTAAAGCAATCCCAAAAGCCGGTGACCGAACCGAACGGGATGAGAGGTTCGCCCCGTTATAAGGGGAGTGGAATTTGTCACCAGCATGGTTTGCAGCCGAACCTGGCGGATAAGGTGAGCGATCCGGTGCCCCGCCGGACCAGAGGCCGGGCACCAGCAGCCGGATCGTTGACCGTGCGCCCCGGGGGAGGCGCGTCGCGAGGCACCGACGGAGGATTCGAGCAACCGTGGATGCGCAAAGCCGTGGGCGGGCCGAGGAAATCGACCCCGCAGACCAGTGGGTGCTCAATCCCCGCACCGGCAACTACGAACTGCGACTGGGTGACTCCACAGCGCATCAGCCGCGCGCAGGTGTGACCGCCCCCCGCAGATCACCCTCCGCCCCGGCCAAGCCCACGGCACCCTCCCCCGCCGTACCGAGGCCGCGCCGCGGCGACCCCCCGCCCGGCGGCCGCCGCGGCGGCCGCTCCCGCAAGGGCGGCGCAGGCGGCGGTCGCCGCAAGAAGGCGCTGCTCATCACCAGCGGGACGCTGGCGCTCCTGCTGGTCGGCGGCGCGGCGGCGGCGTACTTCTACTACGACCACCTCAACGGCAACCTCAGCGTCACCGACATCGCGGGCGCGGGCACCGGCGGCTTCAAGAAGGACCAGGCCATCAACATCCTGGTCATCGGCACCGACAAGCGCACCGGCGCCGGCAACGAGGCGTACGGGGACAAGGACAGCGTCGGCCACGCCGACACCACGATCCTCTTCCACGTCGCCAAGGACCGCTCCAACGCCACCGCGCTGTCCATCCCGCGCGACCTGATCACCGACATCCCGGCCTGTCCGACGAAGCAGCCGGACGGCTCGACGAAGGAGATCAAGGGCACGAAGGGCACCCGCTTCAACAACAGCCTGGGCCAGGAGGGCCGCGACGCGGGCTGCACGATGCGCACGGTCAAGGCGCTCACCGGGATAGAGGTCGACAATTTCATGATGGTCGACTTCAACGCGGTGAAGACCCTGAGCACGGCGGTCGGCGGGGTGCCCGTCTGCCTGGAGAAGGCCGTCGACGACGAGGACTCCAAGCTCAAGCTGTCGGAGGGCGAGCACCGGCTGGAGGGCGAGCAGGCGCTGGCCTTCGTACGGACCCGGCACGCCTTCGGCAACGAGAGCGACCTGGACCGGATCAAGACCCAGCAGCAGTTCCTCGGCTCGATGATGCGCGAGATGAAGTCGAAGGAAACCCTGACGAGCCCGAAGAAGTTCTTCTCGCTCGCGGAGGCGGCCACCAAGTCGCTGACCGTGGACCAGGGTCTGGGATCCATCGACAAACTCACCGATCTCGCGGGCGAGTTGAAGGACATCGATCTCAAGAACATCACCTTCACGACCCTTCCGGTGCTCGACAACCCGGCCGAGAAGATCAAGGCCACCGTCGTGGTCAACCAGGCTCTGGCCGATCCGCTGCTGCAGATGATCCGGGGGGACGTCTCGCTCACGGAGGTCGAGAAGAAGGAGCAGGCCGCGAAGGAGGCGGCCGACGCGGACGCGAAGGCCAAGCAGGACGCGCTGCTCCAGGGCAACAAGGCGCCCGCGGCGGACGTACGGGTGGACGTGTACAACGGCGGCGGCCCCAAGGGCGCGGCCTCCACCACCCTGAACTGGCTGCAGAACACCAAGGGCGTGTCCAAGTCCAGCAACCGCGGCAACGCCCCCGAGAAGGTCGGCGCCACGCAGCTGGTCTACGCGCCCAACCAGGCCGACCAGGCCCGGGCGCTGGCGGAGATGCTGGGACTGCCGGCCACCGCCATGAAGATGGGCACGGCGGACGCCGCGGCGAAGACGCCGATGAAGCTGACGCTGGGCCCCGACTTCCAGCAGCCGGGCGCCCCGCTGGCCGCCCCGGTTCCGCAGGAGCTGCCCAAGGACGTCCAGCAGGCGCAGGCCGACAAGGCGATCTGCGCCAAATAACGGGGCTTTGCCGGTGATACCGGCACACTTTTGACCAAAGGGACTGAGGGGGACACGTGAGGCACAGCAACGTGCGGGAGGAGGGGGCGACCGCCCAGAACGCCGACGGCATATCCGGCGGCGACGCGGACGCACCCGGCACGGTACCCCGACAGCGGGGCGGCTCCCGGGCCGCCCGGAGGGTGGCCGCCCGCACCACCAGGCGGGGCCGCCGGCGCGTGCTGCGCTGGGTGTCCTCCGTCCTGTCCCTGCTCATACTCGGGACGGCGGCCGGCGGTTACCTCTACTACCGCCACCTGAACAACAGCATCAAGACGGACCCGCTGAACCTCGGCGAGACCAAACTGGGCGGCTCCAAGCCCAACTCCTTCGGACAGACCCCGCTGAACATCCTGCTCATCGGCTCCGACGCACGCGACGGCGAGGAGAACCAGGCCCTCGGCGGGGCCACGGACACCTTCGGCGGCCCGCCGCTCGCGGACGTGCAGATGCTGCTGCACCTGTCGGCGGACCGCAGCAACATGTCGGTGGTGTCCATGCCGCGCGACACGATCCTGATGATGCCCAAGTGCACCGAGCCCGGCGGCAAGGTGCATCCCGCCAGCAAGGGGCTCGTCCAGACCAACGAGTCCCTCCAGCGCGGCGGACCGGGCTGCACGGTCGCCGCCTGGACCGAACTGACCAAGATCCCCATCGATCACTTCATGATGATCGACTTCAAGGGCGTGGTCTCGATGGCGGACGCCATCGGCGGCGTCCCGGTCTGCGTCGAGCAGAACGTCCACTCCCGCACCCGCGACGGCAAGGGCTCCGGCCTGAAGCTGCCGAAGGGCGAGAGCGTCATCCAGGGCGAGACGGCCCTGCAGTGGCTGCGCACGCGCTACGGCTTCGAGGACGGCACCGACATCGCCCGTACCCACGCCCAGCACCAGTACATGAACTCGATGGCCCGCGAGTTCCGCAAGAACGCCAAGCTCACCAACCCGGTGAAGATGAACAGCCTGGCGCAGGCCGCGATCGACGCCATGGTCGTGGACCCCGGCCTGAACAAGATAGACAAGCTGTACGACCTCAGCATGGAGCTCAAGAAGGTCGCGCCCGGGCGGATCACCATGACCACCATGCCGTGGGTCTACAGCACCCGGCCCGGCATGGACGGACGGGTCGAGCCGATGCCGGTCGAGGCCGAGGCCCTGTTCCGCATGATCCGCGAGGACATCGCACTGGACGGCAAGGGCGCACAGCCCCCGGCCGAGGGCGCCGCCCCGTCCCCGGGTGCCTCCGCGACCCCCTCCGCCCCGGCCCAGCCGGGCACCGCGGCGACCATTGCGCCGACCACCGCGGCGACCACCGCCCCGGCCTCGGCGCCGGCGAAGATCGCGGTCACCGTGCGCAACGCCACCGGCGGCAAGGACGGAGCCGAGGCCAAGGTCAAGCTCCGCGCGAACGACGTCACCACGCTGCTGAAGGGCAAGGGCTTCACCAAGGCCGTCGCCGACACGCAGACGGGTGCCGAGGACACCACGGTGATCCGCTTCGCCACCGACGCCCAGGCGGCCGACGCCGCCGCCGTGGCCACCGCACTCGGCCTGCCGGCCACCGCGCTGCAGAAGTCCGCCGAGGTTTCCGGGATCGTCCTGTTCGTCGGCAAGGACTGGCGCACCGGCAACGCGCCGACCCCGCCGCCGCCCGCCCCGACCGTGGCTCCGACCTCCGCCCACGCCCTCAACGGCGACAACGACAAGGCCTGCATGCCGGTCCAGGAGGGCTTCACCTGGTGACGGGCACACCGGAAGGGGCCCGGGGGGGGGGGGGGGGGGGGGGGGGGGGGGGAGGGGGGGGGGGGGGGGGGAGGGGGGGGGGGGGGGGGGGGGGGGGGGGGGGGGGGG
>NZ_JBVJFA010000068.1:0-18467 GCF_055588085.1 Streptomyces sp. NPDC046303
GGACTGCGCCGCATCCGCCCCCACCCCCCCCCCCCCCCCCCCCCCCCCCCCCCCCCCCCCCCCCCCCCCCCCCCCCCCCCCCCCGCGGTCGGTCACATGTAGTCGCCGCGGTTGGCCATCCTCCCCGTGTTCCATGCCCGCTGGCAGCGGTCGTAGGCGTTGGCGTTGCCGCCTTCGACCGGGTCGACCGAGGTGAACCGTCCGGTGGCGGGATCATAGAGCCGCGCCCCCATCAGGAACAGGCCGGACTGCGTCTCCGCGATGCAGTCCTGGATCGACCGCGGCGGGAACGAAGGCATGGTGCTCACCGTCCCCGGCGCGGCGGCCGGAGCGGAGTACCACTCGGGTGGGGCAGCGAACGCCACTCAGCGGCCCAGCTCACGATCGAGTACCTGCCGCCGACCGCACCCGGTGAGGTCTCCGACCTCGCCGCCTCCGCCGGCGACACCGGACTGCTCGCCGTGTGGAACGCGCCCCTGAACGGTGGTGCGAACGGTGAGATCACGTACGTGGCAAAGGCCGAGAAGAGCGACGGCACGGTCGTCGGCTCCTGGGAAGGCAGCGCATTGCGCGCCGTCTTCACCGGGCTCGACAACGCCACCTCGTACCGGGTGGCGGTGACGCCGAAGAACGCCGTCGGCAGCGGCCCCGTATCGCGGACCGCTCTACTCCAAGGCGCCGTCGTGGCAGGGGGAGAAACCCGTTACAAGGACTACATCCAGGCGTACCTCAGTGCCCGCAACAAGGTCGTGACCGGCGTCAGCCCCACACCGCCGACGCGGCCGCCGAATCCCGCACGGAGCGGTCTTCAGCGAGGTCCTCGACACGCAGGAAGCCGCCATCGTGGCCAACGCCGAGGCACTGGCGACCAAGGACCAGTCGTACGTGGGCATCTCCTCGGCCCTGGCGGACGCCATGACCGTCAACGGGTCCCGCTGACCGCGTGCTCGTACGGACCACCGTCGTACAGACGGTGACCCTGCGAGTAGACGGCGTCGACCAGGTCTCGGAGGACCGGCACGCCAAGCGGTTCGTTTTCGCCGTGTCGGGTGGGACCGTGAAGCTGGAGTCCGAGTCCGAGTCCGAGTCCGAGTCCGAGTCCGACGACGCCGAGGCGGGGCAGATCCTGTCCGCCACAGCCGCAGCGGGAGCCCAGGTGGCCGCCCTACCGGCCGACAGTACGGGCGCACCGACCGACGACACCGGGTCCATCATGATGGGAGAGGACGGCTTACCCACGGCGGAGGCACCTCCGGCGGGCGTCAGCACAGCCGCGTACGTCAACGGCTCGGGTACCGCCAGCTGGGCCCACAACAACGCCGGCAGGATTCACAAGGAGTACGGGTCCAACGACCGCACCAACTTCGTGTCGAAGGCCATGTACTACGGCGGCCGCATGAAGATGCGCACCGGGTGGTACAGCTCGGACAGGGTGTGGTGGAGGACGCCATCCGGCCGGTAGGCGCAGAGTGCGACTGTCACTGACCCTACGGGCCGCCCTTGCAGCCACGCTGGCCGTGACCGTGCTGACCGGGTGCTCCTCCGAGTACGACGCCGATGACGCGCGGTATGCCACGGGATACGGTTCGCACGAGCCGCTGGCGGTGGTCGGATACCCGAGCACCGGATCGCTGGGAGTCACCCAGGAAGTGGTGTGGCAGATCGCCGACGGGAACGCCGGCGAACTGGCGGACCTCGCGGACGACCACGACATGAGTTCCCCTGAGAAGACTGCCGCCAACTGGATCACGGCGTTCGGCAAGGGAGCCCGTGGCAAGGTGACGGCAGAGTTCTACGACGAGGGGTCGGTCCGGCAGACCGTGGTGCTCTACTTCCACGGCACCGGACAGATCAAGCACATCAATGTCCGGGTCATGGGCCGCGGCAACAAGGACGAGTGGCGCGTCGTCATGACCGAGCCGGGCCCCACGGAAGCCCGCAGCGTGATTCCGTGGGTACCGAAGAAGCCCGGCGAGCTCGGTTCGAAAACTCCACTGAACTGACCGTTCCCGACACGAAGAGAGGGGCGCCGCCCCGTGGGAAACCACGGGGCGGCGCCCTGGACGCTGATGCGCCGGCCCACCCCGCCCCGCGTCGAATGGCCCCAGGGACGGGCGACCGTCCAAGCACGGCGGCGAGTTCGTCTTCGGCAGTCCCCAAAGGAGAGCGGCGTGCTCCGTCGATCACGCGCGTCTCCCCGTCTCCTGGGGCGGTCAGGCCGTGACAAGTTCCTCGGCAACGAACCGTTCCACGAACTCCCGGGCGCGCCGGTCGAGATCGGCGTACTGCGCCTCTCGCTCAGCACCCCCGACCGCTTCGCCGATCAGGAGGTTGCCTTCGGTGTCGACGCGCTGCGGGCGCTCCTCCGCGTCGGTGAGCAGGCCGACGGTGGAATGGGAGAAACCGCAGTAGTAGGCGATGCCTTCGCTCAGATTGGTTTCGAGGACGGTTTGCATCCCCTCCACGAGGGGATCGTCGGCAGTGGCGCCGGCCAGGCCCAGCCACAGCATGCGCTTGCCAGCGAGGCGGGGCTTGCTGCGGCCGTAGGCGAACCCGTAGTTCCATACGCGGTCGATCCAACCCTTGAGGATCGCAGGCACGCTCTGCCAGTACACCGGGAAGACCGCGACGATGACATCGGCGTCGAGGATGCGCTGCATATGGGCGTGCGTTTCGTCCGAATACGGCTTTTCCCTGTTGCCCCAGTCCGGCTGGTCCGAGGTGTTCATCCGGGGGTCGAACCCCTCGGCATGCAAGTCGAGCAAGTCAATACGGTACCCGGCGGCTTCGAGCCGGGTGGCAGCACGGCGAGCCGTGTGCGCGGTGAGGGAGTCGGTGCGGTGGTGTGCGACGACTACGAGGGCTGTCCTGGCATCGCTGCCGTGCTGCGTCACGGTGTCTCCTGGCTGTTCTCGGTCCAATTCGATGAATCCAGTACAACTGCCGGGGCGTGGATGATCCATGGGAGAATCGCTCCAGAACATAGGAGATCGTCTACGATGCCTCCGTGGATCCTTTGAGTTCGTTACTGAGTGGCATCCGGGCCGAGGGCTCGGTCGTCAGCCACGCCGTGCTGACGGCGCCTTGGACCATCCGCTTCGCCGACGAGGCACCGCTCACCATGATCAGCGTGCTGCGGGGCGGGGGCACCCTGATGCTGCCCGACGGCACCGAGCGAGCGGTGGGCAGGGGCGATACGGCCATCGTGAGCGGCCCCGCACCGTTCCATCTCGCGGACCATCCGCACACTGTGCACAGCTCCCATGCGGCGTACGAGATCGCCTGCTTCACCTCGGGTACCGAGTGCACCGCCCAGGAACTCGGCGGCATCCACTGGGGCACCGACTCGAAGGAGGCGACCGCACTGATCGTGGGCGCCTACCGCGCCTCAGGCCACCGCCACGAGCGGCTCCTGAGTGCCCTGCCGCCCGTCTTGGTGATCAAGGAGGACGCCGAGGTCTGTGCCTGGCTGGAGACGGCCGCCGCCGACGCCGCCCAACTCTCGGCCGGTTCACAGGCGCTGATGGACCGGCTCCTCGACTGGGCCCTGGTGTGCACGTTGCGCAGCTGGTTCGACCAGGCCGAAGCCGACGCGCCCAGCTGGTACCGGGGCCTCGCCGACCCGGTCCTCGCTCCCGCCCTCCAGGCCTTCCACGACCGGCCCGCCGAGGTCTGGACCGTGGCGTCGCTGGCCGCGCGAGCCGGCGTCTCCCGGGCGCACTTCGCCAAACGCTTCACCAAGCTGATGGGCCGCCCACCCCTCGCCTACCTCACCGAATGCCGCATGGCCGAGGCCGAGACGCTCCTGACCGACACCGACCTCAGCATCGCCCAGATCGGAAGGTCGGTCGGCTATGCCGACGCCTTCGGCTTCAGTGCCGCGTTCAAACGCCACAAGGGACTGAGTCCCAAAACGTTCCGCGCCGCGACCGCCTGAGTCACGGTCCGGCGCAGCAACCTACCGGCTGACGCCTTCCCGTCTTCGTCGAAGACCAGCCAACCAGGCGATCGACCGCTCGATCTTCCAGCAGTGCCGCCCGAACCGCTCTGCCGGACTCGATTCCCTGACGTACGATCCGCGGGATCAAGCCCAACTGCGGAGCCAAGCGAGGTGGTCGGCGGAGAAGTACGCCTTGTCAGCGCGGACCATGACCGGTCGCCGCCGGCGCGGTCGACGCGGGATCTGTTGCAGGGCCCGGGTGGCCCGGGTGAACACACCGTCGATGGCATACCGGCGGAAGCGGGTGTAGACCGTCTTCCACGGGCCGTAACGTTCCGGCAGGTCATGTCAGGACACCCCGGTTCGGATCTTGTAGACCATCCCGTTGATCACCCGGCGGTCCTCCGCTCGAGGCCGGCCCCTGTCGGCACTCGGTATCAGCGGAGCCAGCAACTCCCACTCGGAGTCGGTCAGTTCATGACGACGAATCACAACACCGTGATCCATCATCGAACGATCATTCGAAGACGGACCCCTAGTGCCGGGACGCCGACCTCGCCGTAGTGAAGAAGGCGGTGAGTACGGCTGCGAGAGCGGGCGGATCGACGTTGTGGTTCTGGCCGGGGAGGGTGTGGAGGGTGTAGTGGTCCCCGTGGGAGGCAAGTGCCTTCGCCGCGTTGGCCATGTACGTCTCGCCCGCGTCGCCGTGGCCGACGAGGACCGGGATGGTCACATCGGCCCAGCGGTCGGTGGGTAGTGGGCGTCCGGACATGAGGTCGGCCATGAGCAGGCCGTCGTAGGGCAGGGTGCGGGCAGAGGCTTCCCACGCATCCCAGACAGGAGTGTGCCGCATGTCGTCGATGGCTGCCGGCGGCATGGCCAGGCCGTCGGTCAGGAAGCAAGTGAGGGCTCCCGTGGTGTCGCCCCGTGCGACGAGGGCCTTGATGTGGTCGACGTATCCGGACGGCAGGCGCGGGCGGGTACCGTCGACGACGAACGGCGGTTCGTACAGGGCGAGCGCAGAGACCGCGCTGCCCCTGGCAACGGCCTCCAGGGCCAGAACGGCTCCGGAGGACATCCCGAAGAGCAGCGCCGGCCCGCCCGCCCGCTCGATCACGGCGTCCAGGTCGTCGATCTCGCGCTGCACGTCGTAGTGCGGATGGTCACCGCTGTCGCCGCGTCCTCTTCTGTCGTAGTTGTAGACCGTGAAGTCCCGTGACAGCAGCGAGGCGAGAGGCGCGTGCCGTGCCCGGGTCATCAACGTACCGCCGACGAGAACCAGCGGCGGACCCGTCTCGCCGTGCCGCTCGCAGGCGATGGGCGTACCGTCCGACGAGACCACCGTGTACATCCGCTTTCCCCCATGCTGCTGCTGCCGTTGCCCTGCCAGGCGTTGCCCCGTCGATGAACCGTCTCCACAGGTAGCCGTAGCGCGAGCCTCCATCGGCAGGCTACGGCCGACGACCTCCAAGATGATCTTGTGTGGATGAACAGGATCACGAGATGTCACCTGGCCGAACGGCCACGTAATTCCCACAGCGGCTCGGACCGACCGGCCCGCCAGGGTCAGTCAGATGATCCGCAAGAAACGGCCTAGTGACCTGAGTCAGAGAATCGGTGGCAGTAGGCGGCGACTTTGTCGAGGATCTCGTCGGCGGTCTTCGTCCACACGAAGGGCCTGGGCTGGTCGTTCCAGTCGACGAGCCAGGCACTGATGTCGCGCTCGAGGGCCTGGACGGAGCGGTGGACCCCCCGCTTGAGTTTCTTCTGCGTGAGCTCGGCGAACCACCGCTCCACCAGGTTCAGCCAAGACGCACTCGTGGGTGTGAAGTGCAGGTGAAAGCGCGGGTGCGTCAGCAGCCACTTCTTGATGGCGGGTGTCTTGTGGGTCGCGTAGTTGTCGAGGATCAGGTGGACCTGAAGATCTGCCGGGACCTCCTTGTCGACCTTGGCCAGAAACTTCTTGAACTCGGCGGCCCGGTGGCGGCGGTGGAGGGAGCCGATGACCTTGCCGGTCGCGACCTCGAGGGCCGCGAAGAGGGTGGTGGTGCCGGCGCGGATGTAGTCGTGGCTGCGGCGCTCGGGAACGCCCGGCATCATCGGCAGGACCGGCTGGGACCGGTCCAGGGCCTGGATCTGCGACTTCTCGTCCACGCAGAGGACCAATGCCTTCTCCGGCGGGTCCAGGTAGAGACCGACAACATCACGGACTTTGTCGATGAACAGCGGATCCGTCGACAGCTTGAACGTCTGCGAACGGTGCGGCGCCAGCGCGAACGCCCGCCAGATCCTTGAGACGGTCGACTGAGACATCCCGGTCGCCGCGGCCATCGACCTGGTCGACCAGTGCGTCGCGTTTTTCGGCGTCTCCTCCAGCGTTTTCACGATCACCCGCTCGACATCGGCGTCGGTGATCTTCCGCGGGACACCCGGCCGCGGGTCGTCGCCCAGCCCGTCCAGACCGTGCTCCAGGAAACGCCGCCGCCAGGTACGGACCGTGTCCGGAGCGACCCCAAGCCGCCGCGACACCTCCATCACCGCATGGCCTTCCGCGCACTCCAGCACGATCCGCGACCGCTGAGCCAAAGCCTGCGCCGTCGAACGACGACGTAACCAGCCCTCCAGACAGCACGCTGGGCATCGGTCACCGACAACGGCGGAATCTTCGGGACCAGGACGACTCATACCCAAACCAACGACAAACCTCTGACTCAGGTCACTAGCTGCGCTGTACGACGTGGTCAGCGCCCTCATTCTCGGCGGGCGCCGCGTGCTGGACCGCCACCTGCTCCAGCGCCGCGTACAGCGCCTGAGCACGCTCGCTGCGCGGGCTGCGCGGGCTGCCGAAAGTCTTCCGGCCGGTGGTGAGCAGTAGGAGCCAGTGCGCGCCGGTCATCCGCATCCCGGCGGCGGCCCTCACCGCGGACAGCAGATGCCGGTTCTCCCGCGCTGCCAGCGGCCCTCGTGCGGGCGTCAACAGCTCCAGCGCGGGTCTCCGGAGCTGCTGGCGCAGATGCAGCGGCACCGTCTCCCACGTCGGGTCGGCTGCGCTGGGCAGCAATCGGCCTGGGCAGCCCCGGACTCGGCCAGCAGCGCCGTGGCGGGGCTTGGAAGCGCGAGTTCGTGTTCCTGATCCAGCCCGGGTTTGGATGGGGAGGGGGACTGGTCGCCGACCGGGGCGTCGGTGCAGGTGTGGTTGGCCGACGGCCCGGCATACGCGCACCCTGAGCAGCGCACCCAGCCCGCCTCCCGGACAGCCGCCTCGACCACCGAGCGCTCCGGGCCGAAAGTCCGTAGGCGACTGTCGAGGCCGTCGTGGCCGTCGGCGCCCGCCTCGTCGAACCAGTAGTCGCCGGCCGCGAGAGAGCGGAAGGAATGCGCGGCCTTGCCGGGCAGAGCGAACGGCGGGCACGGTTCATTCGCCCGCAGCGTCCTCCGCCTCCCAGCGAAGCAGGTCGCCTGGCTGGCACGCTAGTACCTCGCACAGCGCGGCGAGCGTCGCAAAGCGCACCGCCTTGGCGCGACCGTTCTTGAGTACCGCCAGGTTGGCGGGCGTGATCCCCACGCGGTCCGCGAGCTCGCCCACGGACATCTTCCGCCGCGCCATCATCACGTCGATGTCGACGACGATCGGCATCAGATCACCTCGTCCAACTCGGCTTGCATCTGCGTCGCTTCGACGTCGCGGGCGACGGCTTGGGCGAGCAGCATCCGCAGCATGAGCACGATGAGCGCGACTCCCAGGATGGCCACGCCGATCCCGCCCATGATGAGGGTGACGCCCGGGTCTTCCCGCTGGCCGGGCGCATTGATGGCCGTGACCGCGAACCACACCAGGGCAGCTGCAACGATCGCGCCGATGATGCCGTCCACGTACCGGAAGGCGGCGTGGGAGAACACGGTTCCGCATCGCACCATCGTCGCCAGTCGCCATACGCAGACCAGGGCGACCTGGGCCGTCCCGATGCCCAGGATCGTGATCACGCGCAGCGGGGTCAGTGGGAGCGACCCGTCCTCCGGGTCGTTCCCACTGACCAGCGCCCACACCATCAAAGCCTGTACGAACACCGTGCCGATGAGCACCACCACGAGCACAGCGCGCAGCGCGAACACTGTCAGCTTTCCCATACCCCATCCTTCCATCGAATTACGACCGGAATCTATCGAATCTCGATAGATTCCGCAAGGGGTGGGCCGGAGCATGAACGGTGGTTTCGCGCCATGACCTGATGCCGCCGCCCACCCCTGTGGCGTGGCGCGATGCGAAGATTTTCGATCTCGCCGAAGTCGACCTCGCCAAGCCACAAAAAGCGGACGCCATACGACTACGCCGAAGCGTTGGCTTCCGTGCTGCGGTGGTTGCGCACCTCTTCGGGCCAGTCAGAGGCGGCGTCGTGGAAGGGCGCTCCGGTGGGCGTCTCGCCGGTGGTGGTGCACTCCCCTGTGGCTTGGCGCCCGGGGCGGTCAGCTGCGCCCATTCCGGTAGCCAACCGGCGACCGATGCGAGCTGGGCCGGGTTGATGCCGGCGCTGCAGGCGATGCCTTCGGCCTGGCCACGGCGGGTGGCGTACAGCTGGAGAAACCGGCATGGTCTGGTCCCACGTCGATACCGCCTGGGCCGAGGGCTTGGCCGCCGGCCTCGGGTGGGCCGCCGAGCACGGCCACCTCCTCGCGCCACTGGACGCCGCCTACCAGGGCGCGCCCGTCGGGATTTGACTGAAGACGCGCGGGCCGCCGCGCGGCCACATCCACGGTCCCGGCCGACCACAAGCCCCCCCCCCCGCCGACCCCCGCCCCGCTCAAAGGTGTGAATGGTGCCACGGTCGGGGGGCTTGCGGGGCTGAGGGGCCGGTGGTGTAGCGCGAGCCCACGTATTTGCCTTTAGGCGCCTTGATCTGCGTTTTCGAGAACTTGCGTGGCTGCCCCCTGGGAGTCGCAGTCCGGTTACCGCCCGGGGCATGCCCCGATTTCTGGCGGTTCGTCCGGTGACTCCTCTTGGGGGCTCTGCCATGTCCGACCCTGCCGTGAACCTGTCCTGCTCGTGCCCGCCGCCGCAGCCGGTCCGCGGCGTGTGGCTGGCAGCCCGGTGCCCCTGACCGTGTTGGCGTGTGTCGGAGTGGGGTGAACGGTGCAGACGGGGTTCACCCCATCACCGTGGCTGCTGATGCTCTCCTTCACCGACTGGAGCCAGCTGCGGCGGTAGCGGTCCAGCCCGGCGACGCCGGCCCGGGGTCGTACGACTGCGGCGGCCTGGTGACCGGAACACGGGGACGTGGTCGCGCCGGTGATGGAGTGGCACCCCGGCGGCGGCATTCGGTGCTCAGCGCTGCCGGCCCCGCCGGCAGCGGCGAACGCCGTGATCACACCAGCCACACGAAGATCGTTGCACAGCATGATCAGCGGTTTGGCCCACCTCTCAGCTGCCGCTCAGCGGAGAGGTCCATACGGGGTCGTGTCGGGATCTCCTCGTAAGGTGAGCCAGCAGGTGCTCCGCCGCGAGGAAGGCAGTGTCATGCGGCGCGCCGACTGGCCAGAGCGGCGATGAGCGTTGCCGATGCTGTTTCCGGCATGTCCGGGTCGGTGAGGAGGGGAAGCAGCGGCAGGAAGCGGGTGGCTGTGTCCTGGACGCCTTCGTCCGCAAGGGACGGGCTGTCAGCGATCCGGATCAGTGCGCGCCATGTCAGCCCAGTGCCCGAGAAGTCTCCGTCCCGGCCGGCGATCTGCTCGGCGTGGCTTCTGCCTGGAGGGGTGAGGAAGTAGTCGGTGCCGTAGTCGCCGTCCAGGGTGGGTAGATCACCACGGCTCCGGGTCCGTCTTCTGCTGGCACCCTGAACACGGGCCAGTGCTCAGGATCGAAGAGGACCTCGGACAGGGCATCGGCATCGGCATCGGCATCGGCGCCGTCTTCACCGAACCACTCTGGAACCGGCCGCTCTGCACACCCCCCGTCGCTGCACATCGCCAAGAGGTAGTTCGACCAGAAGCCCGGGCGGTGCAGCAGTGACTCGGCCGGCACCAACGGGCCGCGTCGTATCCCTTGATCAGCATCCCTCGATCCTGGCGCCAGCCACTGACGCTGTCCGATCGGGGTCGGCGAGAGGGCGGCGTCCAGTGGCCGCCGGGCATGTCCGCGACTTCGGCCAGATGCTCACGGGCCGCCTCGGCTCCATGCTCCCTGCCTGGATCTACGCAGTCGACGCCCGCCGACTACCCGGCCTCATCACCGGCTTCGCACCCCACCCGCTCTGGGACCTCGACGCCGTGACAGCCGGCCTCACCTTGCACTGGAGCTCCGGCAGCATCGAAGGCGCCGTGAACCGCATCAAGAAGATCAAAAGGCAGCTCTACGGCCGAGCCGGATTCGAACTCCTACGCAAGATGATCCTGCTTCAGTGACCCTCAGCAGCGTAGCCCCAGGATCTGCGCAACGTCGGGTCAGGCCAGCTTGACGAATCGGTGGACGCGGAAGGACGTGAGGTCGTCGGGTTCGACACTTGCCGAATCCACCCGGTAACGGCCAGCGCCGAGTTCGAGAGCGGTGCCGTCCGTGAGTGTCCCTACTTCATTGCCGAAGTAGGCGGCATCGAACATGACGAGCTTGCCAGTGGTGCTCAGCACCGGTCCTTCCTCCCACTCGGCGGTGGGAAGCCCATCCCGGATGACGTCCGTTACACCTTCCTCGCTCTCCGCGTAGTACCAGCGGACGAGCACTCGGTACTCAGGAAGGTAGGCGGTGGAGAGAGGTTCGTCCCCGAGTACGAGCGCCTCGGCCCCGTCAGGCAGCGCGAGGACTCCAACGAGATCCATCACCTCACAGGCACGGTCGTAGTCGCCCTCCGTTCCCGACCAGTGCGCCAGCGCGGAATGTGGAACCACGACGAACGGGCCGCCCTCCGTATCCAGCCACGTCAAAGACATGCCGCCTCCACCTTCAGGACCTCAGCTCAGTGCCGACAGGGTATGCGCGGGGTCGGACAGAGCGGCCTCATGCCTGTGCTGGCCGGGGGTGCGCGGCGACGGAGCCAGGGTTCGCGACCATCCCTTGCAATCGAACGACACCGTCACCCTCCGCGACGGCTCCCCAAGATCTGTGCCAGAACCCCATTCCCGTGTACAGAGCCACGTCGGCTTAGCCGGAGCCCGGGAAGCAGCTTCCGCCGAGGGCTACCCGGCTGGATCCGTTCAAGCCGTTGATCGACGAGATGCTGCGGGCGGACCCGGACGCGCCGCGCAGCAGGGACACCCCGCCGACCCGCGCCAGCGCGGTATGGATGCGTGCTGGGCCCATTGGGTGAGGGTCGTTCACACGCGAGAACGGCACGCTACGACCAGAAGGCGTCGAACGCCCTCTGGTCAGCCCACAGCTCCCAGCCTTCGGTGATCCTTCCGTCGCTGATGTGGAACACGATGGCGTAGTCCATGTCGAGCTCCCTACCGTCACGGGACGCCGTGGCGTGCAGCAGGGCGACGGTGTGCGCGTCATTGGCGAGCACATCGTGGAGTTGCGGGCGGTAAGTGCCGCCGGACAGTCGGAAGTTCAGCTCGAATGCGGCGAAGGCGGCGTCACGGCCCCGGAAGTTGCCCGCGAGCGGAGATTGGCCGGGCATGTGCCACCGCACATCGGGGTGGAACACTTCCGCCAGAGCTTCCATGTCGCCTGTCGAGAAGGCGTCCATGGCACGTCTGAACACAGCGATGTTGGGATGTTCGGTCATGGAAGCCTCCTTGAGCCCAGAAGGATCCCCCCGGAAACAGGCTGGAGGGCAGCGGCCACGCCCGGTCACCATTGCCTGCCACCTCGTTGGGTGCGGCCATTCGGAGCAGGTGGCGCCACGGACCATGACTCGCAGCACGGTGACCGGCTGGCGTGGGACCCTTCACGAGGAGTACCACGATGCTGCCTCAGCGAGAGCCCAGTGCCGTCGGTTTCTGACGCAGATCCTGGCCAGTGCCGAGGTAGCTACTGAAGCAGGATCATCTTGCGGAGTAGTTCGAACCGGCTCGATCGTAGAGTCGCCCTGAGTGGTGTATGCCCTCAACGCGCCACCTCGCCCGTCGTTGAGCTGGGAGGTCAGCGAAGTGGAGGCCCCGGGACGTCGTGACCCCGGGAACGCCGTTTCAGTCGTGATGAAAGACTGAGGCATGCACAAATCAAGATCAGTGGCGGTGGTTGCAGGGCTGATGGTGGGGCTGACGCTCCTCAACATCCCTGGGGCAGGTGCCGTTGACGACTCCGTGGCGGTCACCGCCACCTTCAACGACCCGGCCGGCACCGCGGCTCAGCAGGACGCGATACGCAATCAGTTGATTTCGCTGGTCAACAGGGCGCCGGCGGCTTCGGAGATCAACGGTTCCATCTACCTGATCACCGACGGCGGCGTGCGCAGCGCCCTGGTCGCGGCCAAGCAGCGGGGGGTCAAGGTCAAGGTCATTGTGGACGGGGACGCCGTCCAGGACGTCGACCCGGACAGCGGCAAGGCCACCGGGTCTGAGTACTCCGCTCTCGCGGCGGCCAGCGGGCTGGGCACCGATCTGACCGCGGACTCGTGGGTGATGGCTTGCCCGGCGTCCCGAGGCTGCATCGGCAACCGCGACCTCGGGGGCGGTGACGACGGCGCGATCAACCACAACAAGTTCTTCCTGTTCTCCAAGATCGGCGCGACGGAGAACGTGGTCTTCCAGACCTCGGCGAACCTCACCACCAGCCAGCGCCGCAACCTCTACAACAACGCTGTCACCCTCCCCGACAACGGGTCCGGCCTCTATGCGGCCTACCGGGCCTACTGGCAGGACCTGCAGGCCTACGGGTCCTCCGGCACGGGCCTGGCCCACTATGACAAGACCCAGGACACCGGCCCGTACAAGACGCACTTCTTCCCGCGCCAGGAGAAGTCCGGCACCACGTACTCCACCGACCCCAGCACGGACACCGTCGTCTCCCTGCTCAACAACATCGACTGCGCCGGTGGGACCAGCCAGATCCGGATCGGCATGTACGCCTTCACACGCCCCCAGGTGGCCGACAAGCTGGTCCAGCTCCAGGCCGCGGGATGCCAGGTGGAACTGCTGCACAACGGTGAGGACGGCAATCTCGGCGCCACCGTCCAGAACACGATCGCCGGCAAACTCGGCTACATCGCCCGCTGCGCGGGCACTGCGACCGGCAGCGACGGAACCTCGCGCACGATCGGTATTCACTCGAAGTACCTGCTCGTCGAGGGCACCTACCTGGGAGTCCCGAACCGCAAGCTGGTCTTCACCGGAAGCCACAACTACACCTTCCCCAACCTCCGCTCGCACGACGAAACGCTGCTGACGATCGACAACCCGGCGGTCCACGACGCGTTCAAGTCGAACTTCGAGACCATCAAGGCAGGACCACACTGCACCAGCTGGCTGCAGACGCCAGCCCTTGATCCCGGTTGGAAGACCGAGGCCCTCGTCCAGACCGACACCAGCCTCTACCAGGGCATCCGTCTGGCGGACGGCACCTGGACCGGCTTCACCGACGTCCAGTCCAAGGCCGGGAACATCAACGGCGTCCGCACGGCCGCAGCTGCCGGAATCAACGCCGACACCCACGTCGTCGCCCTCGGTGGCGACGGCCGTATCCACCACACCATCCGCAAGGTCGACGGCACCTGGGGGAACTTCGGTGACGTGGGCGCCGTCCCCGGCGTCCTCAGCA
Source organism: Streptomyces sp. NPDC046303 (assembly GCF_055588085.1). Lineage (NCBI taxonomy): Bacteria > Bacillati > Actinomycetota > Actinomycetes > Kitasatosporales > Streptomycetaceae > Streptomyces > Streptomyces sp. NPDC046303. The sequence goes on from NZ_JBVJFA010000068.1 coordinate 13,629, forward strand.
ACGTCACGCAGGTCTCTGCCGTCTCCATCGGCACCGACCTCCACGTCGTAGCGCTCGCCAACGGCAAGCTCTTCCACACCATCCGCAACGACACCGGGCACTGGACCTCCTTCGGTGACGTCGCCGGCGCCGTCGGACCGATCGGCACCGTGACCACCGCTGCCACCGCCAGCGTCAGCGTCAGCGTCAGCGTCAGCGTCAGCGGCGAACTCCACCTCATCGCAGTCAGCGGCGGCAAAGCCTTCCACACCATCCGCAACACCGCCGGGCAGTGGAGCAGCTGGGGTGACGTCGCCAGCGCGGCCGGCACCACCGGCCCCATCAGCTCCGTGAGCATGGCCGGCACGGGCAGCGACGCGCAGGTCGTCATCGCCACCGACAACGGCACCCGCCAGTACCACACCATCCGCAACGCGGACCGCACCTGGGCCCCCTTCGGTGACCTGAAGGACCACCTCGGAACGGTGACCGTCAAGTCCATGGGCGCCGCCCACGTCGACGGCGAGCTCCAGCTCACCGCCACCACCTCCGACGACAAACTCCTCCACATCATCCGCCACGCCGACCGCACCTGGACCCCGGCCACCACGGTCACCCTCCAGGGCGTCACCGGAACCCTGGGCACCACCTCCATCACCGGTACCCTCTAACCGTGATCCCTCGTAACAGACCGCCAGGTTCAGCTTGTTTCGCCCCGAACGCTCGGGGTCCGCGCCATACGAGTTGCCGCCCCGAGACCGACGTCACTTCAGGGTCGCGGTAGCCGTTCACGTACCTGCGGGCAGCCACCTCACTCGCGCTCAGCACGGTCGTGACCGTCTCCATCGGGAGCCTGGATGGTCGGGAGTGAGGAACGTTGCGACGTCGGCCGGGAGCGCTGTAGCGCTGTAGCGCTACAGCGCTGTAGCGCAGGCAACGCACATAGCGCGGCCCCGGTCTTCCGATGGAAGACCGGGAGCCGGGGGCGGCCCGGTCGTACTGCCCCAGGGCGCTCTGGGCACCGGTCCTGACCCGCGCACGCATGGCGGTCGGACTGGACACGACCTCACCGGACCGCCGCCACATGGACGACCGCTTCCGGCCCGGCATCGAGCTGATGCTGGTGCGGACGTTCGCACGGTGGTTCGGTAGGTCCAGCAGCGTCGCGGCCTCGGCAGTCAGATCCGTCGCCGTGCAGGCTCACCGAGAAAGCGTTCCACAGGGGTTCCGGGGCTCGCCACTCGGTGACGCCCGTGCGGCCCGGGAGGCGGCGGGCTTCCCGGCCGTCAGCGGCGGTTCGGCCAGTTGCCGGGCGGGGGCCTGGTGGGTGAGGCCGGCTGTCTGGGCGGCGAGGTCGAGATCGAAGGCGTCCAGCTACGCGACGGAGCGCAGCAGGTGGGCGTTCCTCGGGGGTAAGGTCGGAGAGAGGTTAGAGTCCGGTCCTGTGACTCTTTCACATCCCGCAGCCAAAGCGCGGTTCCTCGTCCTGCACGACTATGGGATGGGGGGTTCATGGTGGTGGGTCCACGCGCGGTCGGCCCGGGAGATCCTGGAAACGTTCGCGTGGACCGAGGTTGTCACCAGCCAGGAGTCGGTGACCTGGGCCGAGGGCGACAACCTCGAAGAAGTCGACATCGACGCGCCACTCATGCCTCCGGGTCTGGACGACCTGCGGGCCGAGCGCGACGTACAGCGCGGGCTTCCTGGCTTCGGCGCACTCGCGGACAGGAGCATCGTGTACGTGCGGCGCCACTGGGACGGCGAGGACGACGGCGGCCCGGTCTACCTCATGGAGGTTGAATCGGACGGGCGCCGGACCCGCGAAGTGGAGCTGGGTGAGGACGGGAGCGGCCGCATCAGGAGCGGACCCGACGACTGGCCCTTCAACCCGCCGGTCGTCGACTTCTTCGATCCGGAGCTGGCAGATCAGGAGATCACCCGGGAAGAGTTCGAGGAGCAGTGGGAGCGCGCCGTGCCCGCTTCTGGCCTGTAGCCGCCCACGGCATGTGGTCGTGCTTCGATGGCAAACGGTCCAAGTCCGTGGCCATCGCGACACCCACCGCTCGTGACGGCCCGCGTGGAGCGCACGCGGTTCGCTTTCGAGGTTCCGCCGCCCGAACAGCCGGACTACGCGGCCTTCAAGAAGTCCGGCACAGCGCCTCCCGGGGCGGGCGGGAGCCACTGGGCCGGTCCTGGTCCGCCTTGCTTCTGTCCGAACCGGCGGTCACCGCAACCAACGAGGCCGCCTGGCCGTGGTCGTTCGCGTACGCCTCCGGGCGCGGCACCGTCAGGCCCCCAGCCGGTGGGGAGCTTTCAGCGCAACTGACCGGCCCACCTGGCCCTCGAGGCGGCAGTGCCCGGACCGCGCGCCGCGCCGTATGCGGAGGCCGGGAAGCCAGCAGCAGACGGTACGGCCGAATCGGCATCATGAGGGCGAAGGACGAGACCCGAGAACTCCTCGGATCGCACTCCGATCGCCATCCGTGGCCCGACACCAAGCGCGCGGCGGGGCGGTCAGCCGGCGGCCGTGGCCACCCCCTGACAGAAGGGCGGGACGTCGTCCACCGGCACGTCCAGACCGATCCGCTGAAACCGGATCGGATGCCGGAAAACACTCTGGTCAACGGCCCTGTCCGCGCTCACCTCCGCCACCAGATCCGGGCGCACCAGCGTGACGTCCAGGACGTCACGGCTCCCCCACGCCGAAGCAAAAGTGACCCCTGCCCAGGGGTGCCCGGGACGGGCCGCGGCCAGGTGCTCGGTAACCTGCCGGGAGACGTCCAGGCGCAGGGATACCGTGCGGCCGACCGCGCGCAGCCGGCCGTCCTGGTCGTGCCGGCCGAGGACGAGGAGCTGCCGGCGGACCAGGGCGCCCGTGATCGCGCCGGTGATCGCTTCGGTGGTGTCCCGGCGCCGGATTTTGGTACATCTCTGCATTGATCGCCGGGTGAGAGCTGGCGAGCGGGCTCGCGCTTCAGGTGATCACGTGAACGGAATCCGGCTTGGGGAAAGGCAGCATTTCCCAACCTGAGGGCCAGCCTCGTGCACAGGGGTCTCCGGCTTCAGCCTCAAGGAGTCGAGGGATGCGCCACTCCCACCAACGCCCCTCGTCATCGCCCCGGCCGGGCCATTGGACGGTTGCCGCGCGGAACCGCTCATCGAGCTCATGGAGCTTTGTCTGCCACACGGATTGGATGCGTGGGGGCAACAGGGGCCAGACACGCGCCAGCGCGCTCCGGCACCAGATGTCGTTGAGGAACTCGGGCGCGCACCATGAATACCCCTCCTCCACCCCCGCCACTTCATCGTCCCAGCTCGCGAGCAGTTCATGGAACGTGCATGGCTGCCCGCCAGCCCAGCGGTCAGCGCCAGCAGACACCAGAGCGGCGTGCACGGCCTCGCGCTCCTCTGCTGTCAGGAGCATCACATCAGCGGGTCCCTGTGTTCGATCCATGCGTCGACTATCGCAGCGCAGACCACTCAGGGTCCCGTATGGAGCGGAGTTGTTTGCCCCCAACCGTACGGCCAGGCCTGCGGCACTCCGGCCGCGCGCCATGGCGCGGCCCGCGCCGCTGAACGCCAGCGCCAACGCGGTCCCCGGCCAGTACGTCGTCACCCTCGACAAGGGCGTCGCCCCCGCCGATGTGACCAAGCAGGCCCTCCCCGGCGTTGCCACCCTTCCCACCTACGACACCGTCCTCAACGGCTTCGCGGTCAAGCTGACCCCCGCCCAGGTCGGCAAGATCCGCAACACCCCAGGTGTGGCCGCCGTGACCGAAGACAGCGTCACCACCGCCGACTCCGCCCAGGCACCCGCCACCACCCACCCGGGCCGCGGCGACCACTTAGTCCGCGGTTCCGGCGACCTCGTGGGGCCTGGACCGCATTGACCAGCAGCACCTACCGCTGGACGGGCAGTTCAACGTCACCGCGATCGCGTCCAACGTGACCGTGTACGTCGTCGACTCCGGCATCAACATCGCCCTGCCCGAGTTCGGCGGACGCGCCACCCGCGGCTTCAACGCCGTCATCGACGGCCACCAGCGAGCCGACTCCTACGGCCAGGGCACCGCCGTCGCCTCCACCATCGGCGGCAACACCTACGGCATCGCCCGCCAGGCCAAGCTCGTCGCCGTCCGCGTCCTGGGCTGCAACGGCACCGGCACCGCCGCCGGCCTCATCGCCGACATGGACTACGTCGCAGCCCAAGCCCGCCTCCAGAACAAGCCCGCCGTCATGCAGGTCGCCGTCATCCTCCAGGAAACACCATGGGTCGACACCGCCGCCAACGTCGCGACCGGCCTGAACGTCCTTCCCGTCGCCGCAGCCGGAAACCAGGCCGCGGACGCCTGCAACTACTCCCCCGCACGCGCCTCGGCCGTCCTGACGGTCACCTCCAGCAACCGATTCGACGAGGAAGTGGACACCTCGAACCACGGCGGATGCACTGCCCTTTACACACCCGGGCAGGGCATCACCTCCGCCGCGGCAACCGGCGGCAGCGCCGTCCGCACCGGCACCCAGATGGCCGCCCCCCACGTCACCGGCTCAGCCGCCCTCTACAAGGGCCTCAACCTCGAGCCACCTCCGAGGACATCGTGGCGTGGCTCGACGAGGAATCCACCAAGGACGTCCTCAGCAGCGTTGGCAGGGGCAGCCCGATCCAGCTGCTGTACACCGCCGGACTCTGATAACCCCCGGGACACCCTGCCCCCCCACACCAGCTACCGCCCACACCCGGGCGGTAGCAGCGGGGCCCCCTCCCCCAGCAAGAGGCCCCCCCCCCCCCCCCCCCCTTTCACCCCCCCCCCCTGGGGTCGTCCCCCCCCACCAACAAGACCTGAAGAAAATCTTTTTGGG
>NZ_JBVJFA010000069.1:0-15000 GCF_055588085.1 Streptomyces sp. NPDC046303
ACCTCGACCCCGCCCACACCCCCCCCTCCCCCCCCCCCCCCCACCCCCCCCCCCCCCCCCCCCCCCCCCCCCCCCCCCCCCCCCCCCCCCCCCGCGGCCGTGCCGGCCCTGGAGTCGCACGCGGTGCTGTAGGAGTGCGGCCGGGCCGGGCCGGCCGCCGGGGCGCGGGCATTGCGGCGCCGTTACGCCAACTGGCCGTACCAGTACGCCACTTGCACCCATGTGGGTGACCGGGTGCGGGTGGGCGGTGACGTACGGTTCGCTGCATGATCGACCGTTCCGTCCCGCGCCGGGTGCTCCCGGCTCCGGAGCCGAGGCGTGCGGCGAGCGTCCCGGCCGCCCTGCCCGTTCGGCCCCGGACCGGCCGACTCCTCGTGCTGGCCACCGTGTTCGTCTGCGCCGCCTGCGGGCTCGTATACGAACTGGAGCTGCTCGCCCTCGGCTCCTACCTCATCGGCGATTCCGTCACCCAGGCGTCGGTCGTGCTGTCCGTCATGGTCTTCGCCATGGGCGTCGGCTCCCTGCTCGCCAAACGGCTGCGGCACCGCCCCGCCTTCGGCTTCGGCGTCATCGAGGCCGGACTCGCGCTGATCGGCGGGCTGTCGGCCATAGCGCTGTACGCGAGCTTCGTCTGGCTGGGTGAATCCCGGCCGGCCCTCGTCGCCTTCTCCTTCGTGATCGGCGTCCTCATCGGTGCGGAGATCCCGCTCCTGATGGCCCTCATCCAGCGCATCCGCAGACAGGACGCGGGCGGGGCCGTCGCCGACCTGTTCGCCGCCGACTACGTGGGCGCCCTGGTCGGCGGCCTCGCCTTCCCCTTCCTGCTGCTGCCGGTGCTCGGCCAGCTCACCGGCGCCATGCTCACCGGAACCGTCAACGCGGTCGTCGGCGGCGGGATCGTGCTGTGGCTGTTCCGCCGCGACCTGAGCCGGCGCGCCCGCTGGACGCTGGTCGCCGCCAACGCGACCGTGCTGTCCCTGCTCGCCTGCGCGACCGTCCTCGCCGACGACTTCGAGCGGGTCGCCCGCGGCGCCGTCTACGGCGAGGAGGTGCGCGTCGCCGTCCAGACCGGGGTGCAGGAACTGGTGCTCACCGGGCCCGCGACCGGCTCCCCGCGCTCCCTCGACCTGTACCTCGACGGGCGGCTGCGGGTCAGCGGCTACGACGAGTACCGCTACCACGAGGCGCTCGTCCACCCCGCCATGACCGGCCCGCACACCCGGGTCCTGGTCCTCGGCGGCGGGGACGGGCTCGCCGCCCGCGAGGTGCTGCGCTACCCCGACGTCGCTTCCGTCACCGTCGTCGAACTCGACCCCGGCGTGGTCCGGCTCGCCCGCACCGACCCGATGCTGTCCGCGCTCAACGCCGGCGTGTACGAGGACCCGCGGCTCGGGGTGGTCACGCAGGACGCGTTCGGCTGGCTGCGCGGACCGGCCGCCCGGGACCGGTTCGACGTGATCGTCTCCGACCTCCCCGACCCGGGCATCACGCCCAGCACGAAGCTGTACTCGCAGGAGTTCTACGGGCTGGCCGCGCGGGCCCTGCGCCCCGGGGGCCGGATCGCGGTGCACGCCGGACCGCTGGCCACGCGCCCGCACACGTACTGGACCGTCGAGTCCACCCTGCGCGCGGCCGGCCTGCTGACCTCCCCGTACAGCGCGGGCGGCCGCCTCTCGGGCTCCGCCGCCGGACCCGACCGCATCCCCCTCGGCGGCAGCGCGGCGCCCCCGCAGGACTGGGGCTTCGTCCTGGCTTCCCGTGAGCAGGCACCCCCGCTGCGGGTGGACCGCGACACGCCGGCCCTGCACTCGCTGTCGACCGGCTCGCTCCAGGACGCGGCGCGCGACGCCGAGCGCAACCGGATGCGGGGACTTCCGCCATCGACCCTGCCGCACCCGCGGTATTCGTGAACCGGTGGCCTCCTCCGCGGTGCGCTCCGCGGCACCGGAGAACGGTCCGTCCGGCCTGATCCCCCCGAAGCCCCCCAATCGGTAGGCTCGGCCGCATGGAGCATCAGGTGTTCGTTCCGGTACCGGCAGACAGTCTCCGCGCCGTGCTGCGCGACCCCGTCCGGGTGGCCCGGTGCGTGCCGGGGCTCCAGCAGGACGCCGATACCGGGTCCGGACCGCTCTCCGGCCGGCTGAAGGTGCGGGTGGGCGGGAACACCGTGACCTACCGGGGCGCCTTCTCCCTCGCCGAGCGGGACCCGGGTCACTTCGCCGTCGAGGGCGAGGGCACGGAGGTCCGCGGCAGCGGGACCGTCACGCTCGCCCTCGCGCTGCGGCTCACCCCCGACGGGGACCGGCGGACCCGGATCGACTTCACCGGCGGGGCCACCGCCGACGGGCGCGCCGCCGCGTTCACCGCCGCCGCCACCGCCACCGCCGTACAGAGGCTGCTGGACCAGACCGCCCAGCGGCTCGCGGAGGCGGCCCTGGATGAATCGGGCCCCGGCGCATCCGGCCCCGGCGCGTCCGCCGCCGGGGAGTCCGCCGAGGAGTCCGCCGGGCCCGATGAGGTGAGCGATCCGGTGGCGGACGCGGAGGAGGCGGCCGAGGGCGGCGAGCCCGACGGACCGGAAGGGGCCGACGGGGACGACGGGGACGACGGGGACGACGGAGACCTCGGGGACGACGTCACCGAGGTCACCGCCTCCGTCTTCGAGACCGACGTGCCGCCGCCCTCCCTGGACCCCTTCCTGTCCGGCGGGTTCGACGCCCTCGACGACCTGGGCGACCTCCCGCGGCCCCCGGCCGAGGCCGCCCACGCCCGCCGCACCATGATCGGCCGCAGCGCCGAGGAGGTGGACCACGCGCCCCCGCGCGGCCGGTACGCCCCCGTGCCCGCGCCCGCCACCACCACGGCCGGCGAGAGCCTGCGCTGGCTCGCCCCCGCCGCCGCCCTCGCCCTGGCCTCGGCGGTCGTCATCGGCCGGGCCCTGCGCCGCCGCCGCTAGGGGGTGTCTTGCCGATCAGGCCGGATCGACAAGGCACCCCCTGGCCCCCATTACGCTCGACCGCATGAGTACGCAACTGAGCGCCGGCGGCGCCGAGCTGACCATCGACCAGGAGAACGGCTGCCGGATCAGCAGCCTTCGTGTCGACGGGACGGAGCTGCTGCGCCAGGGCCCGCACTACGGGGCCTTCCCGATGGTCCCCTGGTGCGGACGCACCGCGAACGGGCAGTTCCGCGACGGCGGGGTCGTCCACCAGCTCCCGGTCAACCACCCCCCGCACGCCATGCACGGCTTCGGCCGCGACACCGCCTGGCGCCGGGGCCGGCTCACCGACACCGAGGCGGCGTTCGTGTTCGACCTCGCCGACCCGTGGCCGTGGCCCGGCCGCGTCACCCAGAGCTTCGAGCTGACGGCCGACGGGCTGACGCTCGCCATGGGCGTGGAGACGTACGGCGACTCCTTCCCGGCCCAGGCGGGCTGGCACCCCTGGTTCCGCCGCAACCTCGGCACCGGCGAGGACGTACGGCTCGACTTCGAGCCCGCGTGGCAGGAGGAGCGCGGCGACGACCACCTCCCCACCGGCCACCGCATCGACCCGAAGCCCGGTCCCTGGGACGACTGCTTCGGCATGCCGCACGGCGTGGACGTCACCCTGACCTGGCCCGGCGCGCTGGAACTCAAGATCACCAGCCGCGAGGAATGGGTGGTGGTGTACGACGAGGACGCCGAGGCCGTCTGCGTCGAACCGCAGTCCGGCCCGCCCAACGGGCTGAACACCCTCCCGCGCCTGGTCACCCCCGTCGACCCGCTCGAGGTCTCCACCACGTGGACGTGGCGGCGGCTCGGCTAGCGCGCAATTAAGCTCGACGTCATGAGTGACGTACGGGATGCGCTTCTGCAGCAGATCAAGGACAAGGCCGTCGTGCACGGCAAGGTGATCCTCTCCTCCGGGCGGGAGGCCGACTACTACATCGACCTCCGCCGGATCACCCTCGACGGCGAGGCGGCCCCGCTGGTCGGGCAGGTCATGCTCGACCTCACCGCCGACCTCGACTTCGACTGCGTCGGCGGCCTGACCCTGGGCGCCGACCCGGTCGCGACCTCGATGCTGCACGCCTCCGCCGCGCGCGGTCAGCGGCTGGACGCCTTCGTCGTCCGCAAGGCACAGAAGGCCCACGGCATGCAGCGCCGGATCGAGGGCACCGACGTGCAGGGCAAGCGCTGCCTGGTCGTCGAGGACACCTCCACCACCGGCGGGTCCCCGCTGACCGCCGTCGAGGCGGTCCGCGAGGCCGGCGGCGAGGTCGTGGCCGTCGCCACGATCGTCGACCGCGGTGCCGCGGACGCCATCGCCGAGGCGGGCCTCCCGTACCTCACCGGCTACCGCCTCGAGGACCTCGGCCTGTCCTAGCCACTGGCCGCCGGACTCCGGCCCGGCACCACGGGGGACGAAAGTCCCCCAAGGTCCTGGATCAAGGCCTGACCTGCTGCTTTCCGGGAGGCCGGGATGTTTCACGTGAAACGTCCCGGCCGGTTCCGGCCGTACTGGCCGACGGCAGGGGTGGAGTGTCGGGCGGAGTCTGGAAAGATGGGTGCGACGATGACGTCGCCCCCAGGTCAGGGCCCGCAATAAGCACACTCCCCGCACATCCAAGGAGCGGACAGATGCCCATCGCAACCCCCGAGGTCTACAACGAGATGCTCGACCGGGCGAAGGCAGGCAAGTTCGCCTACCCGGCCATCAACGTGACCTCGTCCCAGACCCTGCACGCTGCACTGCGCGGCTTCGCGGAGGCCGAGAGCGACGGCATCATCCAGATCTCCACCGGTGGTGCGGAGTTCCTGGGTGGCCAGTACAACAAGGACATGGTCACGGGCGCCGTCGCCCTGGCCGAGTTCGCGCACATCGTCGCCGCCAAGTACGACATCACGGTCGCCCTGCACACCGACCACTGCCCCAAGGACAAGCTGGACGGCTACGTACGTCCGCTGCTCGACATCTCCGCCGAGCGCGTCGCCCAGGGCCGCAACCCGCTCTTCCAGTCGCACATGTGGGACGGCTCCGCCGAGACCCTGGCCGACAACCTGGCCATCGGCCAGGAGCTGCTCGCCAAGGCCGCCGCCGCGAAGATCATCCTCGAGGTCGAGATCACCCCGACCGGTGGCGAGGAGGACGGCGTCAGCCACGAGATCAACGACGAGCTGTACACGACCGTCGAGGACGCGATCCGCACCGCCGAGGCCCTGGGCCTGGGCGAGAAGGGCCGCTACCTGCTGGCCGCCTCCTTCGGCAACGTCCACGGCGTCTACAAGCCGGGCAACGTCGTCCTGCGCCCCGAGCTCCTCAAGGACCTCCAGGCCGGTGTCGGCGAGAAGTACGGCAAGGCCTCGCCGTTCGACTTCGTCTTCCACGGCGGCTCGGGCTCCACGGCCGAGGAGATCGCCACCGCGCTGGAGAACGGCGTCGTGAAGATGAACCTCGACACCGACACCCAGTACGCCTTCACCCGCCCCGTCGTGGACCACATGTTCACCAACTACGCGGGTGTGCTGAAGGTCGACGGCGAGGTTGGCACCAAGTCCAAGTACGACCCCCGCACCTGGGGCAAGGCCGCCGAGGCCGGCATGGCCGCGCGCGTCACCGAGGCCTGCGCCAACCTGCGCTCCACGGGCACCAAGCTGAAGTAGGCGCCCGCGCGCGCACGTTCACGCCGTACCCATAGGAGGGCCCGGCCCGCCGTCCCACGACGGCGGGCCGGGCCCTTCGGCGTTCGTGCCCCGCGATACCCCAGACTGGGGGCATGTCCATTCACCAGAACCTGCTCGGGGGCCCCGCCCCCACCCACCTCCCCGACGAGCCCGGCCGCGAGGCCCTGGCGTCCGGCACCCCCGCGGTCGAGGTGGCGGCCGCGCACCCCACGTCCTCCCTCGCCTGGGCGACCCTCGCCGACGAGGCCTTCGCCGCCGGCCGCACGGTCGAGTCGTACGCGTACGCCCGTACGGGCTACCACCGCGGCCTCGACGCCCTGCGCCGGGCCGGCTGGAAGGGCCACGGCCCCGTGCCGTGGGAGCACGAGCCGAACCGCGGCTTCCTCCGCGCCCTGAACGCCCTGGCCCGCGCCGCCGAGGCGATCGGCGAGAAGGACGAGCACGAGCGCTGCTCGACCTTCCTGCGCGACTCCTCGCCGACGGCGGCGGACGCGCTGCAGGCCTGAGGCCCGCCCGGCGGGGAGTGTGACCTGTGGCACTCCCCGCTAGAGCCCCACCGCGACCGCGTCCTATGATGCGGGCAGGGGACCGGGGCTCCACTTGCCTCACGGAAGGAGCGGACCGCTACCCGGAAGCACGTGTCGAGGAGACAGCGATGTCGAACACCCTTGATGCCTCCGGAGCCGGTTCGGACACCCCGAACCTCGACTTCGCCGGCACGACCCCGTACGAGGACTACGTCCAGGCGGACGTCCTCACCCACCTCCAGCACCTCCGCTCGGACGACCCCGGCGAGATGGTCTTCCTGGTCACCACCCAGGTCATGGAGCTGTGGTTCACGGTCATCGTCCACGAGTGGGAAACCGCCGCGAAGGCGCTGCGCGAGGACCGCGTCCCGGTCGCGATGGACGCGCTGAAACGATCCCTCCGCGAGCTGGAGGCCCTCAACGCCTCCTGGCGCCCGCTCGCCCAGCTCACCCCGGGCCAGTTCAACTCCTACCGCGCCGCGCTCGGCGAGGGCTCGGGCTTCCAGTCGGCGATGTACCGCCGCATGGAGTTCCTGCTCGGCGAGAAGTCGGCCTCCATGCTGGTCCCGCACCGCGGCGCCCCGCGCGTCCACGCGGAGCTGGAGAAGGCCCTGCACGAGCCCAGCCTCTACGACGAGGTCCTGCGCCTGCTGGCCCGCCGCGGCCTCCCGGTCCCGGCCGAGGTCCTCAGCCGCGACCTCTCGCAGCGCTACGAGCCTTCGGCCGAGGTCGAAGCCGTCTGGACCGGCCTCTACGCCGACCCGGACCAGCACCTGGACCTGCACCGCCTGGGCGAGGTCCTCACGGACGTCGCCGAACTGGTCTGGCGCTGGCGCAACGACCACCTCGTGGCCACCCGCCGCGCGATGGGCGCGAAGACGGGCACGGGCGGCTCGGCGGGCGTGACGTGGCTGGAGAAGCGCGCCGCGAAGAACGTCTTCCCGGAACTGTGGACGGCCCGCAGCCATGTCTGACGCGACCTCGATACCGGACCTCGCGGCCCGCGCCGAAGCCCTGGACGCCGCCGACGAGCTGGCCAAGCTCCGCGAGCGGTTCACCCTGCCCGAGGGCGTCGTCTACCTGGACGGCAACAGCCTCGGCGCCCTCCCGGCCACCGTCGCCGGGACCACCATGGACGTCGTCACCCGACAATGGGGCGAGCTCCTGATCCGCTCCTGGGACGAGAGCGACTGGTGGACCGCCCCCGAGCGGATCGGCGACAAGATCGCCCCCCTCATCGGCGCGGCCCCCGGTCAGGTGGTCGTCGGCGACTCCACCAGCGTCAACCTCTTCAAGGCCCTGGTCGGCGCCGCCCGCCTCGCCGGGCCGGGCCGCACGCGGATGCTGGTCGACGCCGCCACCTTCCCCACCGACGGCTACATCGCCGCGTCGGCGGCCAGGATGACCGGCCTCGAGGTGGTCCCGGTGGACCCGTCCGCCGCCGCGCGGGCGATCGGCGAGGACACCGCCGTGGTCCTGCTCAACCACGTCGACTACAAGTCCGGCCGGCTCCACGACCTCCCGGCCCTGACGGCGGCCGCCCGCGCCGCCGGCGCGGTCACGGTCTGGGACCTGTGCCACTCCGCCGGCGCCCTCCCCGTCGGCCTCGACGCGCACGCCGTCGACCTCGCGGTCGGCTGCACGTACAAGTACCTCAACGGCGGCCCCGGCGCCCCCGCGTACCTGTACATCGCCGAGCGGCACCAGGCCGCCTTCGATTCCCCCCTCCCCGGGTGGAACGGCCACGCCGATCCCTTCGCCATGACGCCGGAGTTCACCCCGGCCGACGGCGCACGGCGCGGCCGCGTCGGCACGCCGGACATCCTGTCCATGCTGGCCCTGGAGGCGGCGCTCGACGTGTGGGACGGCGTGGGCGTCGAAGCCGTCCGCGCCAAGTCCCTCGCCCTGACCGACTTCTTCCTCGACTGCGTGGCGGCGTACGTCCCGCAGGGCCGGGTCGAGTCGGTCACCCCGGCCGAGCACGCGCACCGCGGCAGCCAGGTCTCGCTGCGCACCGCGAACGCCCGCGAGGTCATGCGGGAGCTCATCGCGCGCGGCGTCATCGGGGACTTCCGGGCCCCCGACGTCCTGCGCTTCGGCTTCACCCCGCTCTACGTCGGATTCGCCGACGCGGAGCGTGCGGCGCGGACACTGGGTCACATTTTCGGGTGACCCCGTAGCGAAACGTCACATCACCGGGCGGGCGGGGCTGCGGCTCCGCCCGCTCCGGCACATCCCGGGCCCCGCACGGAACGGCTCGTTCCAGACTGATACGGTCCCGCTCTGCCGGACCACCGGAACATCTGTCCCCGCTGTCCCACGCGTTACCGAGAGGTTGAGCCGATGACGGACCCCGCCGCAGTGGAACGGGACGCCGCCGAGGCCGCCTCGGCCTTCTCCCATCCGGCGGTCGCGCCGGACGCGACCGCCCCGTACGGGGAACACCCCGACCAGGTCGTCGACTTCTACGCCCCGCGCGGCGCGGGCGAGGGCCCGGTTCCGCTGGTCGTGGTGCTGCACGGCGGCGCCTGGCGGGCCCCGTACGACCGGCAGCACGTCACGCCGTTCGCGGACTTCCTGGCCCGGCAGGGCTTCGCGGTCGCCAACGTCGAGTACCGCCGCGGCCGTTCGCTCCCGCACCAGGGCTCGGAGGGCCCGGTCGCCGGGCGCTGGCCGGAGACCTTCGACGACGTCGCGGCCGCGCTGGACGCCCTCCCGGGCCTCGCCGCGGCCGCCCTGCCGCAGGCCGACATCCGCCGCGTGGTCCTGACCGGCCACTCGGCGGGGGGCCATCTCGCGCTGTGGGGCGCGGCCCGGCACGTGCTTCCGTACGACTCCCCGTGGAGGCTGCCGTCCCCGCCGCCGCTGCGCGGTGTGGTGGCGCTGGCCCCGATCGCGGACTTCGCGGTGGCGGAGGAACTCGGCGTGTGCGGGGGCGCGAGCGCGCAGCTCCTGGGCGGGCCGGAGCAGTTCGCGTCCCGCCTCCCGTCCGCGGATCCGGCGGCCCTGCTCCCGACGGGCATCGCGACGGCCGTGGTCCAGGGCCGCGAGGACATCGTGGTCCCGCCGGCGGTGGCGGAGTCGTACGTGGCCGCGGCGGCGAAGGCGGGGGAGATGGTGGGCCTGACCCTGCTGGACGGGGTCGGTCACTTCCCCCTCATCGATCCGGCGGCGGACGCGTGCGCGGTGGTGGCCGAGGAGATCTCGCAGCTGGCCTGGTAGGGCCCGGCCGCACCTGGCCGCACCTGGCCGCACCGGTCGCGGACGGATGTGCCGACCGGGCGAGGGCCTAGAACGGGACAGGCCGGGGCAGATCCGGGCCCGGCACCCCCACCCGCCCGGATACCGGGCGGAACCTCCGCCTTAAGGTATGTAGGCTGCACCCCGATACATCCTGAGCACGTTCAAAAATGGGGGGATCGGTGCGCAGTCGCCGTCTCGTAGTATCCGCCGCACTTATAGCCGCCGGTGCGGGCCTCATCCCCGGAATGGCCCACGCGGCCGACCCGGGCAAGCCGGCCGCGCACGGCGCGGCCGCCTCCGCCGTGGACCTGGACAAGGCCGCGGCGTCGAGCTTCAAGAAGTTCTCCAGCCCGGCCGAGAAGTCCGTCCGCACGAGCCTGGCGGGCACCCAGGACAAGGCCGCCGCCACCGCCCAGGCCGAGGGTGCCGTCGCCGGCAACCCGAACCTGGCGATGGTCCTGAACGCCACCGGTGACACCGCGCACGGTCTCAAGCTGGACACCGAGATCATCAGCGAGACCGCCTCGCTCAGCATCACCATCGAGTGGGGCGACGGCACGAAGGACACCGCCACCGCCGGCGGGTCCACCACGCTGCACCACAGCCACACCTACGCCGAGCTCGGCGTGTACGACGTCAAGGTCACTGTGACGGACGCGGCCAACCAGGCCGAGGTCGTCAACACGCTCCCGATCCAGACCGCGGGCTCGGACTTCACCCCGTACGGGCCGACCCGCCTCCTGGACACCCGTAGCGGCATCGGTGCCCCGAAGGCCAAGGTCCCGGCGCGGGGCAAGGCCCGCCTGAAGATCGGCGGCAACGGCGGCATCCCGGCCGGCGTCACCGCGGTCGTCCTGAACGTCACCGTCACCAACGCCACCCAGGCCGGTCACGTGACCGTCTTCGGCTCGGGCTTCGCGCAGCCGATCACCTCGAACGTCAACTTCGAGGCCGGTCAGACCGTGCCGAACCTGGTCCTCGTGCCGGTCGGCAAGGACGGCTACGTGGAGCTGTTCAACGGCGGCTGGGAGTCGATCGACCTGCTCGCGGACGTCACCGGGTACTTCACCCGCTCGGCGGCCAGCGGCTACGCGCCGATGAACCCCGCCCGCTTCGTCGACACCCGTGACGGCCTCGGCACCGCCAAGGGCCAGGTCGCCGGCCAGGCGGTCTTCAGCACGCAGATCAGCGGCCTGCGCGGGGTGCCCCAGGGCATCAGCGCCGTCGCGCTCAACGTGACCGTCACGAACCCGAAGGAGACCGGTCACCTGACCGTCTTCCCGAGCGGTCAAACGGCCCCGTCCACGTCCAGCGTGAACTTCACCGCCGGTCAGACCATCGCCAACTCGGTGATCGTGCCGGTCGGCGCTGACGGGAAGATCAGCGTCCGCAACGGCGCCTGGGCCGGGACCGACGTGATCGTCGACGTCGTCGGCTACTACAGCCAGGCCAGCAACGGCGCGTACATGCCGCTGGAGCCGGGCCGGATGCTCGACACCCGTGACCCCAGCTGGCCGTACGGTCAGGTGCCGGCCCGCGACTGGCTCCCGCTGGAGATCTCCGGCACGGAGGCCGGCATCGCCGGCTACGTGCTGAACACCACGGTGACCAACACCCAGGGCCCCGGCTTCCTCTCGGTCGCCCCGGACCCGAACTCGGTCGCGGACTACGAGAACGGCACCTGGGTCGAACCCGCGCGCCCTGGCGCGTCGACCCTCAACTGGACCGCGGGCAAGACCGTCCCGAACCTGGTCCAGGCGAGCGCCGGCACCACCGGCATCGTCGACTTCTGGAACCAGGGCTGGGAGCCCATGGACCTGATCGTCGACATCTTCGGCTACTACGAGACCAAGTAGCAGCACCGACCAGCACCCCGGGCCCGGCCGAAGCGGCCGGACCCGGGGTGCTGTCGTACTCCGTCACACCTACGCATACGGACAGAAAATGGGGGGCCGGTGCGCAATCGCCGACTCGTAGTTTCCGCCGCTCTCGTCGCGGCAGGTTTCGGTCTGGTCCCGGGCACGGCCCAGGCGGCAGGCGCGGTGGCGCCCGCGGGGCACGGGGCGGCCCCGTCCGCGTCCGCCTCCGCGGGCGCGCCGGGCAAGGCCGGGCCGGGCCAGGCCGGGCCGCCGGAGGCGTTCGCCGCCGAGACCTTCCGCAGCCCTGCGGACCGTACGACCGTCACGGCCGCCCAGGCCGCTGCCGCGGGCAACCCGGGCCTCGCGCTCGCCCTGGAAGCCACCACGTACTCGGCGCACCGGATCAACCTGCAGACCACCGTCACGAGTGCGGACGCCGTGCTCGACGTCGTCATCGACTGGGGGGACGGCGGGGAACCGGACAAGCTCGCCCCGTCCGGTTCCGCGGTGCTGAACAGGAGCCACGTGTACGCCGAGGTCGGCGCGTACACCGTCACGGTCACGGTGAAGGACTGGACGAACGGCGTCACGGCCGCCAACGTGGTCAAGGTCGTCACGGCGGGTACCGAGTTCACCCCGCACGCGCCCACCCGGCTGCTGGACACCCGCGCGGGCGTCGGCGCGGCGAAGGCCAAGGTCGCGGGGCGGGGCATGGTGGCCCTGAAGGTGGGGGGCACCGCCCAGATCCCCGCCGATGTCGCCGCCGTGGCCCTCAACGTCACCGTCACCCATGCGACGGACGCGGGGCACATCGCGGTCCAGCCCGGCAAGGACTTCATCCAACCCAAGACGTCGAACCTCAACTACGCCGCCGGTCAGACCGTCCCGAACCTGGTGATCGTGCCGGTCGTCGACGGGTACGTGCACCTGGTCAACGGCGGCTGGGCGCCGGTCGACCTGCTCGCGGACGTCACCGGCTACTTCACCCGCTCGGCCGCCGACGGCTACGCCCCCCTGACCCCGGTCCGTGCCGTCGACACCCGCGCCGGCCTGGGCGCGGCCCAGGGCCAGGTCGCCGGGTACGGCACGCTCGGCGTCGAGATCGCCGGGCGCCACGGCGTCCCGAAGGGCGTCACGGCGGTGGCGCTCAACCTGACGGCCACCAACCCGCAGGAGGCCGGTCACCTGACCGCCCACCCCAGCGGGCAGACGGCGCCGTCCACGTCCAGCGTGAACTTCTCCGCCGGCCAGACGGTCGCCAACTCGGTGATCGTGCCGGTCGGCTCCGACGGCAGGATCAGCATCCGCAACGGCAGTTGGAAGCCGGCGGACGTGGTGATCGACGTCGTCGGCTACTACAGCCCCGACAGCAAGGCCGCTTTCCTGCCGGCGTCCGAGCCGTTCCGGCTGATCGACACCCGCGAGGACGCCTGGTACCGGACCGCCGGGCCGGTGCCGGCGCGCGAGTACCTCCTCCTGCCGCTCATGGGCGATGCGCCCGGCCCGGTCACGGGCTGGGCGCTGAACACCACGGTCACCCGCACGCGCGGGGCGGGCCACCTGTCGGTCGCTCCCGACCCGAACACGTGGTCCGACTACCAGAAGGGCATCCAGGTCCGGCCGGAGCGGCCCGTTTCCTCCGCCCTCAACTGGACGGCGGGCGCGACCGTCCCCAACCTCGTCCAGACCTCCGGGGGCCCGGGCGACGTCATCGACTTCTGGAACCAGGGCTGGGAGCCGGTCGACGTGATCGTCGACTGCCTCGGTCTCTACCAGACCGATTAGGCTGTGAAGTTGATCAAGCATCGACAGAAAATGGGGGGCCGGTGCGCAATCGCCGACTCGTAGTTTCCGCTGCCCTCGTGGCGGCGGGTGTGGGACTCATACCGGGGATCGCCCAGGCGGCGGGTCCCGGTCCCGTCGCTCCCGCGGCGCAGGGGGCTGCCGCGCGGGGGATCGGCCCGGACGCGGCACAGGGGCTCAAGGGCCAGAGCCAGACCTTCAGCAGCCCGGCCGACCGTACGGTGGTCACGCCGAAGTCCGGCGACCGGACCGCCGGGACCGCCGGGGCGCAGGGGACCCAGGACGGCTCGGACATCTCGATCAGCCTGAACGGGAACACCTCCGGCGCGCACTCGATCGATCTGCGGACCATCCTCGTCCCCTCGGACGACGCCGCGCTGGACGTCACCATCTCCTGGGGTGACGGGACCACGGACACGTTCGCCGTCACCGTCGGCGCCTTCGCCTCGGACCTCCGGTACACGAAGCACAAGTACGCCGCGGTCGGCTCGTACGACGTCAAGGTCACGGTGAAGGACACCAAGACCGGCGTCGAGGCCGTGAACGGGCTCAAGTTCACCACCGCGGGCGCCGAGTTCACCTCGCACGCGCCCACCCGTCTCCTCGACACCCGCGCGGGCACCGGCGCCGCGCAGGCCAAGGTCGGCGGGCGGAGCTCGGTGGCGCTGAAGGTCGCGGGCGTGGCCAAGGTCCCCGCCGGGGTCCGTGCGGTGGTCCTCAACGTCACCGTCACCAACACCACGGGCCCGGGCCACATCTCGGTCGGCCAGGACAAGGAGCTGACCGAGGGCGCCGAGACGTCGAACGTGAACTACGTCGCGGGCCAGAGCGTCCCGAACCTGGTGATCGCGCCGGTCGGCGACGACGGGTACGTGCACCTGTTCAACGGCGGCTGGGAGCCGGTCGACCTGCTCGCGGACGTCACCGGCTCGTTCACGCAGGCGCCCGCCGCCGGCTACGGCGCGCTGACCGCGACCCGCGCCGTCGACACCCGCGAGGGCGTCGGTACGGCGAAGGGCCAGGTCCCCGGCTACGGCACCTTCGGCGTCGAGATCGCCGGGCGCGGGGGTGTCCCGGCGGGCGCCACCGCCGTGGCGCTCAACCTGACCGCCACCAACCCGCAGGCGGACGGGCACCTGACCGCCTACCCGAGCGGGCAGGCGGCTCCGGCCACCTCGAACGTGAACTTCACCGCCGGTCAGACCGTCGCCAACGCGGTGATCGTGCCCCTCGGGCCCGATGGGAAGATCACCGTGCGCAACGGCAGCTGGAAGCCGGCCGACGTGGTGATCGACGTCGTCGGCTACTACACCCCCGACAGCCGGTCCGCCTTCGTGACCGCCTGGGTGCCGATGCGGATGCTGGACACGCGCAAGGACCTCAGCTGGGGCATGAGGAAGGCCGGCCCGGTGCCGGCCCGTGCGTACGAGCCCATGGGGCTCGAGGGTTCCACGACGAAGTCCGAGATCGACGGCTGGGCGCTGAACACGACGGTCACCAACACCCGCGGGGCGGGCCACCTGTCGGTGGCACCGGACCCGAACTTCGCGTACCAGTACACGTACGGCACCGCGGTCACGCCGCCGCGGCCCGGCTCCTCGGCCCTGAACTGGACGGCGGGCGCGACCGTCCCGAACCTGGTCCAGACGCCCGGGGGCAGGGGCGGCATCGTCGACTTCTGGAACCAGGGCTGGGAGAACATCGACCTGCTCGTCGACCTGACCGGCTACTACCAGACCGGCTGACGGACGGGCCGGCAGGCAGACAGGCGGGGGGGGGGGGGGGGGGGGGGGGGGGGGGACCCCCCCCCCCCCCCCCCCCCCCCCCCCCCCCCCCCCCCCCCCCCCCCCCCCACCCCCACCCCCCCCCCCCCCCCCCCCCAAAAAAAAAAAAACCCCCCCCC
>NZ_JBVJFA010000070.1:0-12468 GCF_055588085.1 Streptomyces sp. NPDC046303
ATTCGGTCATGTCCCTTGTAAATTTAGTCCAGACCCTTCCCCTCCCCCCCCCCCCCCCCCCCCCCCCCCCCCCCCCCCGACCCGGGTCCGGGTGGCCACCAGTTGACCCTCCTGCGGGTACGCGTGCCAGGTCCGCCAGCGCACCTGGCCCTCGTAGTGCTGCGCCAGCATGGCGGTGAAGGCGTGCGGACTGCCCGGAAAGGTACCCGCCAGTCCGTTCGGGTGGTCGGCCACCAGTGCGAGCAGTTCCTGCGCCCGCCCCGCGAAGGAGCCGCGGGACAGGGTCTCGACCCGGGCGGCGAACTCGTACTCCCAGTCGCCCACCCGCTTGGCCACGCCGAGCGGCAGCGGCGTACTGCTGCCGGGCATGCAGGCGACCGTCTCGGAGCAGAGCACCTCGCCCTCCTCCAGGAGCACCTGATGAGAGGCCCCGAGCAGGCGCAACTCCACCTTCGCACCGGACAGTTGGAGGTTCAGTACGGCCAGGGCGGGCAGCCGGTCCCGACCCAGGGCCCAGGCGAGATCGGCGGCACGCGTGTCGGTGTAGGTGGTCTGGAGGGTCGTGAGCATGAGTCGGCTCCGCAAACGCGCGAGGGAGATGGGCCGGGGCCCGGGGCCCGCCAGCGGTAGTCAACGGGTGGGGGACACCGGCACGGGTCCACTGGGGGTCCCCCCAGCGGTAGCTGGGGGAGAAGTCCAGGGAGGTCCGAGGACTGGTCTACTCAACCGAGGGAATCATGAAAGGCACGGCACTCACAGCGTTTTTACCCAACTTGACGGGGTTTACATCCCCCCGGGGGCTCCACAGTTCACGTGTTCAACGACATGTGCCCCGCGCGTCGCGATGCATGCGCGCAGGAGAGGACGCCCGGTGGAAATCAGCCCCCCGGGCGCCCTCGTCCATGCGGTGCCGGCTGCCCCGTGTCAGCTGGAACCGCATCCCCCGCCACCGCCGCAGGAGGACGAAGATCCGCCGCAGGACGAGGACGATCCACTCGAACACGAACCCGACGAAGAACCGCTTCCGCCGGCCCACCAGCTGCTGCTCTTACCGCCGCCGCCACCGGAACCGGCGGAGCGGACCGCCACGGCCACGATGAATCCGACGACGAGAAGTCCGATCACCACGAAGACGAACACCATGCCCGCCCCCTCTCTCACGCCCCGGTCTTCCCGGGGGGCGGGATCCCCGCGTCCCGCGTGAAGGGGGGATGCCCGCAGGCCGCACGGCCCAAAGCACACTTGAGCAAGTCCAGAGGTTCCCCCCAGGATGGCGCCCATGAGCGCACCCGTGAGCAGCGACCGCCCGTTCCTCAACCGCCGGCTGGCGGCTTTCGGCACCACGATCTTCGCGGAGATGTCGGCGCTGGCCGCCCGTACCGGGTCGATCAACCTGGGCCAGGGCTTTCCCGACACCGACGGCCCGGCCGGCATCGCCGAGGCGGCCTCCCGCGCGGTCCTCACGGGCCTCGGCAACCAGTACCCGCCCGGCCCCGGCATCCCCGAGCTGCGCACCGCGGTCGCCGCGCACCAGCAGCGCTTCTACGGGCTGGCGTACGACCCCGACACCGAGGTCCTGGTCACGGCCGGTGCCACCGAGGCCATCGCGGCCGCCCTGCTGGCCCTGCTCGAACCGGGCGACGAGGTCATCGCCCTGGAGCCGTACTACGACTCGTACGCGGCCTGCATCGCGATGGCCGGCGCCGTCCGGGTCCCCGTCACCCTGCGCCCGCACGGCGGAAGCTTCTCCCTCGACCTGGACGAACTGCGCGCCGCCGTCACCCCGCGCACCCGCCTGCTGCTGCTGAACACCCCGCACAACCCGACGGGCACGGTCCTGACCCGCGAGGAGCTGGCCGCCGTCGCCGCGCTCGCCGTGGACCGCGACCTCCTGGTCGTCACGGACGAGGTCTACGAGCACCTGGTCTTCGAGGGCGCGCACCTCCCGCTGGCCGGGTTCCCGGGCATGCGGGAGCGCACGGTCACCATCTCCTCGGCGGGCAAGACCTTCTCCTTCACGGGCTGGAAGGTCGGCTGGGTCACGGCGCCCCCGGAGCTGGTGACGGCGGTCCGCTCGGCGAAGCAGTTCCTCACCTACGTCTCCTCCGGTCCCTTCCAGTACGCGATCGCCGAGGCCCTCGCCCTGCCCGACGCCTACTACGAGGGCTTCCGCGCGGACCTGGCCGCCAAGCGCGACCTCCTCGCCGACGGCCTCGCGGCGGCCGGCTTCGAGGTCTACCGCCCGCAGGGCACGTACTTCATCACCACCGACATCACCCCGCTCGGCGAGAAGGACGGCCTGGCCTTCTGCCGTGCCCTGCCCGAGCGCTGCGGGGTGGTCGCCATCCCGAACCAGGTCTTCTACGACGACACGTCCGCCGGGGCCACCCAGGTCCGCTGGGCCTACTGCAAGCGGACGGAAGTACTCCAAGAGGCGGTGTCCCGCTTGCGGCGCCTCTAGCCCGCCGCTGGCTCCGCACGGCACCGGCCGTCCGGGCCGGTCGTTTTACAGGTCTGCTTGCGGGGTGTGCGAGGCCGGTGTGAAGCTGACGGCCTGGAACGTGCCCGTAGCTCTCATCATCGGATGAGCGTACTCACGAAGAGCAGGAAAGTCGGGATACATGGCAACGGGCAGGGTCTCGGTGTCCGCGTCGCCCCTGGAGATGCGCGCCGTCAAGGCGGTGCGGGCGGCCGCGCCGGCCACGGTCATCGCGCTCGGGGTGTTCGCCGCCGTACGCGGCGCCGGCGTACTGGTCCTCACCCTCGGCTCCTGGTGGGCGGGCAAGGACCCGCTCCGGGTCCTCGGCCGGTCCTGGGACTCCGTCTGGTACCTCGGGATCGCCGCCAACGGCTACGGACGCACCCAGATGTGGCCCAACGCCACCACGGGCACCGGCTCCATCCAGAGCGACTACGCCTTCTTCCCGCTCTACCCGGCGCTGATGAGGCTGGTCGGCTCCGTGCTGCCCGGCGGGCTGGTCCCGGCCGGGATCCTCGTCGCCTGGGTGTGCGCCGCGGTGGCCGCCGTCGGTGTCTACCGGATCGGCGCATGGGTGATCGGGCCGCGCGCCGGGCTGCTGCTCGTGGGGCTGTGGGCGGCGCTGCCGCACGCCGTCGTGCTGAGCCTGGCCTACACCGAGGCGCTGCTGGCCGCGCTCGCCGCCTGGGCGCTGTACGCCCTGCTGCGCGAGCGCTGGCTGTGGGCGGCCGGCCTCGCCGTGCTCGCCGGGCTGACCCGGCCGACGGGGCTCGCGGTCGCCGCCGCCGTCTCGGCGATGGCCCTGTACGCGATCGCCACCCGCCGGTCGCGCGCGCCCGAGGTGTGGGTGGCCGGGCTGCTGGCCCCCGCGGGCTGGGCGGCGTACGTCGTGGCCGTCGGGGTGCGGGTGCGCGATCCCCTCGGCGGGTACTTCTCGGTGCAGCGGCGCTGGGGCTCGCGCTTCGACTTCGGCGCCGGGGCGCTGCGCTCCGCGGAGCGGGTGCTGACCGGCGGGCACGTGCCGCTGGCCACCACCGTGACCGTGGTCCTGCTGGCCGCGGCCGGGCTGCTGGCGATGCTGCTGGTGCTGGACCGGACCCCGCTGCCGCTGCTCGCCTACACGGGGATACTGCTGCTGATCGCGTACGGCGGGGCCGGGTTCTTCGAGTCGAAGCCGCGGTTCCTGCTCCCGGCGTTCCCGCTGCTGCTGCCGGTGGCGGCCGTCATGGCGAGAGCCCGGCCGCGCACCGCGGTCATGGTGACCGCGGCGCTGGCCGGACTCAGCTACGGCTACGGGCTGTACCTGCTGCTCGTGGCCCGCGTACCGCTCTAGGACCCGGTACTGGCGTCCTTGGGCGTTGTCAGGCGTTGTTGTCGCCCTCGTCGTCGCCGCCGGTGGAGTCGATCTCCTTCTCCAGTCCGAGCTGCTCGACGAGCCACTTGTCGAACTCGATGGAGGCGCGGACCCAGCTGACCGTGGAGGACACGAAGTGCTCCAGGCTCACGCCGGTACCGATCAGCATCTGCGCTTCACCGATCAGACGGACCGAGCCGTCGTCGTGGGTGTGGCTGTAGACCTTCGGCCACAGGGTGCGGCGGTTCCAGTCGTCGATCGACTCGAGCAGCTGGGGCTTCTCGTCGATCTTGTGCGGACGGTCGTAGAAGGTCCGCACCGAGAAGACCTGCTGCTCGTCCTCGCCGCGGAACATGAAGTACGTGCGGAACTCCTCCCACGGCGCCGCGAGGTCACCCTCGTCGTCGACGACGTACTTGAGCTCCATCTGCTCCAGCAGCTGCTTGACCAGATCCTGGTCGGGGACGACGGGGCCCGCCGGTCCTGTGGCCTGCGGATCGGGCTGCTGCCCTCCGAAGTTCGGAATCGAGGCCGGGTCGATGCTCACCGTGTACTTCCCTTCGTGCGGATACCTGCATCCTCCCCCATGCCGCCCACCCCGTGTCCAGCCCGGCGGCCCACGATCCGCTCCGGGCGGACAGGGGGTGCGTCCGTCGGGGTGGTGGCGGGGTTACAGCGCCTTGCCGACCAGCAGGTCTTCGCCCGCCACGTCGACACGGACGGTGTCGCCGTCCCTGACCTCGCCGGAGAGGATCTCCTTCGCGAGGCGGTCCCCGATCGCCGTCTGGATCAGGCGGCGCAGGGGCCGGGCGCCGTACGCGGGGTCGTTGCCCTTGTCCGCCAGCCAGGCCAGGGCCTGCGGGGTGACATCCAGGGTCAGGCGCCGGTCGGCCAGCCGCTTGGCGAGGCGGCCGATCTGGAGCTCCGCGATGTGCGCCAGCTCGTCCCCGGACAGGGCGGAGAAGACCACCACGTCGTCGAGGCGGTTGAGGAACTCCGGCTTGAAGGAGGCCCGCACCACGTCGAGGACCTGCTGCTTCTTCTGCTCCGCGGGGGTGGCCGGGTCCATCAGGAACTGGCTGCCCAGGTTCGAGGTGAGGACCAGGATCGTGTTGCGGAAGTCGACCGTGCGGCCCTGGCCGTCCGTGAGGCGGCCGTCGTCGAGGACCTGGAGCAGGATGTCGAAGACCTCGGGGTGGGCCTTCTCCACCTCGTCCAGGAGGACGACGGAGTACGGGCGGCGGCGGACGGCCTCGGTGAGCTGGCCGCCCTCCTCGTAGCCGACGTAGCCGGGCGGGGCGCCGACGAGCCGGGCCACGGAGTGCTTCTCGCCGTATTCCGACATGTCGATGCGGATCATGGCCCGCTCGTCGTCGAACAGGAAGTCGGCCAGGGCCTTGGCCAGCTCCGTCTTGCCGACGCCCGTCGGGCCCAGGAAGAGGAAGGAGCCGGTCGGCCGGTCGGGGTCGGCGATGCCGGCCCGGGTGCGCCGCACGGCGTCCGAGACGGCCCGTACGGCCTCGCCCTGTCCGATCAGGCGGCGGCCCAGCTCGTCCTCCATGCGCAGCAGCTTCTGCGTCTCGCCTTCGAGGAGGCGGCCGGCCGGGATGCCGGTCCAGGCGCCCACCACGTCGGCGATGTCGTCGGGGCCGACCTCGTCCCTGACCATGCTGTCCTTGGCGGTACCGGCCTTCGAGGCCTCCTCCTCGGCCTCGGTGGCCTCCGCCAGCTCGCGCTCGACGGTCGGGATCTCCCCGTAGAGCAGCTTGGAGGCGGTGTCGAAGTCCCCGTCGCGCTGGGCGCGCTCGGCCTGGCCGCGCAGGTCGTCCAGGCGCTCCTTGAGCTCACCGACGCGGTTGAGGGACTGCTTCTCCTTCTCCCAGCGGGCGGTCAGACCGCGCAGCTCCTCCTCCTTGTCGGCGAGGTCCTTGCGGATCTTGTCGAGGCGTTCGAGCGAGGCCGGGTCGGACTCGTTCTTCAGCGCCAGCTCCTCCATCCGCAGCCGGTCCACCGAGCGCTGGAGCTCGTCGATCTCCAGGGGGGAGGAGTCGATCTCCATGCGCAGCCGGGACGCGGCCTCGTCGACGAGGTCGATGGCCTTGTCGGGCAGGAAGCGGGAGGTGATGTACCGGTCGGAGAGGGTGGCGGCGGCGACCAGCGCACTGTCGTTGATCTGGACCTTGTGGTGGGCCTCGTAGCGGCCCTTGAGGCCGCGCAGGATCGCGATGGTGTCCTCGACGGAGGGCTCGGCGACCAGCACCTGCTGGAAGCGCCGCTCCAGCGCCGGGTCCTTCTCGATGCGCTCGCGGTACTCGTCCAGGGTGGTCGCGCCGACCATGCGCAGCTCGCCGCGGGCCAGCATGGGCTTGAGCATGTTGCCCGCGTCCATGGCCGAGTCCCCGCCGGCGCCCGCGCCGACGACCGTGTGCAGCTCGTCGATGAAGGTGATGATCTGGCCGTCGCTGGACTTGATCTCCGCCAGGACGGTCTTCAGCCGCTCCTCGAACTCACCGCGGTACTTGGCGCCGGCGACCATGGCGCCCAGGTCGAGGGAGACGAGCCGCTTGTTCTTCAGGGACTCCGGGACGTCGCCCTTGACGATGCGCTGGGCCAGGCCCTCGACGACGGCCGTCTTGCCGACGCCGGGCTCGCCGATGAGCACCGGGTTGTTCTTCGTGCGGCGCGAGAGCACCTGCACGACGCGGCGGATCTCGTGGTCCCGGCCGATGACCGGGTCGAGCTTGCCCTCGCGGGCGGCCGCGGTGAAGTCGGTGCCGAACTTCTCCAGCGCCTTGTACTGACCCTCGGGGTCGGGGGTGGTCACCCGCCGCCCTCCTCGTGCGTTCTGGAAGGCGTCCAGCAGCTTTTTCGCGCTCGCGCCCTGGGCGGACAGGACCTCACCGGCCGCGCCGCCCTTGGCGGCGATGGCGATGAGCAGGTGTTCGGTGGAGAGGTAGTCGTCCCCGAGCTTGCCCGCCTGGGCGTCGGCCTCGGCGAGTACGGCGAGCAGCTCGCGGGTGGGCTGCGGGGGCGCGACCGTGGACCCGGTGACGCTGGGCAGGGCGGCGAGCAGCCGCTCCGCGCCGTTGCGGACGGCGACCTGGTCGGCGTCGGAGGCCGCGAGGAGGTCGGTCAGGTTCTCGTTGTCCTCGCCGGCGAGGAGCGCCAGCAGCAGGTGCGCGGGGGTCAGGTCGGCGTGGCCGTCCTTGACGGCCCGGCTGGTGGCCGCGTTCAGCGCGTCCCGGCTCTTGTTGGTCAGCTCGGCATCCACGGGTGGGTCGCTCCTCTCTGGCGGAACAGAACTATGACATAAACAACCTACGCAAAGTTGAGTCTATTCCACTCAAGGCCGCTCCCGGTACCCTCGCCCGGCCCCGGCCCGTACGCCCCGTACGCTCGGCCCATGCCCCATGACGTACTCAACCCGACGCCCGAGTACCTCGCCTTCTGGCGGGAGCGGCACGTCTGCACGCTGACCACGCCGCGGCCCGACGGGACCCCCCACGTGGTGCCGGTGGGCGTGACGTACGACCCGGAGGCCGGCCTGGCCCGGGTGATCAGCAACAAGCACAGCAAGAAGGTCCGCAACATCCTGGCGGCGCAGCCGGGCACGGCCCGGGTCGCGGTCTGCCAGATGGAAGGACGCCGCTGGGCCACCCTCGAGGGGCACGCGGTGATCCGTACGGACGAGGCGTCGGTCGCCGACGCGGTGGCGCGCTACGCGGAGCGCTACGGGCGGACGCCCTCACCCCATCCCGACCGCGTGGTCATGGAGATCACCCTGGACCGGGCGATGGGCAGGGCCTGATCCGCAACCGCATCGTGTCCGTCCGACGGATGGACGCGGACATCACAACGGCGCCATCGTGGTCAGGTCCACGATGGCGCCGTTGTGTGGGGGTAGCACCTGAGCGATCTGCAACGACGGGGGAATCGCTTCAGGCACTGCGGGGGGTGGCGGTGGTGATATCAGGTTCGAAGAGCTGGTGGTCGCGCTGGTCGAGGTTGACGAAGACCATTCCGTAGCGCACCTCGCAGCGGACGGGCTGCGGCGCGCCGCGGGGGCGGCGCAGGCAGCGGTAGGCCCGGACGTCTTCGTCCTCCTCGCGTACGACCACGATCGGCTGCCCGAACAGGGTGACGACCAGGGAGTCGCCGGGATAGGGGATCGCAGTGGCCAGATCGATGAACTGCCATCCGGAGCGGTATGCGGAGGCCATTTCGCGACGGAAGCCGCGATCGTCGGGGGTCACGCGGACACCGTCACAGGGGCCTCGGTCCAACCCGTATCGGTGCCGCCCAGCCGGCTGCTGGTCCAGCCGGTGTCCACGTACTTGCCGGCGGGCGCCGTGGTCCAGCCGGTGTCGAACTCCGTGCTCGTCAGGGTGCTGGCCTGACCGTCCCTAGCGCTCCCCGCGTCACTTTCGACGGCGCTGACTGCCCCAAAAACTGCAACGGCGGAGAAACCTATGGCAAGCACCGAGCGAAGCATTCTCTTGAACATGGTCGGCTTCGTCCTCACTTGATGGAATCCTCTCCCCCGCGTGACAGACGATGGCTCATTCAGGCACGTCAATGCCACAGGGACGATGCATCATGTTCTTGCATGTTCAGGACCCTGGGGGGTGGAGATTTGACGCAAAACCGGACAAACCCGATACATCCCCACCCCGTCACGTCTATGTGCGGTGAGGGAACGCGTCTCTACGCGACGGCGCTCAGCACCGGCCGGATCGCCCGGAGCGAGATCGAAAACGCCCCCTGCCTGCTTGAATTCGCCCTTCTGCAGCCCGACCCCGATGACGCGAACCAGCTCCGTCCGGTTCCGCCGTCCGTCGCGCTGGCCCAACGGCTCCACCCGATTGAACGTGAGATCCAGGACCGCCGGCGCAGCGCTGTAGATCTCACCGACACTTTCGAGCCTTTCCTCGCCATCAGCGCACAGAGCCCGGCCAACACCCACGCCATCACCGTGCTGGAGGGCTTCGAGCGGATCAACGCCGCCCTGAACCTCGCGACGGCCGAATGCCACACCGAGGTCCTGACCGTCCAGCCCGGCGGCGCCCGGCCCTCCGAGGCCCTCGCCCAGGCCCTGGGACGCGACCAGCCGCTGATCGACCGCGGGGTCAGCATACGGACCCTCTACCAGCACACCGCGCGGCACAGCCAGGGCACGCTGGCCTACGTCGACCGGATCTCCGCGGGCAAGGTGGAGATCCGCACGCTCGAAGAACTGATAGAGCGCCTGATCATCTTCGATCGCACGGTCGCCTTCATCCCGGTGAGCGACGACCGGCGGGTGGCCCTGGAGCTGCGCCACCCGGGGCTGGTCGACTACCTCATCAAGGTGTTCGAGCAGCTCTGGCACCGGGCCGTGCCGCTCCAGGAGGAAGTGACCTACCGGACCACCCCCGGCGGGATATCGGGCGTGCAGCGCAGCATCGCCCAGCTGCTCATCGAGGGCCACGTCGACGAGGCCATCGCCCGCCGCCTCGGCATGAACGTGCGCACCTGCCGCGCCCACATCGCCAAGCTCGCCAGCACCCTCGGCAGCGGCAGCCGGGCCCAGCTCGGCTACCTCATCGCCCAGTCCGGCATCCTGGGGCGGCCCGCCGCACCCGCGCAGCCCTGCGACCCGGACCCGCACTCCGACTCCCACCCGGACCCGCACCCGGACCCGGACGCGGCCCTGGAAGGCCTCTAGAACGGCCTCGGGCCCCGCCCTGGGAGGGGCGGGGCCCGAGGAGGCGCCGAAGGGCGGCCGGGTCAGTCCAGGGGGCGCTTGGGGCGCCAGACGACCAGGGCGTTGCCGGGCTGCGGAGGCTGGTACGGAACCAGGTCGCGCCGGTAGGAGGCGTGCACCTGGGCCTCGCGGGCCCGGAGCGTGGCCGCCGCGCCGTCCACCGCCGCCGAGAGCTCGGCCACGCGCTGCTGGAGCGCGGCGACCTGGTTCTCCAGCTCGATGATCCGCTTGATGCCCGCCAGGTTGATGCCCTCGTCCTGGGACAGCGCCTGCACCGTGCGGAGCAGCTCGATGTCACGGGCCGAGTAGCGCCGGCCGCGGCCGGCCGTACGGTCCGGGGAGACCAGGCCGAGACGGTCGTACTGGCGGAGGGTCTGCGGATGCAGCCCCGAGAGCTGGGCGGCCACCGAGATCACGTAGACCGGGGTCTCATCGGTGAGCTGGTAGCCCCCGCCCAGGCGGGAGGACTGTCGTCGGCGGCCGTCCATGGTCATGCTCCCTTCGCGGACTCGAACAGCGCGGTGCGCGGGTCCTGCGACTCCGTCGCCTCGCGGTACATCTCCAGCGCCTCGCGGGCCTTGTCCGACAGCTCGGTCGGGACCGCGACCTCCACCGTCACCAGCAGGTCACCGCGGGTGCCGTCCTTGCGGACCGCTCCCTTGCCGCGGGCCCGCATGGTGCGGCCGTTGGGGGTGCCCGGCGGCAGCTTCAGCGTCACCGAGGGGCCGTTCAGGGTCGGGACCTTGATGTCGGCGCCCAGCGCCGCCTCGGCGAACGTCACCGGGACGGTCACCGTCAGGTTGTCGCCCTTGCGGCCGAACACCGGGTGGGAGTCGACGTGCACGACGACGTACAGGTCACCGCTGGGACCGCCGCGCTCGCCCGGCGCACCCTTGCCGCGCAGCCGGATCCGCTGGCCGTCGGAGACGCCCGCCGGGATCCTGACCTGCATGGTGCGCGAGCTGCGGGCGCGCCCGCTGCCCTTGCAGACCTCGCACGGGGTCTCCGCGATCAGCCCGCGGCCCTTGCAGTCCGCGCAGGGGTCGGTCAGCGAGAAGCCTCCGCCGCTGCCCCGCGAGACCTGCCCGGTGCCGACGCAGGTCGTGCACACCCGGGGCGTGCCGTTCTTGTCGCCGGTGCCCGAACAGGCCTTGCAGGGGGCCTGCGAGGACATCCGGAGCGGGACCGTGGCCCCGTCCACCGCCTCCGTGAAGGAGAGGGTGACCTCCGACTCGATGTCCTGGCCGCGGCGCGGCTGGGTGCGGGTGCCCGCACCGGGGCCGGCGCCGCGGTTGAACAGGCCGCCGAAGACGTCGCCCAGGCCGCCGCCGAAGCCGCCGCCCGCGCCGCCCGGCTGCGCGCCGCCGAAGAGGTCGCCGAGGTCGAAGTTGAACGAGCCGCCGGCCCCGCCCGGCCCGGGGCGGAAGCCCCCGTTGCCGAACAGGGCGCGCGCCTCGTCGTACTCCTTGCGCTTCTTGGCGTCGCCGAGGATGTCGTTCGCCTCGGAGATCTCCTTGAAGCGCGCCTCGGCCGAGGCGTCGCCCTTGTTGGCGTCCGGGTGGAACTCGCGCGCGAGCTTCCGGTACGCCTTCTTGATCTCGGCCTCGGTGGCGTCCTTCGGGACACCGAGGACCTTGTAGTAGTCCTTCTCCACGAAGTCCTTCGTGCTCATCCCCGGTGTCCCTCCTCTCGTACTGCTGCGTGTGCGACCTCAGCCGTTGTCGGCTGCATCCGCGTCCTTGTCGGACGACGACGCGTCGCCCTCCGACGACTCGGACTTGGGGGCCGCGCCCGGCTGGGGCTCGGCCACCGCGACCCGCGCGGGACGGATCGTACGCTCGCCGATCCGGTACCCCGGCTGCAGGATCGCCACGCAGGTCGTCTCGGTGACGTCCGGCGCGTACGAGTGCATCAGGGCCTCGTGGATCGTCGGGTCGAAGGGCTCGCCCTCCTTGCCGAACTGCTGCAGGCCCATCTTGGCCGCGGCGGTCTCCAGCGATTCGGCCACCGACTTGAAGCCGCCGACCAGCTCGCCATGCTCCCGCGCCCGGCCGATGTCGTCCAGGGTCGGGAGGAGTTCCGTCAGGAGGGACGCGACCGCGATCTCCTTGACGGCGATCCGGTCCCGCTCCACCCGGCGGCGGTAGTTCTGGTACTCGGCCTGGAGCCGCTGGAGGTCCGCGGTGCGCTCGCCGAGCGCCGTCCGGGCCTGGTCCAGCTGTGCGAGCAGCGCCGTTTCCTGGCCGACGGCCTGAGCTCCCGCGTCCCCGGCCGGGGCCGCCGCCTCCTCCGAGGCGGAGTCGGCGGCCTTCGGCTCGTCGGACGTGCCGTCGACGGGGACTTCGGGCTTCTCGTCAAAACCCGGGGTCTCCTCCGACATCAGGCAGCGCCACCCTTCGGCTTCTCGTCGTCGACGATCTCGGCGTCGACCACGTCGTCGTCGGCCTTGGCCTGACCGGCGTCACCGGCAGCGCCGCCGGCGGCGCCCTGAGCGGCCTGGGCGTCGGCGTAGATGGCCTGGCCGAGCTTCTGGCTGACCGCGGCGAGCTTCTCGGTCGCGGTGCGGATCTCGGCGGTGTCCTCGCCCTTGAGCTTTTCCTTCAGCTCGGTGACGGCGGCCTCGACCTCGGTCTTGACCTCGGCCGGGACCTTGTCCTCGTTGTCCTTGACGAACTTCTCCGTCTGGTAGACGAGCTGCTCGCCCTGGTTGCGGGACTCGGCCGCCTCCTTGCGGCGCAGGTCCTCCTCCGCGTACTGCTCCGCCTCCTGGCGCATGCGGTCGACCTCGTCCTTGCCGAGCGAGGAGCCGCCGGTGACGGTCATCTTCTGCTCCTTGCCCGTGCCGAGGTCCTTGGCCGTGACGTGCATGATGCCGTTGGCGTCGATGTCGAA
>NZ_JBVJFA010000071.1:0-11985 GCF_055588085.1 Streptomyces sp. NPDC046303
GTGCTGTAGCGAGGGTTTCGAGATCTGTCGTCACAAACAGATCAACGAGACCCTCGCTTCATGCGCCCGAGACTTCGGACTTACTCGTCTAGGCCTGTACGGGCCCGCGGCCACGCGCTGAGCGGCGGTTCCCCTCCCCGGGGGCCGCCGCTCAGGCGTTCGCGGACGGCCCCCGGCCAGGGGCCCTCCACCCCGCTCGGGCGTTCGGGCAAGCCCCCGATCGGTAAAACCCCCTCCCGCCGGGCGCAGCGGTGCGGCAGGATCACCAGATGCTGGCCCATTCAGCGGGGCACCCCCCGAACCCCCCGCACGCACGTGATCTGACGCTTCTGCCGAAGGCCCACCTCCACCTGCACTTCACCGGCTCGATGCGCCCGTCGACCCTGCTGGAGCTCGCCGACAAGTACGGCGTCCGGCTCCCGGACGCCCTGACGGCCGGCGAGCCGCCCAAGCTCCGGGCCACCGACGAGCGCGGCTGGTTCCGCTTCCAGCGGCTCTACGACGCCGCCCGTTCCTGCCTGCGCGAGCCGGACGACATCCGCCGCCTGGTCCGCGAGGCCGCGGAGGAGGACGTACGGGACGGCAGCGGCTGGCTGGAGATCCAGGTGGATCCCACGTCCTACGCGCCCCTCCTCGGCGGGATGATCCCGGCCGTCGAGATCATCCTGGACGCCGTCGACGCCGCGTCCCGCGAGACCGGGCTCGGGATGCGCGTCCTCATCGCCGCGAACCGGATGAAGCACCCCCTCGACGCCCGGACGCTGGCCCGCCTCGCCGTCCGCTACGCCGACCGCGGCATCGTCGGTTTCGGCCTGTCCAACGACGAGCGCCGCGGCATGGCCCGCGACTTCGACCGGGCCTTCGCCATCGCCCGCGAGGGCGGCCTCCTCGCCGCCCCGCACGGCGGCGAGCTCACCGGCCCGTCCTCGGTCCGCGACTGCCTCGACGATCTGCACGCCTCGCGCATCGGGCACGGCGTTCGGGCCGCCGAGGACCCCCGCCTGCTCAAGCGCCTCGCCGACCGGCAGATCACCTGCGAGGTCTGCCCGGCCTCCAACGTCGCCCTGGGGGTGTACGAGCGGCCGGAGGACGTGCCGCTGCGCACCCTCTTCGAGGCCGGGGTGCCGATGGCGCTGGGCGCCGACGACCCGCTCCTCTTCGGGTCCCGGCTGGCCGCCCAGTACGAGATCGCGCGCCGCCACCACGCCTTCACGGACGCGGAGCTCGCCGAGCTGGCCCGGCAGTCGGTCCGCGGGTCGGCCGCGCCCGCCGACGTACAGGAGAAGCTGCTCGCCGGAATCGACCACTGGCTCACCGCGTGAGCCGCAGGTCCCCCTCGTAGCAGTCGGCCCGCACCCGGTGGCCGTCCTGGAAGCCGATCTCCAGGTGGGTGCGGCCCTGCTCGGGCACGGCGAACTCGGCGACGGAGGTGACCGTCTCGCCGAGGTGGCGCAGGAAGGGGTGGTCGCCGAGGTCCTCGCCGACCTCGATCCGGCCCCACTCCCCCATGTCGTACGGCTCGTGGGGTGCGGCGGACTCGACGATGAGGCACTGGTCGGACCCGGTGGTGATGCGGATGGAGTCGCCGGCGCTGTCGATCAGCCAGACGTCCAGAGGGGCCTCGGAGCGCTCGCCGTCGCTGATGTGCCAGGACGCGACGACTCTGCTGAGCGTGCGGCCCACGAGGCGGGTGGGGTCCGTACCGGCCCCGTGCAGGGGACAGAGCATGGGCGGCCGGGACTCCTCAGATGCTGACGCCGACCGTCACCGGCTCGTTGACCAGGGTGACGCCGAAGGCCTCGTGGACGCCCGCGACGACCTCGCGGGCCAGGGCGAGGAGGTCCTCGGTGGTGGCCTCGCCGCGGTTGGTGAGGGCGAGCGTGTGCTTGGTGGAGATGCGGGCGGGGCCGGTGCCGTAGCCCTTGGTGAAGCCGGCCTTGTCGATCAGCCAGGCCGCGCTGGTCTTCGTACGGCCGTCGCCCGCGGGGTAGGCGGGCGGGGCGGTGTCGGGGCCGAGGCGGTCCTGGACGCGGGCGAGGAAGGCGGCGTAGGCCTCGTCGGTCAGGATCGGGTTGTGGAAGAAGGAGCCGGCCGACCAAGTGTCGTGGTCGGCGGGGTCGAGCACCATGCCCTTGCCCGCGCGCAGGCGCAGTACGGTCTCGCGGGCGGTGGCGGCCGGGACCCGGTCTCCGGCCTCGACGCCCAGGGCGCGGGCGGTCTCGGGGTACTTGATCGGCGCGGACAGTCCGCCCGCGTCCTCCAGGGCGAAGCGCACGCGCAGGACGACGTAGCGGTCGGGCTGGTCCTTGAAGGTGCTGTTGCGGTAGCGGAAGGCGCATTCGGCGGCGCTGAGCGTGACGGTCTCGCCGGTGGTGCGGTCGTAGGCGACGACCTCGGTGATGGTGTCGCAGACTTCCTGGCCGTACGCACCGACGTTCTGGATCGGGGTGGCGCCCGCGGAGCCGGGAATTCCGGCGAGGCATTCGATCCCGGCGAGGCCGGCCTCGACGGTGCGGGCGACGGCATCGCTCCAGTTCTCGCCCGCGGCCAGCTCCAGGGTGGTGCCGTCGAGGGTGAAGCCGGTGGTCGCGATGAGCAGGGCGGTGCCGTCGAAGCCGCGGTCCCCGATGACCAGGTTGCTGCCGCCGCCGATGACCAGGAGCGGGGTGCCGCTCTCGTCCGCGGCCCGGACGGCGGCGATCACCTCGGCGTCGGTGGTCGCGGTCACGAGGCGGGCGGCGGGGCCACCGAGGCGGAAGGTGGTCAGCGGGGCGAGGGGGGCGTCGTGGAGTTCCTGCACGTGGACAAGAGTACGGTCCGTGCCCCTCGCCTCCCGGCGGGGCCACGGACCGTGGCTCAGGATGCGGCCTGCTGCTCGGCCAGACGGCGCTCCGCCTCGGCCCAGCCGATGGGGAGCTCGCAGGCCTTAGCGGTCCAGAAGGTGAAGGCCGACTCCTTCATGAACGCGGCGGCGGCCCGGGAGCTGGAGCGGTGCGGCTCGCTGCGGGCGAACCGGTGGAGCGCGTCGCGGTCCTCCCAGGCGGAGAGGGTGAGGAAGGTGCGGCTGAAGACGCGGGCGCGGAGGGCGACGCCGTGCGCGCCGGGGGCCTTGCGGATCTGGCCGATGATGCCGGGGGACCTGAGGAAGAACCGGAAGGCACCGGCGAGGGTGGAGGTCTCGAAGCGGGAGGCCATGACGTAGACCTCGGCGTCGGGGGCTGCCGGTACGGGAGTCGACCACGGGATGTCGGGCATGACGGGCACTCCTTGACGGTGACGTGGGGGGGTGGGGTGGGTGGGTCGGTGTGGGGGCGGACTCAGCCGGCTACCGGTACCTTCTGCGGCTCGGCGGCGGCCGTTGCGCCAGGGGCGGGAGCGCGGGAGGGTTGCGGCCTGGCCGGCAGCAGCAGGGCGCATGCGGCGGCCAGTGCGACCGCGGCGCCGCCGATCCACAGGGCCGGGACGGTGCCCTCGGTGAAGGCCTGCGGGGACTGGTAGCCGCCCTGGGCGGAGAAGACGGAGGCGAGGACGGCGACGCCGAGGGCTCCGCCGACCTCGCGCAGGGCGGTGTTGGTGCCGGAGGCCTTGCCCTGGTCGGCGGGGGCCACGGTGGACATCAGGACGCTGGAGGCGGGGGCGAAGTACAGGCCCATGCCGATGCCGCTGAGGATCAGCGCCGGCAGCTGGGCGGCGTACGAGACGTCCGCGCTCAGGATCATCGCGAACCAGCCGAGCCCGAGGGCCTGGAGCGCGAGTCCGGCGGCGATGACGGGGCGGCCGCCGATCCGGTCGGAGAGGATGCCCGAGATCGGCGCGACGATCATCGGCATGCCGGTGCAGGGGAGCATGCGCAGGCCGGCCTCGGTGGGCGAGTAGCCGGCGACGCCCTGGAGGAACTGGCTGAGCAGGAAGATCGAGCCGAACTTGCCCAGGAACATCAGCAGGCCGGCGAGGTTGATCCCCAGGAAGCCCCGGTTCCGGAACAGCCGCATGGGGAGCATGGGGTTCTCGCTGCGGATGCCGTGGTGGACGAAGCCGCCGACGAGCGCGGTTCCGGCGATCAGGCCGGTGAGCACCGGGGCGCTGGTCCAGCCTTCGGCATGGGCGTTGACCAGGGCGTAGACGATGCCGAAGAGGCCACCGCTGATGAGCAGGGTGCCCGGGAGATCGAGGCGGGACCCGGGGGCGGTGGATTCGGCGAGGCGCAGGCGGGCGAGCGGGATCAGGGCCAGGCCTATCGGGACGTTCAGCCAGAAGATCCACTGCCAGGAGATGTGCTCGGTGAGGCTGCCGCCGATGAGGGGGCCGCTGGCCACGGCGAGGCCGGTGACGGCTCCGTAGATGCCGAGGGCCATGCCGCGGCGGGCGGGCGGGACGGCGGCGGTGAGCAGGGTCAGGGTGAGCGGCATCATGATCGCGGCGCCGACGCCCTGGACGGCGCGGGCGGCGATGAGCGCGTCGATGCCGGGCGAGAGGGCGGCCGCGGCGGAGGCGCCGGTGAAGACCGCGAGGCCGGCGACGAACAGCCGGCGGCGCCCGAAGCGGTCACCGAGGGCGGCGCCGAACATGAGGAGGACGGCGAAGGTGAGCGTGTACGCGTTCACCGTCCACTCCAGGTCCTCCAGCCGGCCGCCGAGGTCCTCGCGGATGGCGGGCAGGGCGGTGGTGACGACGAGGTTGTCGAGGGCGGCCATGAAGCCGGCGGTGCCGGTCAGGACGAGGGCCCAGACGGCGGGCCCGCGGAGCCTGGTGTCCGTGGCGGTGTCGGTGTGGGTGGCGGTGTCCGTGTTGGTGGCTTGCGTGGTCACGATCCCCCCTGAGGGTGTTAGTTATTGATGACTAACTTTCGTGCGCATGAGTGAACCGCCGCCGCCGGAGGGGCGGCGGGGCCCCTCACTTCTCCAGGCGGCCCTTGGTGCGGGCCGTGGGGTACAGCCCCTCCCAGACGCGGTGCTCGGGCGGGAAGCCCATGGCGGCGAGGGTGTTGATCAGCATTCCGTAGGCCATGAAGGTCGTGGTCTCGCCCACGTCCCCGCCGAACGGCACGCGGATCGTGTCCCAGAGTTCCATCCACCCCTTCCGGACGAGCTCGCCGAGCTCGTGGTCCCCGGCCGCCTCGGCCGCGGCGACGGTGACGTACATCTGGAGCTGCATCTGGAGCTTGTCCGGGTCCTCGGCGATGAGCCGGGTGTAGGCGTTGGCCATGGCCTGCGTGGCCTCTTCGCCGTGCAGCCCCTCGCCGGCGGCCGCGAAGACCTCACGGGTCTCCCGCAGGCAGCGCTCGGCGGCGGCGAGGAAGATGGCGGACTTGTTCGGGAAGAGCCGGAAGAGGTACGGCTGCGAGACGCCCACCCGCTTGGCGATCGCCTCGGTGGAGGTCCCGTAGTAGCCGCCCCGGGCGAACTCGTGGACCGCCGCCCGAATGACGCTCTCGCGTCGCTCCTCCGCACTCATCCTTGGCATACATCCAAGTTAGTGCTCAATCACTAACTACGCAAGGGGTGGGCCGACGGGCCGGAAATGCGCGGGGTGGGGGTGGGGGTGGGGGTGGGGGGGCGGGGGCCCACTCCCGCGGATCCCCCGCCCTCGCCCCCGCCCGCGTTACGCGAGTTCCACTACCGCGCGGGACATGCCCAAAACCTTCTGGCCCGCGCTCATCGCCGTCAGGTCGACCCGGACGCGGTTGTCCTCCAGCTTGGCCGCGACCTTGGCCGTGACCTCGATCAGGCCGCCCTGGTCGTCGTTCGGGACCACGACCGGCTTGGTGAAGCGCACGCCGTACTCGACCACCGCGCCCGGGTCGCCGACCCAGTCGGTGACCACGCGGATCGCCTCGGCCATGGTGAACATGCCGTGCGCGATCACGTCCGGCAGTCCGACCTCCTTGGCGAACTTCTCGTTCCAGTGGATCGGGTTGAAGTCGCCCGAGGCGCCCGCGTAACGGACCAGCGTGGCGCGCGTCACGGGGAAGGACGCCGCCGGCAGCTCGGTGCCGACCTCGACGTCCGCGTACTGGATCTGCGCTGCCATGTCAGGCCTCCTCGGGGGCGCGGGAGACGAGCTTCGTCCACGCCGTCACCACGTGCTCGCCGGTCTCGTCGTGGACCTCGCCGCGGATGTCGATGATGTCGTTGCCCGCGAGGGACTTCACGGCCTCGATGGTCGAGGTCACGGAGAGCCGGTCACCGGCCCGCACGGGGCGGGAGTACGCGAACTTCTGGTCGCCGTGCACGACGCGGCTGTAGTCCAGCCCCAGCTGCGGGTCGTCGACGACCTGGCCGGCCGCCGCGAAAGTGATCGCAAACACAAAAGTCGGCGGGGCGATCACATCGGGGTAGCCGTGCGCCTTGGCGGCTTCGGGGTCGGTGTAGACGGGATTGTCGTCACCCACGGCGACCGCGAATTCGCGGATCTTCTCCCGGCCGACCTCGTACGGATCGGTGGGGGGGTAACTCCGCCCCACGAAGGACTGGTCGAGAGCCATGCCTCACTACCTCCTGATGAAGGGACACGAAAGACGAGCGGAAACGACACGAGGCCGCCCCCCAAAGAAGGGGACGACCTCATGACGGTGCCTGTTATTCGAGACTTCGCTGGGGTCAGCGGGTCTCGCGGTGCGCGGTGTGCGAGTTGCAGCGCGGGCAGTGCTTCTTCATCTCAAGTCGGTCCGGGTTGTTACGCCGGTTCTTCTTGGTGATGTAGTTCCGCTCCTTGCACTCCACGCAGGCCAGCGTGATCTTCGGGCGGACGTCGGTGGCAGCCACGTGAGTGCTCCTTGACGGACTATGGGACGGATGAACGCATAAAAGAGTAGCCGATCGGGAGACCGACCCCGCAATCGGCTACTGTGTGTAGCGGCGACCGGACTTGAACCGGTGACACAGCGATTATGAGCCGCTTGCTCTACCGACTGAGCTACGCCGCTTTGATGTGATCAGCTCCCCACCCGAGGGTGGGGAACCTCTCTCACCAGAGCCCCAATGCGGAATCGAACCGCAGACCTTCTCCTTACCATGGAGACGCTCTACCGACTGAGCTATTGGGGCGAGCGATGAAGACATTACACGGTTGCCCGCCGATCGCCCAAATCCTTTGCGGGGACCGGGCTCCGAGGGGGTTCGGATGTGTTTCTTGATCAGCTCACCGAGACCCCAACGCCCACTTGGGGCCCGGATTGTGTCCGGGCTCACACGTCATCACCCGCGTACGAGGCCGCGCCGGGCCGGCGGGACCGACGGGGCGCGCGCCCGTGCGCCGCGGCGCACGGGCACCACACCGGTACGACTATTGCGCTCTTCCCCGAAGCGGGGTGCGCCGCGCCCTAGGCTCTGAGCACGCTGCGTGATCTTGGGCCGCGGGCCGCGGCCACGGCCCAGGACCGCCCGAGCCACCGCAGGAGCGCGATGTCCGACAGCCAGCCGCAGCAGCCGTTCCACTCCCCGCGCAGCGGCCGCGGCGAGGGCGGAGGACACGGACCCGCACACGGCCCTTCCCAGAGCCCCCCGCACGGCACCTCCCGCGGCCGCAGCCACATCCCGGACCACGACGACCGCCAGGGCCGTCCCGCCGGCTGCTCCGCCGGCCCTTCCCTCGGACAGGGCCACGCGGCCACCGCC
The DNA here is from genome assembly GCF_055588085.1 of Streptomyces sp. NPDC046303. Classification (NCBI taxonomy): domain Bacteria; kingdom Bacillati; phylum Actinomycetota; class Actinomycetes; order Kitasatosporales; family Streptomycetaceae; genus Streptomyces; species Streptomyces sp. NPDC046303. Next base: position 7,617 of record NZ_JBVJFA010000071.1, read on the forward strand.
GAGCCCACCGGCCTGCTCCTCGCGGGGGCGCGCCTCACCGACGGCCGGACCGTCGACGTCCGGCTCGGCGGCGGCCGGATCCAGGCCGTCGGCACCGCGGGCAGCCTCCCCGCGCCCGCCCTGTCCCGGGTGGACCTCGGCGGGTACCTCCTGCTGCCCGCGCCCGCCGAGCCCCACGCCCACGGCGACACCGCCCTGACGGCCGACGCCGAGGGCCCGGTCTCGTACACCCCCGACGAGGTCCAGCGCCGGGCCACCGAAGCCGCCCTGCTCCAGCTCGGCCACGGGGCCACCGCCGTGCGCTCGCACGTCCGGATCGGCGACATGCACGGTCTCGGCCCCATGGAGGCCGTGCTCCAGGCCCGCCGCTCGCTGCGCGGGCTCACCGACCTGACCACCGTGGCCGTACCGCGGCTGCTGACCGGGGTGGCCGGAGCCGACGGGCTCGCCATGCTGCGCGACGCGGTCAAGATGGGGGCCTCCGTGATCGGCGGCTGCCCCGACCTCGACCCCGACCCCACCGGCTTCCTCGAAGCCGTCCTGGAACTCGCCGACGAGCACGGCTGCCCGGTGGACCTGCACACGGACGGTGACGATCCCGGCCGCCTGGCCCGGCTCGCCGCGATGGCCGGCGGGCTGCGCCCCGGGGTGAGCATCGGCCCCTGCGGCGGCCTCGCCCGGCTCCCCCTGGACGTGGCGACCCGCGCCGCCGACCAGCTCGCCGCCGCCGGGGTACGCGTGACCTGCCTGCCCCAGGGCGACTGCGCGGCCCTGGAGCGCCGCGGACTGCGCACCGCCCCCGTGCGCCTGCTGCGGGCCGCCGGGGTGCGGGTCACGGCCGGCAGCGGGGCCCTGCGGGACGCCGGGAACCCGGTCGGCCGCGGCGACCCCCTGGAGGCCGCGTACCTGCTGGCCTCCCAGGGCGGGCTGCGGCCGGGCGAGGCCTACGAGTCGGTCAGCGCCGCCGCCCGGGAGGCCATGGGTCTGCCGGAGGTCCGGGTGGAGGCCGGTTTCCCGGCGGAGCTGCTTGCCGTGCGCGGCGACCGGATCGCGGGCGTGCTGTCCCTCGCGTACAGCCGGATCGTGATCCACCTGGGCCGGGTGGTAGCCCGTACGAGTGCCGTACGGGAGTACTGCGACTCGGCCGTCGCGGTGGCCCTGGACCTGCCCCGGCAGGGCCGTACGGAGCCCGGCCCGTGAAGTGGGCCGGGCTTTCGCGGGCGCCGCGGCCCGGCTCGTCGTACGGTCGGGACATGCGCATCGTCATCGCGGGTGGACACGGTCAGATCGCGCTGCGGCTGGAGCGACTGCTCGCCGCGCGCGGGTACGAGGTCGCGGGGATCATCCGCGACCCGGCGCAGGGCAACGACCTCAGGGAGGCGGGCGCCGAACCGGTGCTGTGCGATCTGGAGTCGGCCACGGTGGAGCACGTCGCGGGCATCCTGCAGGGCGCGGAGGTGGCCGTGTTCGCCGCGGGGGCGGGCCCGGGCAGCGGGATCGCGCGCAAGGACACCGTGGACCGGGGCGCGGCGGTGCTGTTCACCGACGCTGCCGAACGGGCCGGTGTCCGGCGCTTCCTGATGGTGTCTTCGATGGGCGCGGACGCCCGGCACGAGGGCGACGAGGTGTTCGACGCCTACCTCCGGGCGAAGGGCGAGGCCGACGACCACGTCCGCACCCGGCTGGGCCTGGAGTGGACGATCCTGCGGCCCGGCTCGCTGGTCGACGACGCGGGAACGGGCCTGGTCCGCCTCGTGGTGCAGGCGGGCGGCGGGTCCGTCCCGCGCGACGACGTGGCGGCGGTGCTCGCCGAGCTGATCGAGACCCCCGCGACGGCGGGCCTGACCCTGGAGCTGACCTCCGGTTCGACCCCCGTCGCGGTGGCGGTCAAGGATGTGGCGGGCAATTGACAGGGCGTTGAACCGACCGGGCCTCAGAACTCGGCGGTCAGCTTGTCGTCGGAGCGTCCGACCGAGTCCTGCTGGTACTGGTCCTCGTACGCCTGGCGGATCCGCTCGATGCGCCCGCTGCGCTCGCCGGCCTCCTTCTCGGGGTACAGCAGCACCACCTCGTACGAGGACTCGCGGACGACCTTGCCGTCCTGCCCGCGCCACTGCCCGTACCCGTCGTGGACGGTCAGGCCCTCGGGGAAGGCCGGGGTGATCTCGCGGTCCAGGAACCGCATGAACTCGTGCTTCCCGACGGCGCCGTGGCCGTCGGAGCGCTCGGTGCCGAAGTACAGCCGGGTCTCCTGGTAGGGCTGCCCCACGTCCGTGTGGAGCGCCGCCCCGACCAGGGCCGGAATCCCGGCGCCGAGCAGGGCGATGAGCACCCCGCCGCCTACTTTCCCCCGCATGTCAGATGTCCATTTCACGCAAGGTGAACGAACAGGAGTCTCCGACGATGCGGTTGATGACGGGCGCGGACGTCGAACGGGCGGCAGCCGCGGCGGTGGCGGCCCTCGGCCCGCACGGCGGCCTGGACTGGGGGGTGCCGGCCGGTTCCCTCGAATGGTCCTGTTGGACGACCGCGGCCCACATCGCGCACGACCTGACCGCCTACGCGGCGCAGGTGGCCTCCCGGGCGCGGTCGGCCTACCTGCCGCTGGACCTGCGGGTGCGACCGGGCACTCCCCCGGCCGAGGTGCTGACGGTGGTGTCGGCGAGCGCCCGTCTGCTCAGCACGGCGGTCACGGCCGCCGACCCGTCGGACCGGGCCTGGCACTGGGGCCCCTGCGATCCGGGGGGCTTCGCGGCGATGGGTGTGGCGGAGCTGCTGCTCCACACCTATGACATCGCCCAGGGCCTGGGCCTCCCCTGGCTGCCGCCGTCCGACCTGGCGGCCCCGGTACTGGCCCGCCTGTTTCCGGACACCCCGCCGGGTCCGCCGACGGAAGCCCTGCTCTGGTCCGCGGGCCGCCTCGCCCTCCCCGACCGCCCCCGCCGCACGTCCTGGTCCTGGCAGGCGGCCCTCACGGGGAACCACTGAGCCCGCACGAAGGACCCGCGCGTCCGCCGCGGTCACGGCGGCGCCGCTTGGAGGATCCGCCGAACAGGCCATCACCCGGTGTCAAGACCCGAACCTTCGCGGCATGACGCCCACCCCCCGGCCGGGAGCTACTTGGGACATCAGTCACCACGGGGTCGACATGCGTCGGCGCCATCCCGGACGGAGAAGTTCCCATGCGACGCCGACCCCCTCACCCCCGACGCCCAACCTGCCCAACAGGCCCAACCTGCCCGGGGGCCACATGTGCGGTGGCGTCACCTGCCAGTCCGGACGACGCGCGGCGGTCTGGTCCACAAGAGCGGTTACGGCGCCGCGGCAGAGGCGCGGAACGAGGTTCTCGACCCGCACGATCACGCATCCAAGTCGGCTAGACATCGGCTAGGCAGCCGTATGAACCGCCCGGTCGCTGTCAGAAGAACGAGAAAGCCCCCCTGGTCTGCGTTTCCGCAGATCAGGAGGGCTTACTTCGCGTGGCGGCGCCAGGGTTCGAACCTGGGTAGGCTGAGCCGGCAGATTTACAGTCTGCTCCCTTTGGCCACTCGGGCACACCGCCATGATCGCTGCCATTATTTCCGCCTTTCGGCGGCGCTCCCTGGCAACGACGTAAACGATACCTGATGAGCGGGGGTGCTTCGCCACCGGATTGATCAGCGCCGCCGGTGGGTGCGATGGCTAGGCTTTGCCGCGCGGGCCGGGGATGTCCCGCCGTGCCCTCCGGGGCGATCGCAACCGACTTCAAGGAGCCACAGCACATGGCCGACTCCAGTTTCGACATCGTCTCGAAGGTCGAGCGGCAGGAGGTCGACAACGCCCTCAACCAGGCCGCCAAGGAACTGTCGCAGCGCTACGACTTCAAGGGCACCGGCGCCACCATCGCCTGGTCCGGCGACAAGATCCTCATGGAGGCGAACTCCGAGGAGCGCGTCAAGGCCGTCCTCGACGTCTTCGAGACCAAGCTGGTCAAGCGTGGAATCTCGCTCAAGGCGCTGGACGCCGGCGAGCCGCAGCTGTCCGGCAAGGAGTACAAGATCTTCGCCACGATCGAGGAAGGCATCTCCCAGGAGAACGCCAAGAAGGTCGCGAAGATCATCCGGGACGAGGGTCCCAAGGGCGTCAAGGCCCAGGTCCAGGGTGAGGAGCTGCGCGTCAGCTCCAAGAGCCGCGACGACCTCCAGGAGGTCCAGGCGCTGCTCAAGGGCAAGGACCTGGACTTCGCGATCCAGTTCGTGAACTACCGCTGACCCAGGTCCCCGACCTGTCCGCACGCCGGCCCGGGGGGGGGGGGGGGGGGGGGGGGGGGGGGGGGGGGGGGGGGGGGGGGGGTGTGGGGGGGGGGGGGGGGGGGGGAGGGGGGGGCCCT
>NZ_JBVJFA010000072.1:0-9194 GCF_055588085.1 Streptomyces sp. NPDC046303
AAAAAGGGCCGGGGGAGAAAACAACAAAAACCACACCCCCCCCCCCCCCCCCCCCCCCCCCCCCCCCTCCCCCCCCCGCCTCCCCTCCCAGGAACGTGGGATTTCCGATGCGTCCTTCCCTGCTCGCCCTCGCCATAGGTGCCTTCGGCATCGGGACCACCGAGTTCGTCATCGTCGGTCTGCTCCCGAACGTCGCCGAGGACCTGTCCGTGTCCATCCCCTCCGCCGGCATGCTCGTCACCGGGTACGCCCTCGGCGTGGTCGTCGGCGCACCGCTGATGACCGCGGCCGGCGCGCGGCTGCCACGCAAGACCATGCTCGTCGTGCTCATGGCCCTCTTCATCGCCGGCAACCTGCTGTGCGCCCTCGCCGGCGACTACACCGCCCTCATGGGCGGCCGGCTGGTCGCCGCCCTCACACACGGCGCCTTCTTCGGCATCGGGTCCGTCGTCGCCGCCGACCTGGTGGCACCCGACCGGCGGGCCAGCGCCATCGCCCTGATGTTCACCGGCCTCACCCTGGCCAATGTGCTCGGCGTACCGCTGGGCACCTTCCTGGGCCAGCAGTTCGGCTGGCGCTCCACCTTCTGGGCCGTCACCGGCATCGGCGTCGTCGGACTGCTCGGCCTCATCACCCTGGTCCCGGCGCAGCCGCGGCCGCAGAGCGGAGCGCTGCGCGCCGAACTCGCCGTCTTCCGCAAACCCCAGGTGTGGCTGGCACTGACCACGACGGTCCTCGGCTTCGGCGGCGTCTTCGCCTCCTTCACCTATCTCGCGCCGATGATGACGGAACTGGCCGGCTTCTCCGACGGCGCGGTCGCCTGGCTCCTCGTCCTCTTCGGCGGCGGGCTGTGCGTCGGCAACGTGCTCGGCGGGCGGGCCGCCGACCGGGCCCTGATGCCCAGCCTGTACCTCATCCTGGGCGGACTGAGCGTCGTGCTGGTGGTCTTCACCTTCACCTCGCGGGCCGCCCTGCCCGCCGCGATCACCCTCGCCGCGTTCGGAGCGATCGGTTTCGCGACGGTGCCCCCGCTCCAGGCACGTGTGATGCAGCAGGCCGCCGGGGCTCCGGCCCTCGCCTCCGCGGCGAACATCGCGGCCTTCAACCTCGGAAACGCCCTCGGAGCCTGGCTCGGCGGCCTCGCCGTCGCCCACGGCCTGGGCTGGACCTCGCCGACCTGGATCGGCGCCGGCCTCGCCGCCGCCGGCCTGGGTACCGCGGCGCTCTCCGGCCTGCTCGACCGCCGGAGCGCCGGGAGGCCCCCGCTGCCCACGGCGACGCCCGTCGCGGCAGCACTCCGCGCCGAAGCACTTCCCGCTGAACCACTCATCGAACAGAAGTCGAGGTAGACCCATGAACGGTGTCGATCGCCGGACCATGCTCAGCCGCGGTGCGGCCGTCGTCGGAGGCGCGGCGGTGGCCGGCGCACTGGCTGGTCCCGCGGCGGCCGCCGCGTCCCCCGCGCCCTCCGGCGGCCCGGCCGCCGGGACCGGATCAGTCGTCAAGCCGGGCGATCCGCGCTATGAGTTGCTGACCACCGGAAACAACCAGCGCTTCGTCGCACGCCCGGACTACATCAAGATGGTCCGCTCGACCGCGGACGCCGAACGTGCCCTGAGAGACGCCGTCCGGGCGGGCAAGCGGGTCTCGGTGCGCAGCGGTGGCCACTGCTTCGCCGACTTCGCCGCGCACCCCGAGACGGAGGTCATCATCGACTTCTCGGAGATGACGCACGTGGGGTACGACCCGGCGTTCCGGGCGTTCGTCGTCGAGGCCGGCGCCCGTCTGATCAACGTGTACGAGGCCCTGTACAAGGGCTGGGGGGTCACGATCCCCGGCGGTATCTGCTACAGCGTCGGAGCCGGCGGACACATAGCGGGCGGCGGCTACGGCCTGCTCTCGCGGGCCCACGGCCTGGTCGTCGACCACCTCTACGCCGTGGAGGTCGTGGTGACGGACGGGAAGGGCGGCGTCCGCACGGTCGTGGCCACCCGGGAGGACGACGACCCGCACCGCGAGCTGTGGTGGGCGCACACCGGCGGGGGCGGCGGCAACTTCGGCCTGGTGACCCGCTACTGGTTCCGCTCCCCGGGCGCCAAGGGCTCCGTCCCCTCCGAGCAGCTGATCTCCCCGCCGTCCACGGTGCTGGTGAGCGCCGTGGACTTCCCCTGGGAGCAGCTGACGGAGGCGAGGTTCACCCGCCTGCTGAAGAACTTCGGGGCCTGGCACGCCGCGAACAGCGCCCCCGACTCCCCGTACCGCCATCTCTCCAGCCTGTTCAACGTCAGTTCCAAGGCCCACGGCAGCATGGGGATGTTCACCCAGGTCGACGCGACGGTGCCGAACGCACGGAAGCTGCTCGACGACTACCTGGCGGCCATCACGGCCGGTACGGGCGTCACCCCGAAGGCGCTGACCCGCGCCACCGGTGAGCTGCCCGCGATGCCGCAGCTCGCGGAGCCCAGGACGCTGCCCTGGCTCCAGGCGACCCGGCTGGTCGGCGCCAACAACCCGACCATCACCAATCCCACCTCGCGCGGGGCGCACAAGTCCGCGTACATGAAGAAGAACTTCACGGACCATCAGATCGCGGCCCTGTACCGGTACATGAGCCGGCCGGACTTCACCAACCCGGACACCATGCTGGTGCTGTTCTCCTTCGGCGGCCAGGTCAATGCCGCGGCGCCGGACGCGACGGCGAACGCGCAGCGGTCCTCCATCTTCAAGATGTGCTTCCAGACCTTCTGGCAGGAGCAGAGCGAGGACGAGTTCTACCTGGGCTGGCTGCGCGGCCTGTACGAGGACTTCTTCGCGGCGACCGGGGGCGTCCCCCTGATCGACGACAGCACCGACGGCTGCTACATCAACTACCCCGACCGCGACATCACCGATCCCCGGCGCAACCGCTCCGGCGTGCCGTGGCAGACGCTCTACTACAAGGACAACTACCCGCGCCTGCAGCAGGTGAAGAGGCGCTACGACCCGTCGGACTTCTTCCGGCACTCCATGTCCGTCAAGCCCGCCCGCGGCTAGCCAGGGCCCCCGCCCCGCCTGCGTCCGCGCGGTTCACGAGCCCCGCACTCCGGTCTCCGGAGTGCGGGGCTCCTGTCGTTCCCCGGCCGGCTGTTCGAGTGGCCGGCGGCGTTCGTTGACTCCCCGGCCCGCTCCGGGAAAGCTGTGTCTTGGCCGGAAGAGGGCGCTGGAAAGCCCCTCGCAGTGAGACCCGATCCCCTGGCCGACACCCGAGAAACAGCCTTTCCGCGGCCCCGCCATGCCGCGTCCTTCCCCTGCCATGTCCTGGCTCGAATCACCCTCGTGAAGGAAGTAGAGGAAACCATGCGTTCCGTCGCCGTAGTCCTCGGCACCCGGCCCGAAGCCATCAAGTTCGCGCCCGTCATCCGCGCCCTCCAGGACGACCCGCGTTTCGAGCCCGTCGTGATCTCCACCGGGCAGCACCGCCAGATGCTCGACGAGACCCTCGACGCCTTCGGCCTCACCGCCGACGTCGACCTGAAGGTGATGGCGCCCAAGCAGACCCTCTCCCAGGTCACCTACCGGTCGCTGCGCGGCCTGGAGGACTACTTCGCCACCGCGCCCGCCGACGCGGTCCTTGTCCACGGCGACACCGCCACCACCCTCACCGGCGCCCTCGCCGGGTTCCACCAGCGGATCCCCGTCGTCCACGTCGAGGCAGGACTGCGCAGCGGCCGGCTCGGCTCCCCCTTCCCCGAGGAGGGCAACAGACGGCTCGTCGCCCAGGTCTCCGCCCTCCACCTCGCCCCCACCCCGGGCAACCTGGCGAACCTGCTGCGCGAGGGCATCGACGCCAACACGGTCACCGTCACCGGCAACACCGTCATCGACGCCCTGCGCTGGGCCAGCGGCCGCGCACAGAGCTACGGGGCGCCCGCCCTCGAAGACCTCGACCAGGACCCCAGCCGGGTCGTCCTGGCCTCCGCACACCGCCGCGAGGCGTGGCCGTACCTGCCGCAGATCGGGCAGGCCCTGGCCCGCATCGCCGACGAGCCCGGCGTCCGCGTCGTCGTCCCGCTGCACCGCAACCCGGTGGTCCGCGAGGCGCTGCTGCCGTACATCGGCAGCCACCCGGGCATCACCGTCGTCGACCCGCTGCCCTACCTCAGCTTCTGCAAGCTCATGGGCCGCGCCGACGTCATCGTCTCCGACAGCAGCGGCAGCCAGGAGGAGGGGCCCGCGCTCGGCAAGCCCACCCTGGTCCTCGGCGACGTCACCGAACGCTCCGAGGCCATCGTCGCCGGCACCGCCTGCCTCGTCGGAACCCGCACCGAAGGCATCGTCGCCCACACCCTGGAGCTGCTGCGCGACCGGGCCGCCTACGACCGCATGGCCAACGCCGCCAACCCGTACGGCGACGGCCTCGCCACCGAGCGCACCATCGCCGCGCTCGCCCACTTCTTCGGCATGGGGCCCGCCCCCGAGCCCTTCGTCCCCGAGACCGCCGTCGACGAGCTCAGCGTGGAACTCGCCCGTACGGCCGACTTCGCCCGCACCTGACCGCGACCGAGAGGAAGCCCCGCATGAGCGCCACCCCGTCCGCCATCGAACGCCCGCTGAACTTCAGCAGCCCGTACCTGAGGGCCGACCTCGTGCGCGACGCCGTGGACTACACCGTCGAAGGCCGCACGATCGTGGTCAACCCCGGCACCACCCCCGTCACCGTCGCCGAGGTACCCCGCAAGAGCATCCCCCCGCTCTCCTCGACGGTCCTCGCCGACACCCGCATCGAGAAGGCCGACGCGCTCCTCCTGCTGCGCCCCGCAGCGGAGGACGTCGAAATGACCGGCATCACCGCGGAACCGGGCTGGCACCACCTCGCCGACCTGCTCGGCCCCGGTGAGTTCGACCGCGACACCCCCCTCCACCGGAGCCCCCAGGACGAGATCAACACCGTCCTGTTCGACCCCGCCTACATCCTCGGCGAACGCGAAGCACCCCTGGACCAGCGCGAGTTCAACGTCAGGGCCAACCTCTGGTTCGCGCCCGCCGGCACCGACTGCTTCATCCACAACACGCACGACTTCATCGAGGTCCACACCCAGGTGCACGGCCTGGGGCGCATGCAGCGGTTCCGCGACCACGACCAGGCCTCCCTCTACCAGGACGTCCTGATGAGCCCGGGCTACACCACCCCGGACCCGTTCTGCGCGACGGGCCCCCAGTGCAGCTACCACTACCCGATGCACCAGTACCGGGCCGACACCGACTGCGTCTGGCTCGCCATCGAGTACCACCCCGTACCGCGCGCCCTGCGCACCCTGCCCGTCCCCACCTCCTTGGAGAACCACTGATGACCGCCACCGGCACGAACACCGAGACCGTCCTGCGCGCCCCGAAGTTCACCGCCGAGGTCGTCGCCGACCAGCTCCGCGACGGGTACTGGCTGGAGGCCCCCGACATCGACGGGGACGGCAAGCCCGACCTGTTCGGCTACGGGCTGAGGCTGGGCGAGATCTACTGGTACGCCAACGACGGCGAGTGGACCCGCCGCCTGATAGCCGACCGCATCAAGATGCCGGTGGGCGCCGACTTCGCCGACGTCAGCGGCAACGGCCACCCCGACGTCATCGTCTGCTACGACCTGTACGGCCCGATCGGCACGATCCACGACGCCAACACCGAGGGCGGCAAGATCGACTGGCTGGAGAACCCGGGCACCCCCGACAAGGACGAGTCCCGCTGGAAGCGGCACTACGTCGGCCGCGCCACCGGCATGCACCGCCTGCGCGCCGGCCACTTCACCCGCACCGACCGCCTCCAGATCATCGGCCTGCCGATCGTCGCCAAGGAGGACGTCCACGCCGTACTGCCGGTCGTGCTGTTCACACAGCCCGACGACGTGCACACCGCGGAGGAATGGCCGATGACCGTCATCGACGACAGCCACTTCCGGATGATCCACGGCGCCGAGAAGAAGCAGGGCCTGGTCCCCGGCTCCGACCTCGAGTCCCTGCTCCTGGCCTCCGACGAGGGCGTCACCTGGCTCTACTACGACGAGGCCCGCCAGGAGTGGATCCGCGAGCTGATCGGCACGGGCGAGCTCACGCAGTTCGAGCAGACCGGCTTCCGCGGCAGCGGCGACCTCAACGCGGGCCGGCTCGGGGACGACCCGATGGCGTACGTCGCCGCGATCGAGCCCTTCCACGGCAACACCGTCGCCGTCTACACGAAGGCCGCCGACGGCGGGGGCTGGAACCGCGTCCTGCTGGACGTGTACGGCGACCCCAACGAGAACGGCGAGGGCCCCGGCCACCAGATCGTCTGCGCCGACTTCGACGGCGACGGCGACGAGGAGTTCCTCGTCGCACTGCGCGGCCCGTGGCCCTGGCAGGGCGTCATGTACTACAAGGCCATCGACGCGGCCAACGGGGTCTGGGCGAAGTGGCGGGTCTCCGAGGAGTCCGTAGCCCGCATCGCCACGGCCGACTTCAACGGGGACGGCCGCCTGGACTTCGCCACCATCGCCTACTCCGTCCAGAACTACTACGTCGCCAAGGACGCCAAGCTCATGGTCTACCGCAACGAGATCCAGCAGTAGGCACCGGCCCACGCCCCACCGGCCCGTACCGCCGCGACGCCCTTCGCGCCGCCGGGACCCCGCACCGCACGCGGAGCACGGTCCCGGCGGCCGCCCCCTGACGAACCCTCTTCCGAAAGAGCGACCCCTGTGGCCTCCTCGAGCTCCTCCGAAACCGCCCGGCGGGCGAAACTGCCCTCGCTGACCGGCCTGCGGTTCTTCGCCGCCCTCCTCGTCTTCTTCTTCCACTCCTCCCTGACGGACTCGCCGATACCGCCGAACGCCCCGATCAACCCCTTCGCCGACGCCTCGATCGCCGACGGCTACGCGACGGCCTTCGGCAAGGCCGGATACCTCGGCGTCTCGTTCTTCTTCGTGCTGTCCGGCTTCGTCCTGGCCTGGGCCTCGCGTCCCGGCGAGCGCGTCACCGCGTTCCTCCGCCGCCGACTGCTGAAGATCTTCCCCAACCACGTCGTCGTCTTCGCCGCCGCGATGATCCTGTTCGCCGGCGCCGCCGTCACCAGCGTGGCCGACTGGCTGCCGAACCTGCTCCTGATCCACACCTGGTTCCCGCAGGCGACGGTCAACCTGAGCGTGAACCCGCCGAGCTGGTCCCTCGGCAGCGAACTGCTCTTCTACGTGCTCTTCCCGCTCCTGATCGTCCCGATCCGCAAGATCCGGGGCGCGGCCCTGTGGGTGTGGAGCGGCCTGATGGTCGTCGGCATGGTCGCCGTCCAGCTGGTCTCGACGTACATCGTGCCCGACACCCCGAAGTCGGCCATCACCCCCGTCTCCGACCTCCAGTTCTGGTTCGGCTACCTGCTGCCGCTGGGCCGCGTCTTCGAGTTCGCCCTCGGCATCCTGCTCGCCCGCGTCGTCCTGGCCGGACTGTGGCCGCGCCGCGTCGGCTTCGGCGCCGCCCTGGCCCTGACCGTCCTCGGCTACGCCGCCGCGCTCGTCGCCCCGTTCCAGTACGGCTTCGTCGTCGCGACGATCGTTCCCGTCGCCGCGCTGATCGGGGCCACCGCCCATGCCGATGTGGAAGGCCGCGCCACGTTCCTGCGCAGCCGGCCCATGGTCTGGCTCGGCGAGGTGTCCTTCGGGTTCTACCTCGTCCAGGGCGTCACGATCTTCTACCTGCGCTCGCTGCTCGGCGAGCAGACGTACAGCGTCCCCGTCGCCCTGCTGGTGATCGCCGGGTTCTTCTGCACCTCGCTGCTGGGCGGCTGGCTCCTCTTCCGCTTCGTCGAGATGCCGATGATGCGCCGCTTCGGCCGCAGCAAGCCCCGTGCGCGGCAGCTGCCGGACGCGGTGGCCGAGCCCTACGAGAGCCCGGCGCCGGTCCCCGCCACGACCGGCGGCCGCGCCGGCTGACCGGGCCCCCGCACGTCCTTCACCGCTCCCCGCCCCCGCCCGTGCCCGTGCCCGCGTCCGCATCCGCCGACGCGGGCTCCGGGCTGTCCTGCCCCGCGCCGACGGGGCCGGCGGTGAGGCTCGAGAGCATGCGCAGCGCCGCGTCGGAGGGCGAGGACTCGGGGGCGGTGTAGAGCAGCATCCGGTGGTTGGTGCCGTCGGTCAGGTGCAGGTTCTCGAAGTCGAGGGTCAGCGGGCCCACGACGGGGTGGTGCAGGTTCTTCGTCCCCACGGTGCAGTCCCGCACCGGATGCTTGGACCACAGCGTCGCGAAGTCGGGGCTCTGCAGCATCAGGGACCCGATGAGCTCGGCCAGCGCCCGGTCCTCGGGATTGCGTCCGGCGACCAGGCGCAGCGCCGCGAGCGCGACCCGGGCCTCGCTCTTCCAGTCCGTGTACAGCTCCCGGGTGTGCGGGTCGAGGAACAGCATCCGCGTCAGGTTGGGGCGTACCGCCGGGTCGTCGGGGCTCGCGGCGTCGAGGTGCCCGGCGAGCAGGGCATGACCCAGCGGGTTCCAGGCGAGCACGTTGTTGCGGCCGTCCAGAACCACCGCCGGGACCTGCGGCATCGCACCGATCAGCCGGCGCGTGGTGTCGCGCGCGTACTCGGGACGGGGCGACGCCGACCGCTTGGCGCGGGGCGGGCGGGCCAGGTTGAGCAGATGGGCGTGCTCGTCCGAGGTCAGCCGCAGGGCGCGGGCCAGGGCGTCGAGGACGCTGTCCGAGGCGTTCGTGCTCTGCCCCTGCTCCAGGTGCGTGTAGTACGTGATGCTGACGCCGGCCAACAGGGCCAGCTCCTCGCGCCGCAGCCCGGGCACGCGCCGCCGGGTGCCGTGGGAGGGCAGCCCGACGTCCTCGGGCTGGAGCTGGGCCCGGCGGGTGCGGAGGAATTCGCCCAGGGCGGTGGGAGTGTCCATGCGTTCCAGTGTGCCGGGGGAGGGCGCCGCACGCTGCCCGTAAAGGTGGCCCTGGCAGTGCTAGCCTGCCCGGCGCCAGCACAACCAGGGGGCTGGGTAACCCCCTCCGACCGGTCCAGAGTCGGTCCCGCAACACCTTGTTGCGGTGATCGAGAGGATGTGTCGGGATGTCGGTTGTCGAAAGTGCGCGTACCGCCGGGGGTACGGGGCCGGGGCCGGGGCCCGCCCGCCTGGACGGGCGTCTCAAGCTGGTCCTCGTGGTGCTGCTGGTGGCGCAGTTCATGCTGGCGGTGGATTTCTCGATCCTGAACG
>NZ_JBVJFA010000073.1:0-8877 GCF_055588085.1 Streptomyces sp. NPDC046303
AAACGCTCGGCTGGGAAACCCCAGCCGAGCGCCTGCATAAACTCCTCGCGGCCTAAACAACCGACCACGTGTTGCAACGACCGCTAGAAACCGCCGATGCGGATCAGGCCCTTGACCTGGTCTTACGAAGTCGGGGTGGCGGGATTTGAACCCACGACCTCTTCGTCCCGAAGCATTCCGGGTCGACGGGCGAGCTGCCCATTCTACGGTGCTGACCTGGGGGGCAAGGCTGTGAGCGTCCGTGGACGTCCGGCGTTGTGCCCCCGGGTTGTCACCCAGTTAGTCACTCAAGCGTCGCGAACAGACCCGCTCTCCAGAGCGGCGATCACAGCTGCCGGATCACCGTCGTACAGCACATGTGGTTCGTCTGCTGCTGGGGGAACGAACCGCGTGCGGTACCGCTGTAGGTCGCTTTCGGAGAAGTAGATCGAGTTGGGATCGCTGGCGTGGAACTCGTTGCGTTTGCTGATCCTCGCCCATAGTTCGTCATGGCTGGCGGCAAGGTAGACGAGGACGGGCGTTGCGCCCGCTTCCGCAGCGATAGCACGCCACTTCGCCCGGTCTTCTGGAGTCCAGAAGCCGTGATCCATCACGACATCTTGTCCGGCTTTCAGCTGCGTCCGCAGATCGGCGGCCACGTCTTCGAGGATGGGGCGCTCAAGGGTAGGGAAAAGCCCCCGCGGGAAGTCCACTCCGTAGACGCCGTGCCGACGGAACATCTCTTCGTCCGGACATATCCGCACGAAGCCGCGAGCGGTGAGAGTGCGGGAGAGGGTCGTCTTGCCAGAGCCGGGAAGGCCGGCCATCAGGACGCAGACCGTCACGCGGTCACCTCCGATTCCGTTCGCCATGTGCGACCCGGGCCCCCGAGGTCGACGCCGTACTCAACGATGTTGCCCTCGCTATCCACGAACTTGGCCGTCATCACCACCACCGGGTCCGTCGGCGGATTGTCGGGGTCCAGCTCCAAGAGCTGTGCGTACTCCCGCGTCAGTGGGCGGGCTGAAGCGGTGTCGATCCGGTGGCTGATCGGGTGGCCAGTCGCCTGGGCAATGAGCTGAAGCGACGTGCCCCCCGTCAGTCGCGCACTCTCTGCAAGCTGGGGGATCAGCTTCCCGTACCGAGCTGGAATCCACGACGTGCTGTGAGCGACGATGCCGTGTCGGTCCCGGTATACGCGGCTACGGCGAACCACGTCTGAGCCAGGCTGGATGTCCAGAGCTTGCGCCACGTCTTCGGGTGCGGGTACCACGGCCGCCTCGTGGGAGTCGGACCGCTCGCCTGCTCCCCAGCTAGACCCGGTGCGGCGTCCCCGATCCTGCCGCTGGGACCCGGACGACATGGGGGCTTGCTGGTCGAGCACCTCGGTCCCAATGCCGTGGATGCCACGGACGAGCCCCTCGTTGCGCAGCTTGCGCAACGCCTTCTCCGCCGTCGCGGTGCTCACTTTCCACTCTTCCGACAGGTTCTTGATGCTCGGCATGAGGGTCCCGGGCTGTAGCTGACCGGACGTGATCAGCTCCGAGTAGTGGGCGGCAATCCTTGCGTAAGGCGCCCGATTGTCGGCCTGGCCTGCCATGTTGTCCGCTCCTCGCGACGACTTCCCTGGGGTTCCCTAGCTTACCGCTTGACACCGCAGGGAACCCTAGGGAACCTTAGGGATGTCCCCGCCGGGCGGTTCGCCGGACGGAGGGGGCGGGACTTCAATGCGCCCGTAGTCATGGGCTGTTTGAGGTCAAGGGGCCCGGGACAGAGCGGGCCGAGGTGAACCCGGCGCCTGGTCATTAACCGGAGGGCTTAGACCGAAAGGTCACGTCTCCATACGCCTACGCCAGGTCTCAGACCTGAAGGAGACATGCGTACTGCTCAACCTCCCGCGCCGCACGTGGCGCGGCCGGTTGCCTCCTTCGCCCGTCCGTCGCTTCGGCGTCGTACGGGCGGGGTTGAGGGGAGCCGGAATCTCCTGCTTCACCCCCAACGCAGTGCAGCCCCCGGCGGTAGGACGCCGGGGGCTGCTGTTGGGTCCCGTTCCTCTACCGAAGGAGCAAGACCCGTGAAGACCATCGCTGCACTTCAGAACCGTGTTACCCCGTGGTCCGACGGCCTTGAGCCGACGGACGCGGAGCTGGATGTGATCGAGGCGCAGATGCCGGTCATCCGTGCCGAGGTCGAGTTGCTGGACGTTCGGATCGCCTTGATGGACCGGGCGCCGAACGAGTTCGATGAGCGCCGGTTCCGCCGGGCGGTGCACCGGCTGCTGGAGGCCCGGCGCACGGTCGCCGCCGCGACGGAGCGGGCCCCGGGTGGCGCCGCATGAACACCACCGGCCAGCCCTTGAGTCGGGCCCAGAGGGTGGTGCTGACTGCGGCGTTCGTGCCGATGGTCGCCACCGGAGTGGCCGGCGGTTTCGGTACCTACTCCAACATCTCCGCCGCCTACGGTGCTGGTACGGCGCTGGGTGCGGTCGCGGCCGGTGAGGGTGCGACCGCGGTGCTGGCGTTGGTGCTGCTCGGGCTGACGATGCTGGGCCAGTCCTCGCCGTTGGCGATCCGGGCGGGGCTGTGGGCGCTTCCCGCCGCCGCCTCGGTCATGTCCGCCATGGCCGCGACCGGCCCCGGTGAGACCGTCATCTACGCGCTGACTCCCATGGGCATGACCACGGCCGCCGAGGGTGCGGCGTTTCTGGCCCGGCGGATCGTGGTCCACCGCGATGGCCGCGACGCCGATGCCGAACGTCGGGCCGCCGAGGTCGTCCAGGCGCTGGCCTACCGGCAGGCGATGGCTGCGAGCCACCCCGATGAGAAGGTCCGCCGCAAGTCGGAGTTGGCGGCGTGGAAGCTGGCCCGGAAGGTGGGCGCTGGTGACCTCGCTCTGGGCGATCGTCTGCTGGACGTTCAGCGGGACCGGGTCACCGCTGGAGCCGATGCCGCCCTCGCCGCGATGTTCGGCGGGGCGATCACCCCGGCGCTTCCCGCTGCCCCGCCCCTGCCGGTGGTGGAGCTGGAGGTCGATCGATCGCCCCGACCGATTCACCCCACCCATGCGGAAGTATCGGCGCAGAACGGCACAGATCGGTCTACCCCTGAGCAGGGACGGCAGGCTTTGGAGGCCGGTTCGATCGCCCCCGATCCGAACCAGGCAGAAGAGGCCACCCCGTCCCCTGCTGCTCCTCTGCCCGTCGCCGATCGGGCGACGGTGCGGGCCGTTGCTGCCGAGCAGCCGGTGCGGCGTCGGGCCACCGGCCGGGTGCCGGACATCGCCCGGACCAGCGTGCCGCGCCGGACCCGGGAGGAGCTACTTGCCGAGGCCCGGCAGCTGACCGAAGCGTGGCCGATCGAGCACGTGACCGGGGACCGGATCCGTAAGGCCCTGCGTACCTCCCCGGCCAATGCCCGCTGGCTGCGCGAGACGCTCAAGGCAGAGCGGGAACGTGACGCAGCTGCGGCGGTGAGCTGATGACCACCTTGCCCGTCTACCCCTGGCGCCTTGCCCCCGATGGGCTCGCCACACGCCGGCAGTTACGGGCCGCCGGGCTACGGCCCGGCGGACAGGACGTCGTCGCTCAGATAGAACGCCCGCGGTACCGGCGCGGGGCGCTGACCGCGTTCCTGTACCGCGTCGACCGAGCCAAGCCCGTCCGACCCATGACCCCCGCGCGGCAGGCCGCTCTGGACCGGGCCAATACCGCCCGCCGTACCTGCCCCGCCTGCCAGAGGGATGCCGGATACGTCATCCCGGCCTCGCTCGGCACGTGCGTGCCCTGCGCCTACCCGACTCCTCCTGACGGGATACGTCCGTGAATCACCTCCCCGAACCCGCCCGCGTCGTCCAGCTTCCGGACGGCACCCACGTCTACGCCGACTCCGCATCCCTGCCCGCCGCCTACCAGGGCCCGCAGGTCGTGCACCAGCACATCCACCAGGCCGCCCCGGACAAGACCATTCAGCGCCTGGCGCTCGGTTCCGGTGTCGGGGCCGGCGTGGTCGTGGCCGGTGTGTACTTCGGCCCGCTGCTGGTCGGCGTGCTCACCGCGATCGCCGCGAACATCGCCTTCCTCGCCTTCCTCGCCCTGGTCCTGGGCTGGGGTGTCCACACGGTTGTGAAGTCGGTCGGCAGCCCGCAGGGAGCGGCGGCCGTGAAGAACGTGCGCAAGGCCCGCCGCGGTCGGCTGGGCTGACGGCTGCCCGATCCACCCACCTCACGCGGGTGGGTGGTGAGGGGAGCTGGGACAGTCCCGGCCCCTGTGACAGGGGAGATCACCGTGGCATCGCACATTCAGGCATCCAAGGGCGCCACCGGCTGGAACTACAAGTGCAGCTGCGGAGCCACCGGCCGCGTCCACAACAGCCGCGCGAAGGCCGAGCAGGACCGCAAAGCGCACATGGCCTACCGCCACCCCGACATGGACTTCACCAAGCCCGCCACCCTCGCCGACCTCGGAAAGGTCTTCCGCGGCCGCCGACGCTGACGGCTGCCCGATCCACCCGCGCTCGGTGCGGGTGGTGAGGGGAGCTGGACAGTCCGGCTCGGAGGGAGCGTCATGGCGAAGGATCCGAAGTTCACCGCAGGCGAGACAGCCAAGATCGCCTGGTACACCGCCCGGATGGCCAAGCGCGGAATCGCCAGCCAGACCGTCTACCAGGGCGACCTGGAACGCAAGGTCGAGCGGATCATCGACGGCGCCCGCGAACGCGAACAGCAGCAGGCCGCGGATGCGGCCGAGGCCGAGAAGGCCGCCCGCAAAGAGCGGGCCAGGAACGCGCGCAAGTAGCTGTGCCCCGGGGCGGCCGTCCCGGCCAAGGAATCAGGCCGCCCCCGGGCCCCACCCCGCCAGTCAGCGAGAGCAGGAGTTCCCAGCATGACCGACAACGTCGTCCCCCTGTTCAAAGACCCCAGCACCGGCACCTACACACTCCCCGGCGACACGGCCGCGCCCGCGGCACCCGCCCCCGCTCGGGGTCGTGCGGTGCGGGTGTGGAAGCGTTCCGGCCGGGCCATCCGGGCGGCCGTGACTGACGAGCGGACCCGTACCGCGGTACGGCTGGTAGCCCGGCACGGCATGTACGTGGTGGGCGGCACCAGGATCACGGCCAAGCGGACGTGGGACGGGCGGACCGGCTCCCGCTACGAGCGGATGATCCGGGCCGCCGAAGCCGCGGGGAACTTCGAGGAAGCCAAGGAGTGGGAGGACCGGCTCACCCGCTTCCGCGCGGCCCGTCACCACCGGCGCATGGACCTCCTCAAAGCCCCGCAGGATGCCGTCAAAAGCGCCGCCTACGGCAGCGGCCTCGCGATCGGCAGTCTGCTCCTGCTGGGGATCGTGCTGGCCATAGCGAATGAGGACATCACCGACGTAGTCGGCCCGCTCGCCTTCGTGATCGACGCGATCAGCTGGATCGTCTACGTGGGCACAGTGGTGTGGGGCCCGGCCGTCACGATCGGCCCATGGCTGGCCTTGCTCGCCCTGTGGGGAGTCGGCCGGCACCAGCAGACCGCACCCCAGTGGACGCTCCCCGCCCAGCAACGCGACGACGCCGGAGCACCCATCACCCCCTCCATCGTCGTCACCGCCCTGCGCGATCTCGGCATTGCACCCCTGCGGAGCGCCATCAAGGAGATGGGCGACGCCGGGGCCGCGATGCTCGGGCCGATCCGGATCGCCGGATGCGGTGTGGAAGTCGATGTCACCCTGCCCTCGGGTGTCTCCACTGCTGAGGTGCAGGGGCGGCGCAGGAAGCTCGCCGAGAACCTCGCCCGGCACGAGCACGAAGTGTTCATCACCCTCCCCACAGCCGCCCGCACCGTGCGGCTGTGGATCGCCGATTCCGGCGCCCTGGACGAGCCGATCGGCCCGTCCCCGCTGGTGACCGACGAGACGATGACCGCGAACTACAAAACGGGCAAGGCCCCCTGGGGTCAGGACCTGCGCGGCGACGGCGCCCTGATCAGCCTGTATCAGCGCATGCTGCTGATCACCGGCCTCTCCAACCAGGGCAAGACCGCCGCTCTGCGCGCGCTGGCCCTGTGGCTGGCCCTGGACAAGACGGTCGAGTTCCGGATCGCCGACCTCAAGGGCGTCGGCGACTGGGGCATGTTCGACGGGCTCGCGACCACCCTGATCCAGGGCCCGACGGACGAGCACGTCATCGACGCGACCGAGATGCTCGAGGCCGGAGTCGCGGAGATGGAACGCCGCATCCAGGCCCCGCCCGGCACCCTCTTCCCGCCGCTGGTCCTGATCGTGGATGAGGCACAGGTCGCGTTCATGTGCCCGGCCATCGGCGACGACAAGCGCCCCTACGGCGGATCCAAGGCCACCTCCCGCTACTTCATGGCCGCCCGGAAAATCCACAACCAGGGACGTGCCGTGGACGTGCTCCTGTGGGAGGGCACCCAGGACCCCACCGACCAGAACCTTCCCAAGCTGGTCCGCGAAGGCGCCCACACCCGCGTATCCCTCACCCTCGGCACCGAATCCCAGGCCCGCATGGCCCTGGGAGACAAGGCCGTCGACGGCGGCGCCGCCCCACACCTGCTCCGCCAGGGCCTCGACAAGGGAACCGTCGTCGTCGCCTCCGACGGCATCACCATCCCGGCCGGGCAGGCATCCATCACCGTCCGCACCCACTACATCGACACCGACACCGCCGCCCTCATCGCCGACCGCGCCAAGGCCCTGCGGACCGGCATCACCACCCGCTCCACCATCACGCCCGTGGAGCAGATCGACCCGCTCGCGGACATCCTGACCGTGCTCGGCGACAGTGCACGCGTGCTGACGCAGGACGTCCTCAAGCGGCTGGCCGCACTGAATGAGGACGCGTACGGCGGGTGGTCGTTCATCGACCTCAAGCGCGTACTCGACGGCACCGGAGCCGAACCGTACAAGTCCGACGGCCGCATGGTCATCGGCCGCGAACGCATCGCCCGCCACCTCGCCAACCGCCCCGACACCGGTTCCACTTCCGCCGCCGAGTAGCGGGAGCCGCACCCTCCCGGCCAAGGGAGGCAGGGAGAACTCCCTGAGCCCCTCCCTGAGCTATCTCCCTGGATCTGACCTGCGGAAATTATCTGTCAGGGAGGCAGGGAGGCGCTGCAGGTCAGAGCCCCGAAAGCCCCTCCACGCGCGCCCCGGCAGGGGGTGCCCTCCCCTCCCTGACCCTCGACCGTCAGGGATTCCGCTTCACCCATCGACATGCCGAGAGCGGCCCCCTCACGCCAATGACTGGGGCCGCTCTCATCCAGCACACTCAAGAACTGGAGAGACCAGCATGACCCACCCGACCGACATCCCGCGAGACCGCGGCGCCGTGGCCTTACCCGCCACCCTCCACACCGCGCTGCGGCTCGCCGAAGAGGGCTTGCCCGTCCTGCCGCTGCGGGCAGGCAAGGGCCCCATGGGCAACTGCCGCGCCTGCCAGAAGAACGTCTGCGGTGGCCGGCCGAACATGAAGACCCCCGGCCCCTGCGCGTGTCCGGCGCCCTGCCACGCGTGGGCCGCCGCCACCACCGACCCGAACATTCTCACCTCCCCGGCCTGGACCCCGGCCTGGCGGCAGGCCGAAGCCGTGGCCTACCACCCCGGCGGCGCCGGGTTCACCGTCGTCGACCTCGACAACCCGGACGCGGTCGCATGGGCCCGGCGGAATCTCCCGGGGACCAGGACCGTGGCGACCACGCGCGGGCAGCACTGGATCTACCTCGGAACCATGGCCTCACCCAACGCCGTACGCCCTGGCGTGGACATCAAGTCCACGATGTCGTACGCCCGCTGGCTCGGCCCAGGCACCGGCACCATGGCGCCGCTCCCGGACGTCGTGCGCGCCCTCGCCCTGAAAGAGCCCACCGCGACTCGGCCGGCGTCGAGCCCCATCACCGTTCCGGCGCTGCCCGGGGGCGGGCGGTGCCCTCACCGCTCGCCCGCCTATCTGGAACGCGGGGTCGCCATGGCGGAGCAGCGGATCGAGGCGGCCGCGGACGGCATCCACCGGACCGTGTACCGGATGTTCCTTGCGGTGCTGTCCGTTCACGGCCGGTGCGGCTGCCTCACCGAGGCCCACATCGACCGCCTGTTCACCGTCGCGCAGGGCAAGGGCGAGTCCTTGCGGCACTGCGAGGACGCGTGGTCCAACGCCGCTGCTGCTCTGGGGATGTGACATGCCTGAGGACGAGAAGAACCCGGCACGCGAGGTCATCACCGACTACGCCCAGCAGCATTTCCGGTACTTCCGCACCGTCGACGGCACCGTCTACGCCCAGCGCAACGGCCACCCTGTGGCACGCCCGATCCGCTCTCAGGGAACGACCGGAAGCCACCGGCAGGAACTCATGGTCGGCCTGTTCCGTGACGGGGTCGGCGTTTTCAACGGAACCGCCTTGAAGGAGGCGCTCGACTTGATCGAAGCACTCGCGCTCACCGAGGACGTCCAGCCCGTCCACATCCGCGTAGCTCCGGGATTCGACGGGGCGACGTGGTTGGACCTGGGCCGCGACGACGGCCAGTCCGTCCGCATCCACCCCAACGGCTGGGACATCCTCACCCCCGACCCACGCGAGGTGTGCTGGCGGCGCACCCAGCTCACCGGCGAACTCCCCCTCCCGGTCAAGGACACCGACGGCAAGGGAATCGACCTGCTGATGCGCCTGGTCAACTTTTCCAGCGCCCAGAGCGAGGGCCTGGCCCTGGCCTGGCTCGTCGGCTGCCTCGGCCCCGACGTGCCCGTCCCGGCCCCGTTCCTCACCGGCCCCCAGGGCGCGGGCAAGTCCACCGCCGGCAAGATGCTCGTCCGCATCATCGAGGGCATGAGCGGCGACCTGCGCCGCCCGCCCAAGGACGAAGAGAACCTGATCACCGCCGTTGCCGCCGGATGGATCACC
>NZ_JBVJFA010000074.1:0-8749 GCF_055588085.1 Streptomyces sp. NPDC046303
GGGCGCGGGAGCCTCACTGTTCCGCTTCATGCAGGAGAACCAGGCCACCATGCGCGAGCTGACCATCGGCGAGACCATGAAGGACTGGATGTCCCAGCTGGTGGAGCTCCTGCGCACGCAGGACGGCCCGCTGACCGACCAAGTGCGCTGCGTCAGCGCCCTGTTCACCCTCCACGCCGGGATGATGTACCTCCAGCACGTGGAAGGCGATCCGGAGGAGACCCGGCTGGCCGCCCTGGAGGTCGCGACCGACCTCATCACGCAGGCCCACCAGGCCTCGTAGAGGGCGGTGGGGCCACCCGCTAGTGCTGCGGTCCGGAAACGGTCGAGGGCGCCGCGGGTGCGCCGGCCCGGATCCGGCGGTCCCGGGCGGCGATGGGAACGTCGTTGATGCTGGCCTCGCGCCTGCGCATCAGCCCGTCCGGGGCGAACTCCCACTGCTCGTTGCCGTGGCTGCGCCACCACTGGCCGGAGGCGTCGTGCCACTCGTACTCGAAGCGGACGGAGATGCGGTTGCCGGTGTACGACCACAGCTCCTTGCGGAGCCGGTAGTCCAGCTCGCGCGCCCACTTCTCGGCGAGGAACTCGCGGATCTCGGCGCGGCCGGTGAGGAACCGGTCGCGGTTCCTCCAGGCCGAGTCCTCGGTGTACGCGAGGGCCACGCGCTCGGGGTCCCGGCTGTTCCAGGCGTCCTCGGCGGCCTGGACTTTGGCGCGGGCCGACCCCTCGGTGAAGGGCGGCAGGGGCGGACGTAGGGCGGAGGTCATGACGGTCCCTCTCGTGCTCGGCGAAGACTAGGGAGAACGCTCGTTCTCACCCTAGAGAACGCCCGTTCTCCACACAAGCGGAACTGGACTACCCTTCCCCCATGGACGACGAAGAGGCCCGCACCCGACTCCTGGACGCGGCGGAGAAGCTGTTCTACGCCGACGGCATCCAGGCGGTCGGCATGGACCGCATCCGCACGGAGTCGGGTGTCCCGCTGAAGCGGCTCTACCGGCTCTTCCCGGCGAAGGAGTCCCTGGTCACGGCGTACCTGGAGCGCCGCGACCGCCGATGGATGGCGAGCCTGCGGTCAGCGGTGGCGGCCTCCGCGGAGCCGCCGCTCCTGTCGGTCTTCGACTGGCTGGCGGCCTGGTTCTCCGAGCCGGACTTCCGGGGCTGCGCGTTCGTGAACGCGTACGGGGAGCTGGGCCCGGCCGGCCCGGCGGGCGTACTGGACGTCGTACGCCGACACAAGACGGAACTGCGCTCCCTGCTGTCCGAACTGGCCGGCCCCGGCCACGAGGACCTGCCGGACCAGCTCCTGATCCTGGTCGAGGGCGCGACGGCGGTGGCCGCCCTGGACCCCGGCCCGACCCCGGCCCGGCGGGCGCGGGCGGCCGCGGAACGGCTCATCTGAAGCGACGTGGCGGCGCTGCGGGGTGGTGCGACGGAGCGCGCACGCCCGCCACGGCGGCCGCGATGAGGTTGGCCGCCTCCCTCTCGTCCAACGACGCCAGCCCGAGCTCCGCCACCCGGCTGGAGATACGCGCAACGCCTCGCCGGCCGGCTGCAAGCTCGGGCTCGTAGAGGTCGGGCAGGGCCGGAAGGGCACGGCTGCTACCGGGGTGCCGCGCCCGGTACTCCGCCTGCTCCTGACTCCGCCTACCCGTGGTTGCCGGCCGGCCGGCGCGGTTCCAGCACCCGCACGTCCCCGCCCCGGCTCTTGATCCACTCCTCGAGCTCGATCCCGGCGATCGTACGGGTCCCGCGTTCCTCGACGACTTCCACCGGGCCGAACAGTGAACCGGTGAGCCCCGTCAGTACGGTGTCGGCGTCCAGGGTCACGTGGAAGCTGTTCTCCTGCACGATCGCCTGACTGAGGTCCGCCCCGCGGAAGTTGACGTCCAGCAGCGAAGCGCCCATGAACCGGGTTCCACGACAACGGGCGGACGAGGCGTCGACTTGGTAGAGGGATGCCCGGCCCAGGTCCGCACCGTCGAGGACGGCGTCCCGGAGCACGGCATCATCGAGTTGCGCCCGCACCAGGCAGGCGTTCGTCAGATCGGCCCGTGTGAGGTCGGCCCCCTGTAGCTCCGCGCGGTAGAACTCGGCACCGGCCAGCCGGGCGCCGACGAGCCGCGCGTCCGTGAACCAGGACTCGGAGAAATCGGCGCCCGACAGGTCCGCACCACTCAGATCCAAACCCATGACGTCGATCCCGCCGCCAGCGCCGTCGTTGCCGTTGCCGTCGCCGTCGCCGTCGCCGTCGAGCCATTCCCTCAGGCGTCCGGCCGCCTCGGAGTCCGTCGGCATGACGCGCGGGCTCCACCGCTTGTCCATCACGCTCTCTTCCGCGTGCCGTCCGTGGCCTCATGGGTCCGATACACGCCCGCTGATGATACGGATCGGGGCAGGTCAGCCGCCGGGGCATTCACTGCTGTGGTCGCCGCTGCGGCACAGGAGGGTCGGCTGACCGGGAGCGCGGTCAGTCGCCGGGGCGGAGGCCGTGTACGAGGCGACCGCCATCACCAGCGTCAGCACGAGGAGCAGCGCGCACGCCGCGCTGTGCACGGCCACGGCGAACCGGGCGCGCAGCCGATGGAAGCCGAAGGCGGTCAGCGCAAAGACGCAGCACAGAACGCCGAGGAAGGTGAACACCTCAGCGGTGAGGGGCACCCCCTGCCATTGGGGAGTGGAGCCGGTGCCACCCGTGAGAAAGCCGAACTCCGCCAAGGCGGCGTAGAGGAGGCCGCCGATCAGTACCGCCCCAAGGATCGCGACCGTGAGGAGGGCCAAGAGGATGTCCGCCACCCAGTACATCGGTGAACCCGGCTGATCCGCCGTCTGATGCGACATGCTCTGCAGTGTCGCGGCGGAAGAGACCACCCGCCTGAGTACAGGTACTCAGTTCGATGAAGCGGCGTGGTCGCGCCGGGTGCTCAGTGGCCGGACAGTTCCTGCAGAGCATCAAGCGATTCCGCGTCCTCGATCTCCACATGGGACTCCGACGATGCCGCGTGTCCCAGGGCATCGAGCGCCCCCGTTCCGGCTTGATGCGCCTTGGCGAACGCCAGCAGGAGCGGTACGCCGGCGGTGAAGGCGATGTCTCCGGCTGCGGTGCGGGGCTCGTATCCCGCGGAGCTGTTGTCCGTCCCTGCCCAGAGGTGGCCGACGGTGTGACCACCGCGGCGGACCTCGATGTACCGGACCGGGCCTTCGGTGAACGCCTCGTACGACTGCTCCTCGTACCCCTTCGGCAGGAGGTGGAGCATGCGCTGCCATCTGGCCGGTACGGCGAAGGTGCTCCAGGGGTCGATGTAGTCCGTTCCCTCGTCCGCCAGATCCTCGAAGCCGGAAGCCGTGGGCCGGCCGAAGTACGTGGGATCGCCCGGTTCGATCTCGGCATTGAGCAGCCCGGACACGGCGCCGAGCAGAGCCGCCAGCCGGGGGGCGTTCAACGCAGCGACCTCCGGCTGCGGGCGTTCCCGCAGATCCAGCGTCATCCACGCATCGGAGTATGTGGCCAGTGAGACGCTGGCGTGCCCCTGGGGCCACATGAGCAGGCGCAACGCGAAGAGACGCTCCGAACGATGCGCCCGGCCGTAAGCGTCCAGCCATTCGCCGGGCAGCACACTCCACAGGTGGAGTGTGGTGTCCTCGTCGAATGACGCCGCGCCCCTCTCCACCGCGCGGTCGAGGGGTCCAGCACCCTCCCACTCGAACCGCACGTGCCGGGGAGCCTTCAGAGTGACAACGCTGACTCCCCCGTGACCCCAGCCATCGACGAGCCCGAGATCGGACCCGAGGGAGTGAAGTCGGCCGAAAAGGCGGAGCGCACGACGCGCACCCTGCCCCTCGAGGACGTCAACCGCCGTCTCCCAGGACCATTCGCCCACCGGGTCGACAGTGATCAAAGCAAGCTCCCCGGGTCGCCGCGAAGCGACCTCCTCAGCGGCGCACCGGCTTGCCGATCGCGAGCCGGCGCGCCACGCGTCCGCGCCGCGGATGCCGCCGTCTAGCCGAATGCGGTATCGGTGAGGTCCGGCCCGCGGCCGTCGATGATGTCGGGAGCCTTGAGTCCGTAGCCCTCGGCCCGCCCGTAGTACGTCGGCTCACCGGGCTCCGCCGCGACTCCGAGCAACTGGTCGAGCTCCTGCAGGGCCGAGGCGAGCCGCGGCGCGTTGTTGGCGTGTATGGCCGGCTGCGGCTCGCCCCGGAAATTACACTGACCCCAGACGTCGTGGTATACGGACAGTTCGATCCAGAGGTCCGTCTCATCCGGTGCCACCATGAGTTCCACCAGACGGTATTCCCTGTGCCGTTCTCCGTCCGCGTCGAACCAGGTGCCCGATCCGAGCACGAGGATTCCACCGATCTCTGCCTGCGGATGACCGGTCGGCCGACAGGCGCGCAGCTCACCGGGCAGCGCCGGATCGTCGAGCGAACGCGTGACGAGGCTCAGGCGACTGTGGACACCGAGGCCGCCCTTGCCGGTCTGGAACCAGGCCCACTCGAGCGAGGACGGCACCAGCAAGGCGTGCTTCTCCAGCACCACACTCATGCGCGCCGCGGTCATGAGCGCGAACTCCAGACCGGGCTCCGCCACGTCGTCCAGATCCCAGAACCACGAGCCGCACTCTCGCGAAGCGCGCATCAGCATCGACATCGAACTTCCTCGTGACTTGCGGCATTGGTCGACGCCTCGGCGTCGACCTTCCCCGCCGTCAGAAAGCCGCAGGTCATGAGCAGCGCCCCACACCGGCCCACGCCTGGCCGTAGCTGACCTCTAGCGGGACGCCCGGTCCACGGCAGCACCGATGAGCTCGGCCGCGGCAATCTCGTCGAGCGGGACCAGGCCTGCGATCTTCATTGCTTCTTCCGTCTCCGGGAGCCGGTCCGTCGGCTCCCAGCGCAGATCCCGGCCGAATAGCTCGTCGTGGCGCTCGCCCCGCACGATGCGGCGCCGCATGAGGGGTTCCTGATTCTCACCGACGGCGTAGTACGAGATGCGTCCCTTGGCGTCCAGGGCGTCGAGGACCGTCTCGTTGAGCGCATGGAAGGGCGGGGTGCCGAGGTTGCCCTGCGGGGTTCCCGGCCGGAACGACACGCCGGTCAGGTCCAGGCCGCCTGCGTTGTCCCGCAGAAACTCCCCGCCCCGCTCGTAGAAGAGGACCAGCGGTTCGTAGAGGTCAGGCAGGTCGGGCAGTGCGTCCGGGTTCCGCTCGCGGAGTTCCGCCAGGCGCACGGCGCCGGCACACGTGTCCTTCAGCGCCGATCCGGGCACCTGGCTCAGGTACTCCTCGAGCTCCGCCGCCATTTCGGGGGAAAGCCGAAATTCCGGGTCAACGTATTCCGTGACATCGAAGAAGGGCCAGGCACTTTCGGCCGAGTACGCCTGCGCCCACAGGGCGGCCCGCCTCAGATACTCACGCATGAGAATACGCCGGGACATGACACGTGCGAGCACGTCGTCCCAGTCGCCGACCCACTCCACCGCACGGAGTCGGTTCAGCATGACGGATGCGGTCCGGTCGGTCACTTAAGGTCAATTCCCTTCGATCGCAGCTCCTGGAAGAGGGCTGCCATCACCTCGTCGATGTTGGAGAGTCCCGGCGCCAGCTCGATCATCGGTACATCCAGTTCCAGCCCACCCCAGTGGCCGAACCCACCTCGGCGCTCACTCGCCGCGAGTTCATGGGCGCCGGCATCGGCCCAGGTCTCTGGCCACTTGTGAAAGAAACCGGATTCGGTCTCGTTGGCGTAAGACTCCCATAGGTGCGGCTGGTCGCGCAGATACGGCATGCCAGCCTCGATGAGCTGGCTCTCTATGTATTCGTGAGCAATATATCGCTCGAACTTCACCGCTTCCTCCGGAGTCAGACTGCGCTGACCGGCCGCCTGCCATATGTCGGCGATGTCGCGGCGGGGCGTGAAATACGCCTGCCGTGCGACACCTGGGGCCTCGGCCACCACGTGCTGGGTGAGGAAGAAGTGCGTGCGGACGCGATCCAGCACGGTGGTGCTGATGCCCGTGTTATCGGAGATGCTCGCAATGTCCAGGGAGTGCGGGTCGGCCCGCACCTGATCGTAGAAGCGTGTCGCGAGGACGTCGTCGGGCTCTTCGATGTAGCGAGCACCATCCGGTCTGACTTCGGATCCACCAGGGAGCGTTGACTGGTCCGGCAGGCCGGCGGACCCTTCGGGCAGGAAACCGCCCGCACCCTCGCCGCCCAGCGGAGGGCGGCCGGAGCCGTCGCCGTGGCCACCGTTCCCACCCGTGTCACCGTGACCGCCTGTCGGGGTATCCGAGTGGGAGCCACCGCCGGTGGGGGTGGTGTCGTGGCTGCCGCCCGTGGACGGGCCGTCCGTGTGGCCGGTGCCGGTCGGGGGTTCGTGGCTTGCGGAGGGGCCCCTGCCGTGGTCGTACGCGTTGCCGCCGGGGGTGGTGTTCGGGCGGGTGCCCGGGGTGTGGTCGGCGTGGTGGACCGGGTCGGAGATGTTGGAGCCGAGGCGGGTGCTTTCGTCGCCGCGGCCGCCGACCCCGGCCGGCACGCGTTCCGGGACCTCGACCTTGACCGGGGGCTCGACCCTGGCCGGGGGCTCGGCGTGGACCGTGCCCGGGCCGTCGACCTTGGCCGGCGGATCGGTCTTGCCCGGGGTGGCGTGCAGGGGGGCGTCCGCGTCCGGCTTTACGGGGTTACCGTCCGGCTTCGCGGGGGTCCCGTCCGGCTTCGCGGGGGGCGTTTGCGGGGTCTTCTCGACCTTGGCCTCGTCACCGCGCTGGAGGACGCTGCCGTCCTCCTTGTACAGGTTGCCCTCCCCGTCGACGTACTTCGCCGGGCTGTCGTCGAAGGGCAGCTTGACCGTGCCGGGCGGGAGGGTGGCGGTGCCCTCGGGGAGCTTGATGGTGTCGTTGGGCAGCTTGATCGCGCCGTCCGGGACCGCCGTGCCCTTGGGGAGCTGGATCGAGCCGTCGGGGAGCTTGAGGGCACCTTCCGGCATGGAGAACGCGCCGTCGTCGATCTTCGGGATCTCGATGTTGCCCAGGCCCTTCAGGCCGGCCATCACATCGCCAGCCTTCGTGATGCCCGCGCCCGCGCCCTTCATGATGTACGTCATCGGGTCCACGACCCGGCCGGTCTTGCCCGCCAGCGACAACGCCTTCGCGACCGCACCGGCCTTGCCCGCACCCGAGACCGCACCGCCCGTACCACCCGTGGCGATCGTGGTGATCACGTTGAAGGTGACCGCACCCGCCGCACGACCCGGGTTCGAACCCCACTGGTCCCACGCCAGGAGGGCCTTGCCCGTCTCCTTCATCGCGGTGCGCGACTCCCGCAGCCAGGAAGGGAGTTTATCGTCCGGGGCGGCGAGGAAGAGCGGGCCGGCGCCCGGGATCGACATGATGGCGAGGCCGGTGCCCAGCTTGGCCAGACCCGTCCAGGACTGCTTGAACGTGTCCCAGCCCTGAAGTCCGACGAGGCCGCCCAGGCCCTTGAGGGTGCCCCAGACACCGTCCACGACGAAACCCTTGCCGAACTCCCAGGCGTGCTCCCACACCTGCCAGCCCGGGATCGACTCCTCCACCGCGTCACCCCACGGCAGGGACTTGGACTGCTTGAGCACTTCGGCGTCGTAGCCGTACATGCCCTCGCCGTGGGTACCGTCGTCCTTCTTCAGCGGCTTGCCGCCGACCAGGGCGACGATCTTCGCGTGGGCGGCCCGTTCCACTTCCTGGAACTCGGCCCAGACCTCGGCGATCTTGTTGCGGCGCTCGAGGTTCTCGTCGATCAGATCGCCGTCTTCACGCCACTTGTCGTCCTTGTCGGTCTTCTCGCGGAAGGACTGGGCTTCCGCCTTGAGGCTCTCGAGCTTCTTGATGACGGGGGCGGCGTCGCGGGAGTACGTGCCCAGGGCGCCGGCGATGGTGCACATGTCGGAGCTGAGCTTCAGGCCCAGGTCGGAGACCGGCTTGGTCGTCGCGAACAGCTGGTCGGCCTCGGGGGCCTGGTAGAACGCCTGGATCCCGCCGAAGCTGGTGTGGACGTCGCTCGCCTTCGTCGAGACCGCGGCCCCGCCCGACGAGATCGCCTTCACCTTCTCGTCCAGTACCGCCAGGTCTCCGGTGAAGACCGGCACCTCGGCCGGGTCGACCGGCGCGTTCCCGCTCACTTCTTGCCCCCCGGCTTGTCACGCAGTACGTCAAGGTTCACGGCACGCGCCGCGTCCTGGGCGGCCTTGGCCTGGTCGAGGTCGCCTTCCAGGTATTCGTTCGTGGCCTTCACCGCGCCGAGGATGCACGCCTCGATCCGCTCGGCCATCGATTTGAACTCCGGCTTGCGGGCGGTCAGATACTCGCCCAGCGCGGCCGCGACCGGGCCCATCGCCTTCTGCGGCGCCAGGTAGGCATGACCGGGACCCGGAGCCGCGCCGGGGGCCACCGGCCCCTGCGGGGTCATCCCCGACGCCGAGCCGGGTACGGCCGTCCCCGCAGCCTGCGCCGCTTCCGACATCGCTGTCAGCAGGGCGTTCAGAGCCTTTTCCAGTTCGCCGGCGTTCGTGCCGACCGTCTTCAACTGGCCCTGCACACCCTGCGGCTTAATGTCCCACGACGTCATCAACGACCCCCCGTACCACCAACCAACTGTCCTACGTCACACCGCGCTTGCTCAGCCGATGTTGTCGACGGCCGCCTTCGCCCGCTGGAGCGTCTGGCGCGCCGTCGCGTCGTTCTTCTCCAGCGTCGTGTTCAGCAGCTGGATGA
>NZ_JBVJFA010000075.1:0-8031 GCF_055588085.1 Streptomyces sp. NPDC046303
CCGCGTACTGGACGTACTTGGGCTTTCGGCCGGTGCGGCGAGAGTGCGTGCCGGGCATCGCGACGCCGCGGACCTCCGTCAGACACCCCCTAGTCCTGCTTCAGGACGAACGAGGTCCGGGCCACCGGCAGGCCGGGGGACTTGACCTCGACCACGTACGTGTCCGGGCCCGCGACCCCCGCCGGGGGCGACTGGCACTGGTCGGCCGCGCTGAACCGCCGGTCCCACTCCACCGACTGCCGGGTCTCGCCCTGCGCGGGAAGCCGGAAGAAGGCGCTGCCCGGGCCCGTCGGGCAGTCCGCCGAGGACCACACCGCCTTGTTGCCGGCCGCCTGAAGGATGGTCACCACCGCCTGCTTCGGGCCGAGATCGATTTTGCAGGTGGTACCGGCGATGTTGCGCGCGATGAGTTCGAGACGGGGCTTCTCGTTCGCCTCGTACTCGTTCTTCACGCTCTTGACCTCCCACTGCAGCGCGGTCGGCGCGCACGTGGGCAGGCCCGGGTCGGCCGGGACCGGAGCCGCGGCGCCGCCCGTACCGGAGCCCGGACCGGCCGCGCCGCCCGTACCGGTGCCCGCGTCCGCGCCCGTACCGCCGCCCGGTTCGCCGTTCTTGCCCGCGCCCGCGGCGGCGCCGCCGCCCTCGGATCCGGTGCCGCCGCCGCCCGACTCGTCGCGTCCGCCCGGGGCCTGACTGATCGCCGGCCCCGTGCCGGCCGGGCCGGGGGTGATCGAGGTGACGGGATCGGGGTGGCTCTGGCCCTTGCCGTTCGTACTCGACTTCCCCCCGCCGGAGCTGACGGTCCATACGGCGAGGAGCGCGAGGAGCGCGACGACGGACGCCAGCACAGCCCTCCGTCGCCAGTAGATGGAGGAGGGGAGCGGCCCGACCGGATTGCGCAGAGATCCCACGGAGGGAACTTTACGAGAGTCCGCGGCCCGATCGGTGCCCCCCATGCCGCGCGGCAGGCTTGTTCTGCCGATGATCATCCTGCGGGTGCAATCGGGCCGCCGGGATCCGGCCACGCATCCGACCCGGCCCGCCCCACTCGTGCGTACCGTCGGTGACCAGAGGTCCGAAACGTGCCAGGATGCCGTCTGTCATGACTGCATCCCCCATCACCTCGCCCGGATCCCCCGACTCGCCGGAGTCCCCCGAGTCTCCCGAGTCCCCCGCCGTCTCCCACGCACTGCACTCCCCCGTCATCGCGTGGTTCGACGAGCACGCCCGCGACCTGCCCTGGCGCCGCCCCGAGGCCGGCCCCTGGGGGGTCATGGTCAGCGAGTTCATGCTCCAGCAGACCCCCGTGAGCCGCGTCCTGCCGGTGTACGAGCAGTGGCTCGCCCGGTGGCCCCGCCCCGCCGACCTGGCCGCCGAGGCCCCGGGCGAGGCCGTCCGCGCATGGGGCCGGCTGGGCTACCCGCGCCGGGCGCTGCGGCTGCACGGCGCGGCCGTGGCGATAACGGAGCGGCACGGCGGCGACGTACCGCGGGAGCACGCGCAGCTGCTCGCGCTGCCCGGGATCGGCGAGTACACCGCGGCCGCCGTGGCCTCCTTCGCGTACGGACAGCGGCACGCCGTGCTCGACACCAACGTCCGGCGGGTCTTCGCGCGCACCACCACCGGGGTCGAGTACCCGCCGAACGCCACCACCGCCGCCGAACGGCGCCTGGCCCGGGCCCTGCTGCCCGCGGACGAGGACACCGCGGCCCGCTGGGCGGCGGCCTCCATGGAGCTGGGCGCGCTGGTGTGCACCGCCAAGAACCCCTCCTGCGCCCGCTGCCCGGTGGCCGGGCTGTGCGCGTGGCGCCTCGCCGGGAAGCCCGCGCACGACGGGCCGCCGCGGCGCGGGCAGACGTACGCCGGAACCGACCGCCAGGTGCGGGGCCGGCTGCTCGCCGTGCTCCGGGAGGCCGTGGGACCGGTTCCGCAGGCGGTGCTCGACACCGTGTGGGAGGAGCCGGTACAGCGCGCCCGGGCGCTCGACGGGCTGGTCTCCGACGGGCTGGTGGAACCGCTGGAGGGAGGCATGTACCGGCTTCCGCAGACCTGACCGGGGCCCGACGCGAAGCCGGCGGGGAACCGGCTCGAAGCTGACTCGACGATTCCGCTTCCAACGGCGAAAACCGCAGCTCACGGGCACTGTTACACAACCTATGGGTGTCCGTGCGCCCACCGAAGGCTGGCCCGCACAGGCCCGTGACAACCCCTCCGTACCTTCGGATCCGTGAGGCAGCGGAAGAGCGGTTGCACGGAACGGAGGCGGTCTGAGATGGCGCACGGCGAGGTACTCGAATTCGAGGAGTACGTACGCACTCGGCAGGATGCGCTGCTGCGCAGCGCCCGTCGCCTGGTTCCGGACCCCACCGACGCGCAGGACCTCCTGCAGACCGCGCTCGTCCGCACCTACGGCCGCTGGGACGGCATCGCCGACAAGTCCCTGGCCGACGCCTACCTCCGCCGCGTCATGATCAACACCCGTACGGAGTGGTGGCGCGCCCGCAAGCTCGAAGAGGTCCCCACCGAGCAGCTCCCGGACGCCTCCGTCGAGGACGGCACCGACCAGCGCGCCGACCGCGCCCTGCTCATGGACATCCTCAAGGTGCTGGCGCCCAAGCAGCGCAGCGTGGTCGTCCTGCGACACTGGGAGCAGATGAGCACCGAGGAGACGGCCGCCGCACTCGGCATGTCTGCGGGTACGGTGAAGAGCACGCTGCATCGCGCGCTGGCCCGCCTCCGGCAGGAGCTCGAGAGCCGGGACCTGGACATGCGCGCGCTGGAACGCGGTGACCACACCATCCGGTACGAAGGGCGTGAGCGGTGCGCGGCCTGAATGGCCAAGGACTGACCGGCAGACGTTCGCTGGTCTTGGTGTCGGCGGGGACGATCGTCCTCGTCGGCACAGCCGTGTTGGCGGTCGGTTGCGCCACGGGGGGCACGGGCCTGCGCGACGGCGGCCCCGCACGTACGGACACGGTGGCCAAGACCGCCCCCTCAGCCGCTTCCCCCGAAACCTCCGCCGAGGCCTCCTCCGGGGCGTCCGCCGGGGCGCCGGAGGCCACGTCCGGCAAGCCCCTGAAGAAGGTCGACCCGGTGGCGCTGCTGAAGGCGGACCCCAAGGTCAGCGCCGAGATCAAGCGGGACCTCAAGCCCTGCACGGGCAAGGAGTACCCCGTGGACGTGAGCTACGGGAAGGTCACCGGCAGCGCCGTCGTCGACATCGTGGTCAACGTCCTGTCGTGCGCCGACGCGCTGGGACGCGGTTCGTACGTGTACCGCGCGGACGGCGCGACGTACGAGAATGTCTTCTCGGACGAGCAGCCGCCCGTCTACGCGGAGATCGACCGGGGCGATCTGGTGGTCACGAAGCAGGTCTACGCGAAGAGCGATCCCCTCGCCTATCCGTCGGGCGAGGACGTGATCACGTACCGCTGGACCGGGGAGAAGTTCACCGAGCAGGACCGGGTGCACTCCGAGTACAGCAACGTGGTCGACGGCGGCCAGCCCGCTCCGGCCGTCACCCACAAGCCGTAACCCCCGAACGACCGACTGCCGCAGAACCGAGTACCGAAGAACCGAGGCGAGGCTCCCGCATGGCCGAGACCCATGTCCTGTTCGTGGAGGACGACGACGTCATCCGCGAGGCCACGACCCTGGCGCTGGAACGCGACGGGTTCATGGTCACCGCCATGCCCGACGGCCTGTCCGGGCTGGAGTCCTTCCGGGCGAACCGGCCCGACATCGCCCTCCTCGACGTGATGGTGCCCGGCATGGACGGCGTGAGCCTGTGCCGCCGCATCCGCGACGAGTCCACCGTCCCCGTGATCATGCTGTCGGCGCGCGCCGACTCCATCGACGTGGTGCTGGGCCTGGAGGCGGGCGCCGACGACTACGTCACCAAGCCCTTCGACGGGTCGGTGCTCGTCGCCCGGATCCGCGCGGTGCTGCGCCGCTTCGGCCACGCCGGCGGCTCCCGGGGCGGCGGCCCGGGCTCCGAGGAGGACGAGGACGCGGAGCGCGGGGTGCTCTCCTTCGGCGACCTGGAGGTCGACACCGAGGGCATGGAGGTGCGCAAGGCGGGCGCGGCCGTGGCCCTGACCCCGACCGAGATGCGGCTGCTGCTGGAGTTCTCCTCCGCGCCCGGCACCGTACTGTCGCGCGACCGGCTGCTGGAGCGGGTCTGGGACTACGACTGGGGCGGGGACACCCGCGTCGTCGACGTCCACGTCCAGCGGCTGCGCACCAAGATCGGACAGGACCGGATCGAAACGGTCCGAGGCTTCGGATACAAGCTCAAGGCATGAGACGGTTCACCTTCCGCACGGGGATCCGCTGGAAGATCACCATCGCCGTCGCCGCCGTGGGCGCCCTCACGGCGATCGCGCTGAGCCTGGTGGTGCACAGCGCTGCCCGGGTGTCGATGCTGGAGAGCGCCCGTGAGGTGCAGCTCGACCGCGTGCAGTTCATCTCCCGCAACGCCGAGGCCGGCCGCAAGCCGCCGATGGGCGCCAAGCTCAACGACCCCGAGCTGCCCGCCCCGCTGCGGGAGAAGGCCCGCTCCGGGCGGCGCGGCACCTACGTCCAGGAGTCCGCGAAGGGGGCTCCGGAGGTGTGGGCGGCGGTGCCGCTCGAGAACGGGCAGGTGCTGTCGCTGCACACGCAGTTCCGGGAGAGCGCCAACATGGTGCGCGACCTGGACCGGGCGCTGGTCGTGGGCACCCCGGCCGCGGTCATCGGCGGCTCGGCGCTGGGCGTGCTCATCGGCGGTCAGATCTCGCGCCGGCTGCGCAAGGCCGCGGCGGCCGCGCAGCGGGTGGCGCACGGGGATCCCGAAGTACGGGTGCGGGACGCGGTCGGGGGCGTCGTACGGGACGAGACGGACGACCTCGCGCGGGCGGTGGACGCCATGGCCGATGCGCTCCAGCAGCGGCTGGAGGCCGAGCGGCGGGTGACCGCGGACATCGCGCACGAGCTGCGGACGCCGGTGACGGGCCTGCTGACGGCGGCGGAGCTGCTGCCTCCGGGCCGGCCGACCGAGCTCGTGCGGGACCGCGCGCAGGCGATGCGGGTGCTGGTCGAGGACGTGCTGGAGGTGGCCCGGCTGGACAGTGCCTCCGAGCGGGCGGAGCTGCAGGACGTGGCGCTGGGCGAGTTCGTGAGCCGGCGGGTGACGGCGCTGATGCCGGAGGCGTCGGTACGGGTCGTCGCGGACGAGATCGTCAGCACCGACCCGCGGCGCCTGGAGCGGATCCTGGGCAACCTGCTGGCCAATGCCGCGCGGTACGGGCGGCCGCCGGTCCAGGTGGACGTGGAGGGCCGGGTCGTGCGGATCCGGGACCACGGGCCGGGCTTCCCGGAGGCGCTGCTGCGCGAGGGGCCGAGCCGCTTCCGCACCGGGTCGACGGACCGCGCGGGCGTGGGGCACGGGCTGGGGCTGACCATCGCCGAGGGCCAGGCGCGGGTGCTGGGCGCCCGGCTGACGTTCCGCAACGTGGCCGCGCCGGGCGGCTCGGACCGTGAGGGCGCGGCTGCGGGCGCGGTGGCGGTGCTGTGGCTGCCGGAGCACGCGCCGACGGCGACGGGCAGCTTCCCGGTGATCACGCCGCAGCGCTGAGCGGCGGGGTCCTGAGCGGTGTCCTGAGCGGTGTCCTGAGCGGCGGGGCCTGCGGTGTCCGGCGGTCCGGATCGGTACCGGGCCGTACGGTCCGGCAGGTCCGTGACTTAGCATCCGTGGCATGACCGACGGCACGAATCCCCAGAGCAACCCGCAGCCC
The DNA here is from genome assembly GCF_055588085.1 of Streptomyces sp. NPDC046303. Taxonomy (NCBI): domain Bacteria; kingdom Bacillati; phylum Actinomycetota; class Actinomycetes; order Kitasatosporales; family Streptomycetaceae; genus Streptomyces; species Streptomyces sp. NPDC046303. The sequence continues at coordinate 5,775 of NZ_JBVJFA010000075.1, forward strand.
GAGCCCGCCCCGGGGAGCGGTGGCTACGGGTTCCCGCCGGGGCCCCCCGCGCAGGGCGGGTACGGCTTCCCGCCCGGACCGCCCGCCCAGGGCGGCGGCTACGGCTTCCCGCCCGGACCACCCGCCCAGGACGGCGGCGGCTACGGCTACCCGCAGCAGGGCCAGCCGAACCCGTACCAGCCGGACGGGCACCAGCCGGACCCGTACCGCCAGGACCCCGGGGCGCAGCAGACGCCGTGGTCCCCGGCGCAGCCGGGCATACCGGTGGCGCCCCTCGGCGATCAGCCGGACTGGGAGGCGATGGCCGACCGCTCGGCGGCCGAGCGGCGCAAGAAGCGGCTGTGGATGCTGGGCGGCGGGGTGACCGTACTCGCGCTGCTGGCCGGTGGCGGAACGTTCTTCCTGCTGGGGAAGGGCGACGACCCGGCGGACCCGGTCGATGACCCCTCGGCGTCCGCGTCCGCCTCACCGGGCGGCCCTTCGGGCTCGCCGGCTGCGTACTCCCCCACCGTCGAGGGCGACCCGACGCTGCTGCGCGACAGCAACGGGAAGATCGGCATCCGGCTCGGCTCGGACATGTCGGTCGGACCGGTGGGCAAGCGGTTCCAGGTCGTCTCGAAGGGGACGTCGAAGTCCTACGCGCAGGCCTCCGAGCAGGCCGTGGACGTGACCAAGAGCTTCAGCGTCACGGCCCGCCTGTACAACTCGGCCGCCAAGGGCGCGCGGATCGCCGTCAGCCAGGGCGACGGGGAGTCGTTCTCGTTCGAGCTCGGCATCAACGAGGTGAACGGCAAGCAGGCCTGGATCTTCCGTGTGCAGACCGGCGACAAGGGCGCCGCGGCGACCACGCAGACCGTCGTCGCCGAGGGCCTGCCCATGGTCAAGACGGCGACCATGCTGATGGGCTCGTACGACGCGGAGAAGAAGACCATCACGCTCTACGTGGACGGCAAGAAGGCCGGCGAGGCCGCCGTGCCGGGCATCTGGCAGGCCCCCGGCCCGCTGCAGCTGGGCCGCTCCCGGCACCACAACATCTGGACCGGGGCGTGGCAGGGCGCCATGCACAACATCCGGGTCTACGAGTCGGCGTTCTCGCCCGAGCAGGCGGCCGCGTACAAGGAGGGCAAGCTGCCCGCCACGACGAAGCCGTCCCACTCCTGGCTGCTCACCTGAGCCCTGCCGGGCCCCTGAGGAGGGTCAGGGGGGGGTCAGATGGTGACGCCGACGGTGCGCAGGAAGGCCACCGGGTTGACGGACGAGCCGTAGTTCGGGGTCGTCCGGATCTCGAAGTGCAGGTGGGGGCCGCTGGAGTTGCCGGTGTTGCCGGACAGCGCGATCTGCTGGTCCACGGCGACCTTCTGGCCGACCTTGACCTGGATCTTCGAGAGGTGCGCGTACTGCGAGTACATGTTGTTCGCGTGCTTGATCACGATGGCGTTGCCGTACGCGGGGCCGTCGCCGCCGCCGTTGGGGCCCGCCTTGACGACGGTGCCGGCGGCCACGGCGTCGACCGGGGTGCCGGTCGGGACGGCGAAGTCCTGGCCGGAGTGCTTGGACGCCCACATGCTGCCGCCCTTGCCGTAGGTCGCGGACAGCGTGTACTTCTCGACCGGCTTGTCCCACAGGCCGGTCTTCTTGGCGCTCGCCTCGTTCGCGGCGCCGGCGGCCTGGGCCGCGGCCTGCGCGGCCACCAGCTCGGCGGTGCCGGCCAGGGCGGTCTGCGTCGTGTCGGCGAAGGCGGCGGTCGTCCCGGCCCCGAGGGCCAGCACTGCACCGAGAGCGGTTGCGCCGGCGGCGATACGGGTACGACGGGTGAGGACGCGCTTCGCGGACATGTAGGAGACCTCCGGGGCCGGGGATAAAGACGGTGTTCACGCCCGCCACGGGCATGAAGTGACCCGGCACGTCGGGCTGTGTGCCGGGTGGGCTCATCTTTGGTAACCCAGGCCCCCGTACTTCCCCAAACCTCCCTTTTACTACCTGAAGTCGTAGACGTGGTGAGTGTGACGAACTCGGTTGACCAGGTCCCTACTGGGTCGCTGCTGGACAAATCGGGTGACTGGATCTACGAAACCTTCTAGTAGTTCCGATTTGTCCTGTGCGGCTTGTCACCGGCGGAGGACCTCTGACTGGGACCCGGGACACGCCCTCGAGCCGGCAGGAACGGAAACAGGGGCGGGGGGGGGGGGGGGGGGGGGGGGGGGGGGGGGGGGGGGGGGGGGGGGGGGGGGGGGGGGGGGGGGGGGGGGGGGTGGGG
>NZ_JBVJFA010000076.1:0-7886 GCF_055588085.1 Streptomyces sp. NPDC046303
CAACACCGAACCCCTGCTGCGCCTGAACGTCGAGGCCCGCGACCAGGCCACGCTGGCCAAGGTCCGCGACGAAGTCCTCGCCCTCATCCGCGCCTAAGCGCCCCGGCGAGGCTGAAGGTGCCGCGCAGCGGCACACTTCAGCCTCGCCGGCGTTTGAGGCGCGGGGGCCCCGGCGGCGGCGCCGCACCCGAACCCCGCAGCCCAGGGGCCCCGTCAGGCCGCACCGCAGGTGACTCGGCGGTACGCTGACCACGGCCCACCCGCATTCCCGAAGGGAACCCCGCCCCATGCCGCTCGAAGCCGGTCTTCTGGAGATCCTCGCCTGCCCCGCCTGCCACGCGCCCCTCGAGGACAAGTCGGCCGACGAAACGGCTCCCGAGCTGATCTGCACCGGTCAGGACTGCGGCCTCGCCTATCCGGTCCGTGACGGAATCCCGGTCCTCCTCGTGGACGAGGCCCGCCGCCCCGCCTGACCCCACCCGCGCCGACACCGCCGGAGGCCGCCATGCTCGACGAGTCGCTCCTCGACGCACCGGACGATCTCGCCCGCGCCGACCGGCGCGGACTGCTCCGAGGTGCCGCCGAGGCCGGGGCCAGGGTCCGTACCGCGGCCCGGCACGCGGCCGAAGCGGGCCTCGGTGACCTGCGCCCCGACGGCCGCCCCCGCGCCGTCATGATCGCCGGTCCCGGCACCGCCGCCACCGGCGTCGCCGACCTCCTCGGCGCCCTCGCCGGAGCCTCCGCACCCGTCATCCGCCTGGACCCCACCGGCGTCGCGCACGCCTCCGGCGCCCTGCGCTGGACCCTGCCCGGCTGGGCCGGCCCCGTCGACCTGCTGCTCATCGCCACCACCGACGGCACGGAGCCGGGCCTCGCCGTCCTCGCCGAACAGGCCTACCGGCGCGGCTGCAACGTCGTCGCCGTCGCCCCCGAACGCTCACCGCTGAGCGAGGCCGTGGACGGCGCGCACGGGCTCCTCGTACCGATGGCCAAGGCCCCGTACCAGGAGTACGACGAGTCCGCCGCGGCCGGACCCGGCGCCCTGTGGGCCCTGCTGACGCCACTGCTGCTGCTCCTCGACAAGGTCGGCCTGATCAGCGCCGCCCCCGACAGCCTCCAGCTCGTCGCCGACCGGCTCGACCGCACCGCCGAGCGCTGCGGCCCCGCCATCGCCACCTACTCCAACCCGGCCAAGACCCTCGCCGCCGAGCTGGCCGACACCCTCCCGCTCATCTGGAGCGAGGGCACCGGCGCCGGCCCCGCGGGCCGCCGCTTCGCCGCCACCCTCGCCGAACTCGCCGGCCGGCCCGCACTGGCCGCGGCCCTCCCCGAGGCACTTCCCGCCCACGGGGTGCTGCTCGCCGGCTCGTTCGCCGCCGGGGCCGACCCCGAAGACTTCTTCCGCGACCGGGTCGAAGAGCCCCAGGCCCTGCGCGCCCGCATCGTCCTGCTGCGTGACCGGCCGACGGGCGGCCTCTCCGCCGCTCCCGCCGCACGCGAGCTCGCCCTCAGCCACGACACGGCCGTCAGCGAGCTCGAACCGGAGGAGGGAGTGGAGCTGGAACAGCTCGCCGAACTCCTCGCCGTCACGGATTTCGCCACCGCCTACCTGGCGTTGGCTTCCGGGGGACACAGCTGAGGTCACGTCCGTGCCCGGCTCTATCCAGGAAGACGACGATGGACCGCCTGACGAACACGATCCGCCCCTACGCCTGGGGATCGACCACCGCCATCCCCCAGCTCCTCGGCGTCGAGCCCACCGGTGAACCCCAGGCCGAGATGTGGATGGGCGCCCACCCGGCCGCCCCGTCCCGCATCGACCGCGGAGCCGGGGAGCAGGCCCTCTCGGACGTCATCGCCGCCGACCCCGAGCGCGAGCTGGGTGCCGCCGCCGTCGCCAGGTTCGGCCCCCGGCTGCCCTTCCTCCTCAAAATCCTCGCCGCCGGCGCCCCGCTCTCCCTCCAGGTCCACCCCGACCTCGCCCAGGCCAAGGCCGGCTTCGAGGACGAGGAGCGGCGCGGCATCCCGATCGACGCGGTCCACCGCAACTACAAGGACCCCAACCACAAGCCCGAGATGCTGTGCGCGCTCACCCCGTTCGACGGACTGTGCGGGTTCCGGCCCCCGCTCCAGTCGGCCGAGCTGCTCGAAGGCCTCGGCGTCGGTTCCCTCAAGCCGTACGCCGACCTGCTGCGCGCCCATCCCGAGGACGCCGCGCTGCGCGAAGTCCTCACCGCCGTACTGACCGCCGACCGCGAGGAGATGGCCCATACCGTCACCGAGGCCGCGGCCGCCGCCGACCGCCTGGGCGGCCCGTACGCCCCGTACGCGCACCTCGTCCACGACTTCCCCGGAGACCCCGGCGTCATCGCGGCCATGCTGCTCAACCACTTCCGGCTCCAGCCCGGCGAGGCGGTGTTCCTCGGCGCCGGCGTCCCGCACGCCTACATCGGCGGCCTCGGCGTCGAGTTGCTCGCCAACTCCGACAACGTGCTGCGCGCCGGGCTCACCCCCAAACACGTGGACGTGCCGGAACTCCTGAAGATCGTGAAGTTCGAGTCCGGCGACCCGCACGTGCTGCGCCCCGAGGGAGACGGCGAGGAGGTCTACGAGGCCCCCATCGACGAGTTCCGGCTCTCCCGCTTCCTCCTCGCGCCCGGCGCGGCCTCCCGTGTGCTCCCGGAGGACGCCCCGCAGATCGTGCTCTGCACGGCCGGTTCACCCCGCGCCGGCGAACTGGCCCTGGCTCCCGGCGACTCGGTCTTCGTCCCGGCGGGCGAAAAGGTCGAACTGTCCGGAACCGGCACCGTCTTCCGAGCCACCGTGGTGGTCTGACGCAGCGTCCGCCGCAGCAGCTGCAACAATGTGCGGCCGGAAGTCAGCGGCCAGGAAGGACACCCAGCACCCATGAGCGCGTCGGGCGGTACCAAGGCGATCGTGGCAGCACTCGCTGCCAACCTCGCCATCGCTGTAGCCAAATTCGTGGCATTCCTCTTCAGCGGCTCCTCGTCGATGCTCGCGGAAAGCGTCCACTCGCTGGCGGACTCCGGGAACCAGGGCCTGCTGCTCCTCGGCGGGAAGAAGGCCCAGCGCGAGGCGACGCCGCAGCACCCCTTCGGCTACGGGCGCGAGCGCTACATCTACGCGTTCCTCGTCTCCATCGTGCTGTTCTCCGTCGGCGGCATGTTCGCCATCTACGAGGGCTACGAGAAGATCAAGCACCCGCACGCGATCGAGGCCTGGTACTGGCCCGTGGGCGTGCTCGTCTTCGCGATCATCGCCGAGTCGTTCTCGTTCCGCACCGCCATCAAGGAGTCGAACGAGGTCCGCGGCACGCTGTCGTGGCGCGAGTTCATCAAGCGGGCCAAGGCGCCCGAGCTGCCCGTCGTCCTGCTGGAGGACCTCGGCGCGCTCGTCGGCCTGGTGCTGGCCCTCGGCGGCGTCGGCATCGCCCTGATCACCGGCGACGGCGTCTGGGACGGCATCGGCACCCTGTGCATCGGCGTCCTGCTCATCGTCATCGCGATCGTCCTCGCCGCGGAGACCAAGTCCCTGCTGCTCGGCGAGGCCGCCGGCACCGATGAGGTCGACAAGATCAACGCCGCGCTCGTCGACGGGGTCGTGGTCACCCGGGTGATCCACATGCGGACCCTGCACCTCGGCCCCGAGGAGCTGCTGGTCGCCGCCAAGATCGCCGTCCAGGGCAACGACACCGCGACCCAGGTGGCGGACGCGATCAACGCCGCCGAGGCCCGCATCCGCGAGGCGGTCCCGATCGCCCGGGTGATCTACCTGGAGCCGGACATCTACCGCCCGGACATGGCCAAGTAGCCACGGAGACACGGAAGGAAGGCCCTGGTGCAGCCGCGTGCGGCGCACCAGGGCCTTCCGGCGTTCCGGACGGAGGTCAGGGTGCGGGCAGCACCGGTGGCACCGGCTCCGGACGCCGCCGGCGCACGAGCAGCGCCCACACCCCCAGCCCGCCCCCGGCCAGGAAGACGACGGTCCCGCCCACGACGGCCCCGCCCGCGACCAGGAGACCCGTCGGGCGCGCGACGTCCTCGCCGATGACCGCCGACACGTGCACGGCGCCCCGCTGCGCCTCCCCGAGGTGCAGCGAGGAGTCGTTGGAGTTCCCGCGGTTGTCGCCCATGAGGAACACGTGGTTCGCGGGCACCGTCACGTCGAAGGGCACGATCGAAGGCAGCGACCGGTCCAGGACGTACGGCTCGTCCAGCGGCTGCCCGTTGAGCCGGAGCGTGCTCTCGCCCCGCCGGTACTCGATCCGGTCGCCGCCGGTCGCCACCACCCGCGACAGCATCGGCCCGTCCGGAACCCACTCCGGGATCGAGACGAGCACCACGTCCCGGCGCGACACCTCGAAGTGCTCGCCGTCGGCGCCCATGGAGAACCAGGCACTGTCCCCCGCCTCGTACGTGGGCCGCATGTTCTCGCCCGGGACGGTCCTCTTGTCGTAGACGACCTGCGTGTGCTGGTCCTCCATCGCGCCCCGGACCGTCCCGCCGAGCACCATCAGCCCGCCGGCCACCAGCAGCACGATTGCCCAGATGCCGCGTCTGCGGCCCCGCCCGTGTTCCATCGACCCGTCCCCTCCGAAGCGCCATATGAGCGGGCAGCGTACGGAATGCCGTCGGGCCCCTCGCCACCAGGGTGAAGAGGGGCCCGACGGGACGGAAGGCTTCCGGCGCGCGAGGGTTACCGGATCTCGCGCAGCACGTCCAGGATCGCCGGCCCGTCCGGAGCGCCCTGCAGGCGCTCCCGGAAGCCGCCGTCCATCAGCTTGCGCGACAGCAGCGCCAGGATCCGCAGGTGCTCGTCACCGGCGGCCGCCTCCGGCACCGCGATCATGAAGATCAGCCGGGCCCTCGTCCCGTCCAGGGCGCCCCACTCGATGCCCTCCCCGGACCGGGCGAAGCCCACCGTGGGCCGGGCCACCGCGTCCGTCTTGGCGTGCGGGATCGCGATCGACTCGCCGAGGCCGGTCGTGCCCTGCGCCTCGCGCGCGAGGGCGACCCGTACGAGCTCGTCCACGTCCCGGACGCTGCCGGTAGAGGCCAGCAGCTCCGCCATCTCGCGGATCGCCGCCTCCTTGTCACGGGAGGCCAGCTCCGTCTTCACCGTCCGCTCCGTCAGATACCCGGAGAGCACCTCCGGCTGCCCGGCGGCCGGGGCCGCTGCTCCCGCCGAGGACGCGGCCCGCGCCCCCACGGCGGCCGCGCCCGCACCGGCCAGGACCGGCTCGGGGGCGGCCGCCCGCGGCGCGCTCCCGCCGTTCCGGCGCTGCTTGATCTCGATGAGCGCGTTGGTGGTCAGCGCGGTGACGACCGTGCCCGCCGCGATCGCGACGAAGAACATCGCGACCCCGCTGACGGCGCCGAACAGCGAGACGATCGGGCCGCCGTGCGGCACCGAGTCCTCGACCCCGGACAGGCCCGCGACGGCGCCGGCCACCGCGCCGCCGAACATGTTCGCCGGGATGACCTGCGCCGGCCGGGCGGCAGCGAACGGAATGGCACCTTCTGAGATGCCGAAGAAGCCCATGAACAGCGCGGCGATGCCGGTCTCCTGTTCCTGGCCGGAGTAGAGCGTGCGGCGCAGCAGCGTCGCCAGGCCCTGGCCGAGCGGCATGACGGGGATCGCGGCGGCGGCCATGCCCATGACCGCGTTGTTGGTGCCGATGAGGCCGACCGCGACGAGGAAGGCCGTCTTGTTGACCGGGCCGCCCATGTCGAAGGCGATCATCAGGCCGATCAGCGCGCCGAGCACGATCGCACTGGAGCCGGTCATCCCGTTCAGCCAGTCGGTCAGGTGCGTGAACGCCCAGGAGATGGGCCGGCCGATCACGTAGATGTAGAACAGGCCGAGCACGACCGTCGACAGGATCGGGATCACGATGATCGGCATGATCGGCCGGACGAACGTGGGGACCTTGACCTTCTTGATCCAGACGACCAGATAGCCCGCCAGGAAGCCGGTCGCGATCGCTCCGAGGAAGCCCGCGTTGGCATCGGCCCCGTAGATGTTGACGGCGTCGGCGGCGAGGAAGCCGCCGATCATGCCCGGTACGAGGGCGGGCCGGTCGCCGAGCGCGTACGCGATGTAGCCGGAGAAGATCGGCAGCATCAGCTTGAAGCCGAGACCGCCCAGCGCGTTGACGTAGAACCAGAACGAGTCCTCGTCGAACTCGATGCCCTGCGGCGTGGAACGCCCGCCGAGCGCGATCGAGACGGCCAGCAGCAGACCGCCCACGACCACGAACGGGATCATGTGCGAGACGCCGTTCATCAGCGCCTTGTACGCGGCACTGCGCTGGTGCCCGCCGCCCCCGGCCCCGCCCCCTCCGCCGCCGGCCCCGCTCCCGCCGCCACTGGCCCCGCCCCCGGCCGTACCGGCCTGCACGGGCGCGCCCTGCACGCGCTCGATCAGCTCCTCCGGCCTGTGGATGCCGTCCGCGACACCGGTGGACAGGACCCGCTTGCCCGCGAAGCGCTCGCGATCGACCTCCTTGTCGGCGGCGATGATGACGCCGTCCGCCTCGCTGACATCGTTGTCAGACAGGACGTTCTCGGCCCCGATGGAGCCCTGCGTCTCCACCTTCATCTCGATGCCGAGGCGATCGGCCGCCTGTTGGAGCTTCTCCGCGGCCATGTAGGTGTGCGCGATCCCGGTGGGACACGCCGTGACGGCGATCAGCTTCAGGCGCCTCTGGCCACCCCCGGAAGGGCCTGCCGGACTGGTCACTTGAGATCTCCTTAAGCCGTGGGCGGCCTGCGGGATCGCACCGCACGCGCGTGCACGCGGTCCGATTCCGATCCACCGGCATCCTTTCCCAGGTGAGGGATGCATCAAAAGTCCGAAAGGCCCTGAACGTGCTCACCGCAGGACCCGGACCACGGCCGCGACTTGCCCCCCGGCCCACTGGGGGACGCTGGGCTGATCGGTGTAGATTCGTCATCAGTGTCAGGCGTCGCTGCTGATGGCGGTCGGGCGGTCCTCGTGACCGGCCGAGGGGAGAGAGGGCCCCCGACGGACTGTGCTCGGTGCGCCGCTTCCTGCTCACGCACGGCAGGCGCACGGCTCAGCCGTACCCACCCTCTCGAACCATGAGGAGCAGCACCCATGGACTTCAAGGTCGCAGACCTTTCCCTCGCCGCCTTCGGCCGCAAGGAGATCACGCTGGCCGAGCACGAGATGCCGGGCCTGATGTCGATCCGCGCCGAGTACGCGGAGGCCCAGCCGCTGGCCGGCGCCCGCATCACCGGCTCCCTGCACATGACCGTGCAGACCGCCGTGCTCATCGAGACCCTCGTCGCCCTCGGCGCCGACGTCCGCTGGGCCTCCTGCAACATCTTCTCCACCCAGGACCACGCGGCCGCCGCCATCGCGGTCGGCCCGAACGGCACCCCGGAGAACCCGCAGGGCGTCCCCGTCTTCGCCTGGAAGGGCGAGACGCTGGAGGAGTACTGGTGGTGCACGGAGCAGGCGCTGACCTGGCCGAACACCCCCACCGGCGGCCCGAACATGATCCTCGACGACGGCGGTGACGCCACCCTCCTCGTCCACAAGGGCGTCGAGTTCGAAAAGGCCGGCGCGGCCCCGGACCCCTCGACCGCGGACTCCGAGGAGTACGCGCACATCCTCACGCTGCTCAACCGCACCCTGGGCGAGTCCCCGCAGAAGTGGACGCAGCTCGCGTCCGAGATCCGCGGCGTGACGGAGGAGACCACCACCGGTGTCCACCGCCTGTACGAGATGATGGCCGAGGGCACCCTCCTCTTCCCGGCGATCAACGTGAACGACGCCGTGACGAAGTCGAAGTTCGACAACAAGTACGGCTGCCGGCACTCCCTGATCGACGGCATCAA
>NZ_JBVJFA010000077.1:0-6690 GCF_055588085.1 Streptomyces sp. NPDC046303
GTCGAGGAGCAGGACGTCCTTGACCTCACCCTTGAGCACACCGGCCTGGAGGGTGGCGCCGATGGCGACGACCTCGTCCGGGTTGACGCCCTTGTTGGCGTCCTGACCGCCGGTGAGCTCCTTGACGAGCTCGGCGACGGCCGGCATGCGGGTGGAGCCGCCGACCAGGACCACGTGGTCGATCTCGGACAGCTGGATGCCGGCGTCCTTGATGACGTTGTGGAACGGGGTCTTGCAGCGGTCGAGCAGGTCCGCGGTGAGCTGCTGGAACTGCGAGCGCGTGAGCTTCTCGTCCAGGTGCAGCGGGCCCTCGGCGGAAGCCGTGATGTAGGGCAGGTTGATCGAGGTCTCCGTGGAGGAGGACAGCTCGATCTTCGCCTTCTCGGCGGCCTCGCGCAGACGCTGGAGCGCCATCTTGTCCTTGGACAGGTCGACGCCGTGGCCGTTCTGGAACTGCTTCACGAGGTAGTCGACGACGCGCTGGTCCCAGTCGTCGCCACCGAGGTGGTTGTCACCGTTGGTGGCCTTGACCTCGACGACGCCGTCGCCGATCTCGAGGAGCGACACGTCGAAGGTGCCGCCACCGAGGTCGAAGACGAGAATGGTCTGGTCGTCCTTGTCGAGACCGTAGGCCAGGGCGGCGGCCGTCGGCTCGTTGACGATGCGCAGGACGTTCAGGCCCGCGATCTCACCGGCCTCCTTCGTCGCCTGACGCTCGGAGTCGTTGAAGTAGGCCGGGACGGTGATGACGGCGTCCGTGACCTTCTCACCCAGGTACGCCTCGGCGTCGCGCTTCAGCTTCTGCAGGATGAAGGCGCTCATCTGCTGCGGGTTGAAGTCCTTGCCATCCAGGTTGATCTTCCAGTCAGTGCCCATGTGGCGCTTGACGGAGCGGATGGTCCGGTCCACGTTCGTGACCGCCTGGCGCTTGGCCACCTCGCCGACGAGGACCTCGCCGTTCTTGGCGAAGGCGACGACGGACGGCGTGGTCCTGGCGCCCTCGGCGTTGGTGATGACGGTGGGCTCGCCGCCTTCCAGAACGCTGACGACGGAGTTAGTGGTGCCCAGGTCGATGCCGACCGCACGTGCCATTTCAATTCCTCCAGCTGACTTGAGTGCAACAGACTCAAGGATGCCCCAACGTCGCGCGGGCGTCAACAGACCTGAGTCGTCTCGACTCAACCTTTAGCCCACCCTTACGCGCAACCCTCCCGGGCGGCACCGCCAAAATCCACGAGGCGGGCCGCACCCGAACGGGGCACCGCTGCCGCGCGGCACCCGGGCACCGCCGGAGGCGTACGGCACGGTGCTGGCATGCCGCTGACACTCAGCACCCCCCGGCTGCGGGTGCGCGCACCCGCGGCCCCGCCGGCGAAGAGGGTGGTCGACCTCGTCGGAGCGGTGGTCCTGCTGGCCCTGCTCGCCCTTCCGCTGGCCGTCGCCGCCGGGTTCCTGTACGCCACCCAGGGCGGCCGGGCCTTCGTACGGGAGCCCGCCGCGGGCCTGGGCGGGCGGCCGTTCCGGACCTGGCGGCTGCGCACGGAGGAGGCGGGCCGCGCCGGAGCCGCCCTGGAGCGCTGCGCCCTGGACTCGGCGCCCCAGCTGCTCAACGTGCTCCGCGGCGAGATGTCGCTGGTCGGGCCGCGCCCGGGGCCCCGTACGGACCGCCCCGACCGGCTCCTCGTACGGCCCGGAGTGACCGGCCTGTGGCAGGTCAGCGCACGCTCCGACCTGCCCTGGGAGGAGATGGCGCTGCTCGACCGGCATTATGTGGAGAACCACTGGCTGGGGATGGACCTGGCGATCCTGGCGCAGACCCCGCGGGCGGCCTACCGTCATAGGCAAGCCTGAGCGACACAGATCACCGCACGCTCGGCTACATTGCGGCGTCGGGAATGGGTAACCTCAGGCCTTGACTGCATAAGTTACCGCTTAGTAAGTGCCGCCCGAGGAGCCCTCCCATGCAACTCGCCGCGATCATCGTGTCGCTGGTCCTGACCGTGGTCGGCGTTGCGCTGCTCGCCCGAGCCGTGGCGCAGATCTACCGGTTCGTGAAGCTCGGCCAGCCCGTCCCGGCGGGCAGCCGGACGGACGACCCGAAGGCCCGAACCCTCACCCTCGTCCGGGAGTTCCTCGGGCACAGCCGCATGAACCGCTGGGGCATCGTCGGCTTCGCGCACTGGTTCGTCGCGGTCGGCTTCCTGACGCTGCCGCCGACCCTGGCGCAGGCGTACGGCCAGCTCTTCCAGGCCGACTGGACCCTGCCGGTCCTCGGCGGGTTCCTGCCGTTCGAGATGTACATCGAGTTCATCGGCCTGATGACGGTCGTGGGCATCCTCGTCCTCATCGTCATCCGCCTGCTGAACCTGCCCTCCCGGGCGGGCCGCAAGTCCCGCTTCACCGGCTCGAAGGCCTGGCAGGCGTACTTCGTCGAGTACGTCATCCTCACCATCGGCCTGGCGATCCTGGCCCTGCGCGGCCTCGAGGGCGCGATCCACCACGTGGAGTCCTACGACGCGGCGTACTTCGCCTCGTACCCGCTGGTGCTGGCCTTCAAGGGGATGTCCCTCGGCGCGCTCCAGAACGCCATCTACTTCACCGCGATGATCAAGATCGGCACCTCGCTGATCTGGATGATCGTCGTCTCCCTCAACACCAACATGGGTGTCGCCTGGCACCGCTTCCTCGGCTTCCCGAACATCTGGTTCAAGCGGAACGCCGACGGCGCGACCGCGCTCGGCGCGCTCCAGCCGATGACGAGCGGCGGCAAGGAGATCGACTTCGAGGACCCGGGCGAGGACGACGTCTTCGGCGTCTCCCAGGTCGAGCAGTTCTCCTGGAAGGGCATCCTCGACTTCTCCACGTGTACGGAGTGCGGTCGCTGCCAGTCGCAGTGCCCGGCCTGGAACACCGGCAAGCCGCTGTCCCCGAAGCTCCTGATCATGTCGCTGCGCGACCACGCCCACGCCAAGGCCCCGTACCTGCTCGCCGGTGGCGGCAAGGACATGGAGGGCAACGAGAGGGCGACGGCGGAGCAGCTGAAGGACGTCCCGGCCGCCGCAATCGCCGAGGCCGAGCGCCCGCTGATCGGCACCGCCGAGGAGAACGGCGTCATCGACCCGGACGTGCTGTGGTCCTGCACGACCTGCGGTGCGTGCGTGGAGCAGTGCCCGGTCGACATCGAGCACATCGACCACATCGTCGACATGCGCCGCTACCAGGTGATGATCGAGTCGGCCTTCCCGTCGGAGGCCGGCACGATGCTCAAGAACCTGGAGAAGAAGGGCAACCCCTGGGGGCTGGCCAAGAAGCAGCGCGTCGAGTGGACGAAGGAGGTCGACTTCGAGGTCCCGATCATCGGGAAGGACGCGGAGGACCTCTCCGAGTTCGACTACCTCTACTGGGTCGGCTGCGCCGGCGCCCTGGAGGACCGGGCCAAGAAGACCACCAAGGCCTTCGCGGAGCTGCTGCACATCGCGGGCGTCAAGTTCGCGATCATGGGTGGCGACGAGAAGTGCACCGGTGACTCGCCGCGCCGCCTGGGCAACGAGCCGCTGTTCCAGCAGCTGGGCCAGGAGAACGTGGCCATGCTGAACATGGCGTTCGGCGAGGACGACGACGACCCGGAGACGAAGAAGCCGAAGTCGGCGAAGCGGATCGTCTCGACCTGCCCGCACTGCTTCAACACCATCGCGAACGAGTACCCGCAGCTGGGCGGCGAGTACGAGGTCATCCACCACACGCAGCTGCTCCAGCACCTGATCGACGAGGGCCGGCTGACGCCGGTCACGCCGGTGGACGGGCTCATCACGTACCACGACCCGTGCTACCTGGGCCGGCACAACAAGGTCTACACGCCGCCGCGCGAGATCATGTCGGCCGTGCCGGGCCTGCGGCAGCAGGAGATGCACCGCCACAAGGAGCGGGGCTTCTGCTGTGGCGCCGGTGGCGCGCGGATGTGGATGGAGGAGCGGATCGGCAAGCGCATCAACAACGAGCGTGTCGACGAGGCGCTGTCCCTGAACCCCGACATCGTCTCCACCGCCTGCCCCTTCTGCCTGGTCATGCTCACCGACTCGGTCAACGGCAAGAAGAACGAGGGCAAGGCCAGGGAGTCCGTGCAGGTCGTGGACGTGGCGCAGCTGCTGCTGGAGTCGGTGAAGGCACCGGAGCCGCAGCCGGAGCCGCAGCCGGAGCCGGTGGACGAGCCGGAGGGTGAGGTCGCTGAGGCTGCTGAGGCTGCCGAGGCGAAGCTCGAGCCGAAGCCCGAGGACGCCAAGTAGGACCCGGCAACCCGCAACCCGCACCACACACGGAACGGCCGGTCCCCCACCCGGGGGACCGGCCGTTCCGTCGTGTCATACCGGGTCAGACCTGGTCAGGAGGACCGGCGGCGCAGCATCGCGAAGCCGAGACCGGCGGCGCCCACCGCGGCCATCCCGCCGCCCGCGGCGAGCAGCTTCGGGGTGTCGCCCTCCGGCGGGGCGGCCCCCTCGGCGCCGGCCTTCACGCCGCCCCTCGGAACGACCTTCCCGGCGGCCGGCTTGGCCTCGCCCTGCTTCACGTCCTTCTTCGCGTCCTTCTTCGCGTCCTTCTTCGCGTCCTTCTTCGCGTCCTTCTTCGCGTCCTTCTTCGCGTCCTTCTGGACGGTGTACCGCTCGATCAGCTTGCCGCTGAAGTCGTACACCCAGCTGTTCCCGCCGCCCTTGCCGTCGATGACGACGAACTTCACGCGCTTGCCGTCCCGGACGAGCTTGTACGTCCAGCCGTCGTTCAGCGCGCTCGGGTTCTTCAGGTCGATGGTGCCGAGGGAGGTGCCGTTCGGCATCGAGATCTTGACGTACTTGCCGTTCGCGCCGTCGACCAGCTTGGCGATGCGTCCGTCGGGCATGGTGATCCGCACGGAGCTCTCCTTCTTGACCTCGGGCGTGACCTGCGGCTCCGGCTTCTTCCCGCCGTCCATCCACGAGGTCACGGTGCCGTTCGGCTGGAGGACGACGTGCAGACCGTTGTTCTGGCCGTACGCGGCGGCGCCGCCCTTGCCGACCAGGGTGTCCACCCGGGTGGAGCCGGCGAAGACGTCCGCCTCGAAGTGGTTGTCGCCGATCTTGTAGACCTTGGCCACGGAGCCGTCCGCCAGCTTCACGGTGGTGACGTACGCCCGGACCCCGGCGGTCGGCTTGACCGGAGGAGTGGTGGGCTTCGCGGGCCTCGTGGGCTTCGTCGGCGGAAGGGACGGGTCCACGGACGGGTCGACCTGCGGCTGCTCGATGCCGGGCAGCACCTCGGGCTCCGGAACGGCCGGGGAGTCCGCGAAGGCGGATCCGGCCGGAAGGGCCAGGACTGCGGCCGTGCCCGCGACGACGGCGGCGGTACGGAGGGGGGTGCGGCGGCTGCTGCGCATGATGGGTGCTCTTCTCGTGCTCGTGCTCGTGCTCGTGCTCTGGCTCTGGCTCTGTGGGGCGTCGACGGACACGAAGCTACGGCCCGGATATGTGCATATTCCGTCGGGAACGTAACGAAGACCCGCAGAATGCGACGCAGACGAGTAAACCGGACACCCTGCCGTCCCCTAGGGGATGTCACAGGTCAGCCGCAAAGGCCCCCGGTTCCGCCCGCCCGTCCACGCGGCGCGGCAGGACCAGGTACTTTCGATCACGTGGCTGGATTCAGGATCGGACGCGGCCGGGACAACAACCGCACCCCGCAACAACCCCCGCGGCAGCAGCCGTACGGACAGCAGCAACCGCCTCCGTACGGCCGACAGCCCTACCCACCCGCAGGCCCGCCGCCGCAGCAGCAGTGGCCGCAGCCGGGCCCCGGGGGGCACGGCGAGCCCGAGTACTTCGACCCGTACGGACAGCAGCAGCCGCCGCAGCCCCCGTACGGCCACGGCGGCTACACCAACGACAACAACCCGGGGCACACCCAGGTCTTCGCCGTCGGCGAGGAACCGTACGGCCACGGTGCGACGTACCAGGCGGGCGCGGACGCAGCCGCCCCGTCCGGCCCGCGCCTGCCGTGGAAGGAACTCTTGCGCGGCATCGTGATGCGGCCGGGGCAGACCTTCCTCCAGATGCGCGACTACGCCGTCTGGGGGCCGGCGCTGACCGTGACCTTCCTCTACGGGCTCCTCGCGGTCTTCGGCCTCGACGAGGCACGCCAGGACGTGATCAAGGCGACCCTCTCGAAGGCCGTGCCGATCGTCCTCTCCACCGGCGTGGCCTTCGTGATCTGCGGGCTGCTCCTGGGCGCGGTCACCCACACGCTGGCCCGCCAGCTGGGCGGCGACGGCGCCTGGCAGCCCACCGTGGGCCTGTCCATGCTGGTCATGTCGCTGACGGACGCCCCGCGCCTGCTCTTCGCCGTGTTCCTGGGCGGCGACAACGGGCTGGTACAGGTCCTGGGCTGGGCCACCTGGGTGGCGGCGGGCGCCCTGTTCACGGCGCTGATCGGCAAGTCGCACGACCTGCCGTGGCCGAAGGCGCTGGGCGCTTCCGCGATCCAGCTGATCGCCCTGCTGTCGATCATCAAGCTCGGCACGATCTAGCGGCGCGCACGCTCACGGACACGCGAAAGGGCCGCCGCGCAACGACGGCGGTTTCTAGCGGTCGTTGCAACACGTGGTCGGTTGTTTAGGCCGCGAGGAGTTTATGCAGGCGCTCGGCTGGGGTTTCCCAGCCGAGCGTT
>NZ_JBVJFA010000078.1:0-5694 GCF_055588085.1 Streptomyces sp. NPDC046303
TCGCCCATGGCGGTGGCGGTGCCGTGGGCTTCGACGTAGCCGATGTCGGCGGAGGACAGCCCGGCGTCCGCGAGGGCGTCGGTGATGACGGTGGCCTGGCCGCTCACACTGGGCGCGGTGAATCCGACCTTGTCCGATCCGTCGTTGTTGATGGCGCTGCCGCGGATGACCGCGTAGATCCGGTCCCCGGCCTCGACCGCGTCCGACAGCCGCCGCAACACCACCGCCACCACACCATTGGCGAGGACCGTGCCCGCGCCCTCGGCGTCGAAGGGCCTGCAGTGTCCGTCCGGCGAGGCCACGAAGCCTTCCTGGTACTGGTAGCCCTGTTCCAGGGGGAAGGTGAACGCGGAGGCGCCGACGAGTGCCACGTCGGATTCCCCGCGCAGCAGGCTCTGCCTGGCCAGGTGCGCGGCCACCAGTCCCGTGGAGCACGCCGTCTGCACGGTCAGCGCGGGGCCGCGCAGATTCAGCTTGTGCGCCAGGCGGGTCGCGAGGAAGTCGTTCTTGTTGCCGATCGCCGAACGGAAGACCTCCGAGGCGTCCTCGGAATCACCCTGGTCGTAGCCGCCGAAGCCGACTCCGCCGAAGACTCCGATGCGGCCGGGGTGGGCACCGGGCAGGATGCCGGCGTTCTCCAGACCCTGCCAGGCCGTTTCCAGGAAGAGCCGGTGCTGCGGATCCATGTTCTCCGCATCGGACGGAGAGCATCGGAAGAACTCGGCGTCGAAGAGATCGGCGTCCGCCACGTAGCCCTTGGCCGGGACGAACCCGGGATCCTCCAGCACGCTCCTCGGCACCCCTGCGTCCAGCAGTTCCCGGTCGGTGAAGCGGCGGATCGACTCCACCCCGCCCCGCAGGTTCGCCCAGAACTCCTCCGCGTCCGTCGCACCCGGCAGGCGCAGGGCCACACCCACGATCGCCACCGCGTCCTCGTCCGGACGCTCCCCGGCCGACGCCCCCGCCGGCGCCGCGGTCGCCGCACCCCTGGCGTCGCCGCGCAGGAAGGCGGTGAGCTGCCGCACCGTGGAGTAGCGGAACAGCGTCGAGAGCGGGAACTCGCGGTCCAGGGCGGCGCAGAGCCGCTCGTGGACCCGCAACGCTGCCATCGAGGTTCCGCCCAGTTCGAAGAATCCGGTGTCCGGGTCCACCTCGGCCAGTCCCAGTACGTGCGACCAGGCCGAGACCACCGTCTCCCGCACCCGGTCACCAGCGGCGGCCGGTTCCGCGGGCTCCGGCTGCGGCGCGGGCAGTGCGGCCAGGGCCAGCCGGTCGATCTTGCGGTTCGGTGTCAGCGGCAGGCTCTCCTGCCGTACCCACCGAGAGGGCAGCATCGACACCGGCAGCCGCGCCGCGGCGTGCTCGGCCAGGGCCTGCTGGTCGGCGTCCCCGGAGTAGTACACCCACAGGGCCGCCGAGCCGGCGTCCTCGCGTACCACCGCGGCAGCCTCCCGCACGCCGGGGCACCCGGCGACCACGGACTCGATCTCGCCGAGCTCGATGCGGTGCCCGGCCAGCTTCACCTGGTTGTCCACGCGGCCGCAGTACTCCAGTGAGCCGTCCTCGCGGTAGCGGACCACGTCCCCCGTGCGGTACATCCGCCCCGCACCCGCGAACGGGTCCACGACGAAGCGCTCGTCCGTCAGCGCGGCACGGTTCCAGTAGCCCCGCGCGACACCCCGTCCGCCGATCCACAACTCACCCCGGCAGCCTCGCGGTACCGGCTGCCGATGCCGGTCGAGGACGGCCAGCCGGGTGTCGAGCACGGGCGATCCCAGCGAAACCGGCCCGGGCTCGACCCGCCAGGTCGTCGACCAGACCGTGGTCTCGGTGGGCCCGTACATGTTGAGCACGTCGCCGCCGCAGGTCCGCAGCAACCGGTCGGCCAGGCCACGATCGAGTGCTTCGCCACCGACCAGGAGCAGCCGCAGCCCCCTGAGCAGCTCACGGCCTCCCGCGTCCGCCAGCAGCATCCTGGCCAGCGACGGCGTGCACTGCAGGTGCGTCGGCCCGTGCTGCCGGTACCCGGCCCAGGCGCCGAGTTCTCCGCCGGCGATGACCACGCGGTAGCCCCTGGTCAGGGTCCACAGCAGTTCGAGGCCGGAGATGTCGAAGGACACGCTGGTCACGGCGAGCCACGTGCCGTCGGCGCCCCCGCCGACGCGCTGGTCCATGGCCAGACAGAAGGCGGCGAACTGCGCGTGCTCGACCACCACGCCCTTCGGGGTGCCCGTCGAGCCCGAGGTGTAGATGACGTAGGCGGGGTCGGACGGTTCCGGCTGGAGCGGCAGAGCGCCGTCCGGCTGTCCGTCGTGCCCGTCCTCGGCGGTCTCCTCGGCGATCTCCTCGACGGACAGCACGCGCAGGCCGTCCGGCAGGGCGTTCGCGAGGGCGCCGCTCGAGATCACGACCTCCAGCCCGCTGTCGGACACCACATGGTCCAGCCGTGCCTTCGGGTACTCCGGGTCGAGCGGAACGTAGGCGGCCCCGGCCATCCACGTGGCGAGCATCGCCACCGGCAGATCGGCCGTGCGGGGAAGGCAGAGACCGACCAGATCACCCCGTGTCACGCCCAGTGCGGCCAGCCGCCGGGCGATCGCGCGGGCCCTCGCGGACACCTCCTGGTAGGTCAGCTCGCGTCCGTCCGACACCACGGCCACCGCGTCGGGCGTCCGTGCCGCCTGGCCCAGGATCCGCCGGCATGCGGTCTCCCCGGCGGGCCGGGCCGCGACGTCACCGCCGTGCTCGGCGAGCCACCGGCGTTCCGCACCGCAGAGCAGTTCGGTCTCCCGGACCGGACGGGCGGGCTGGGCGGCCAGCGATGCCAGCAGGGTCTCGAAGTTGGCGACCATACGGCGGGCCGCGTCCTGGTCCAGTACGTGTGACTGGAACTCCAGCTCTCCGCGCAGGACGTCACCGTCGGCGGTCAGCGTGAGGCCCAGCTCGAACTTCGACGCGCCCTGGACGTTGCCGGACACGCTTCCCGTCGTGGGCAGCCGCCAGGCCGCCTCGCCCGTTCCGATCGTGGGGAAGGCCGTCCCGCCGTAGTTGAACACCGCCCGGAACAGCGGGTTCTCCTCACCGGTCCGGTCACCGCCGGCGATGCGCACGACCTCGGTCAGCGGAACGCTCTGGTGCTCGAACACCCCCCGCACACGGGTGTGCGTGCGGGCGAGGACGTCCTCGAAGGACACCGCCCCGGTCAGGTCGCAGCGCAGCGGCAGGGTGTTCGCCAGGAATCCGAAGGTCTCCGCGACCTGCGGCAGCTCCCTCGCCGACCAGATCGTGCCGATGCTGAAGTCGTACTGGTCGGTGTACCGGGCGAGCAGCACCGCGAAGGCACTGACGTACACGGTGTACCCGGTGACGGAGTTGCGTGTGGCCAGCTCCTCCAGGGAGGCCCGGAGCTCCGCGGGCACGGTGAAGTGCACGGCATCGCCCTGGTCGTCCTCGGCGGCGTCCCGGGCGGGGAGTTCCAGGCGCGGGGAACCGTCCAGTTCGGACTCGAAGTACGCGAGCGAACGCGCGAAGGCACCCTCCTCGAGGGACCGCTTCTCCCATCGGGCGTAGTCACCGAGGTGGTACCGGACGTCCGGAAGCCGGAGGGTGTCCTGCCCGGCAAGGGCCCGGTACGTCTCGTACAGCTCGTTCAGCAGCAGGGACAGCGACCAGCCGTCGGTGATGGCGTGGTGGAGCGTGAAGCACATGGTCCAGGTCCCGCCGCATTCCACCAGCAGGCAGCGGAACAGGGTCTCGGCGTCCAGCGCGAACGGGATCCGTTCCTCCGCGCGCAGCGTCCGGTCGAGCTCATCGGCGCCGGCCACCCGCTCGTGTCGCAGCGGAACGGTGAACTCCTGGTGCACGACCTGGACCAGTTCGCCGTCACGGAGTTCCAGTCCCGTACGCAGCGCCTCGTGACGTTCCATCACCGCGCGCAGTGCCAGGCCGTACGTCTCCGGACACAGGGGACTCTCCGCCTCGAGCCGGAGGACGGCGTTGTACTGCGCGGAATCCGGGTGCATCCGTTCCAGGAACCACAGCCGGCGCTGGCCCTCGGTCGCCGGGTGGACGTCGCGCCGCTCGGCGCGTTCCATCGGCGGACCGGCGGGCGGCAGCTCGGAGAAGGCGTGGGCCAGCAGATAGTCGACGACCGCTTGAGGCGTGGGGTGCTCGAAGGCCAGGGTCGACGGCAGCGGTGTGCCGGTCACCTCGCTGAGCCGGTTGCGCAGTTGCAGGGCCATCATCGAATCCAGCCCGCGTTCCTGGAACCGCTCGTCCACGGGCATGGGTTCGCCGAGTCCGAGGACGCCGCGGAGCACGTCCTGCACGGCCTCCAGCACGGTGAGGGCACGGGCCGGCTCGGGCAGTGCCGCCAGCCGGGCCGCCAGGTTCGCGGGGGGTGCCTGCCGTTCCTGCCGGGGACGGGCTCCGCCGTCGATCCAGTAGCTCTGCCGCTGGAAGGCGTAGCCGGGCAGGTCGATCAGGCGGCCGGGCCCGTCGATGACCCGGTTCCAGTCCACCGGATGGCCGTGGGCGTGCAGTTCGCCGAGGCCGCGCACGATCTCCGCGAGGCCGCCGTGGTCCCGGCGCAGGCTGCCCACGACCACTCCGCCGCTGTCGGCGGTGAACGTGGTCAGCGGGATGGCCAGCAGCGGATGCGCGCTGACCTCGGTGAACACGCCGAAGCCGTCGGCGCGCAGCGCGTCGAGCGCCAGGTCCATGCGCACCGGCTCCCGCAGGTTGCGGCACCAGTACCGGGCGTCCAGGACCTCTCCGGCGATCGGCGCGCCGGTCACCGTGGAGTACATCGGCACCGTCGTCGCGCGGGGGCGCAGCTCGCTCAGCGCCGCTTCCACCTCGGGCAGCATGGGGTCGACCAGGCTGCAGTGTCCGGCCCGGTCCGCCTTGATCCGGCGGGAGAACACGTCCCGGTCCGCCAGCTTCGCGAGGAGGTCGCCCACCGCGTCCGCCGCGCCGGCCACCGCCACCGAACCCGGGGTGTTCACCACGGCCACCGACAGCGATCCGCCGTACTCGGCGAGCAGTTCCTCCACCTCGGTCAGCGGCAGTCCCAACAGGGCCATGCCGCCCGAGCCGCTCTCGATGCGCTCGAACGCCTGGCTGCGGGCGGCGACCACCCTGGCGCCCTCCTCCAGGGTCAGCGCTCCGGCGACCACGGCCGCGGGCACCTCGCCTTGGCTGTGCCCGACCACGGCCTCCGGTTCCAGACCGACGGACCGCCACACCTCCGCCAGGCCGAGTGCGACCGTGAACAGTGCGGGCTGGGTCACCTCGACGTCGTCCAGGCTCAGCCCGCTCGCCTCGGGGTCCTGAAGCAGTTCGAGGACCGACCAGCCGGTCCAGGGGCGCAGTGCCTCGTCACAGCGGGCGACCGTGTCGGCGAAGGCCGGGCTTTCGGTGAGCAGCCTCTGGGCCATGCCCGGCCACTGCGAGCCGTGGCCGGCGAAGACGAACACGACCTTTCCGCGCTCCTCGGCCACCCCGGTGCACACCGCGTCGTCGCCGTGTCCGTCCGCGAGCGCGGTCAGCCCGCGCACCACCTCGTCCAGGTCTTGGGCCAGGACAGCGGCCCGGTGTTCGAAGTGCCGGCGGTGCCGGGTGGTGGTCCAGGCGAGGTCGGTGAGGGTGGTGTCGGGGTGTTCGGTGAGCCAGTGGGCCCACTGCCGGGCCTGG
>NZ_JBVJFA010000079.1:0-5548 GCF_055588085.1 Streptomyces sp. NPDC046303
TGTTGATGGCGCTGCCGCGGATGACCGCGTAGATCCGGTCCCCGGCCTCGACCGCGTCCGACAGCCGCCGCAACACCACCGCCACCACACCATTGCCCACCACGGTGCCCTGGCGGTCGGCGTCGAACGCACGACAGGAGCCGTCCGGGGAGAAGACGAAGCCTTCCTGGTGGTAGTAGCCGTACTCCAGGGGGAACGTGAGCGCGGAGGCGCCGACGAGTGCCACGTCGGATTCCCCGCGCAGCAGGCTCTGCCTGGCCAGATGTGTGACCACCAGTCCCGTGGAGCACGCCGTCTGCACGGTCAGCGCGGGACCGCGCAGGTTCAGTTTGTGCGCCACCCGGGTGGACACGAAGTCGGACTTGTTCCCGAGGAGATTGCGGTAGAACTCGTGGAGTTCGGTGATCTCGTCGCCGCGGACGCTTCCGGTGTTGTAGCCGCCGAACCCGGCGCCGGCGAAGACTCCGATGCGGCCGGGGTGGGCATCGGGCAGGATGCCGGCGTTCTCCAGGCCCTGCCAGGCCGTTTCCAGGAAGAGCCGGTGCTGCGGATCCATGTTCTCCGCTTCGGACCGCGAGTATCCGAAGAACTCGGCGTCGAAGAGATCGGCGTCCGCCACGTAGCCCTTGGCCGGGACGAACCCGGGATCCTCCAGTACGCTCCGGGGCACCCCGGCGTCCAGCAGTTCCCGGTCGGTGAAGCGGCGGATCGACTCCACCCCGCCCTTCAGGTTCGCCCAGAACTCCTCGGCGTCCGTCGCACCCGGCAGGCGCAGGGCCATGCCCACGATCGCCACCGCGTCCTCGTCCGGACGCTCCCCGGCCGACGCCGCCGGCGCCGCGGTCGCCGCGGTCGCCGCGGTCGCCGCACCCGTGGCCTCGTCGCGCAGGAACGTGGTCAGCTGCCGCACCGTGGAGTGACGGAACAGCGTCGCGAGCGGGAACTCGCGGTCCAGGCCGTCGCGGATCAGTTCGTGGACCCGCACGGCCGTCAGCGAGGTTCCGCCCAGATCGAAGAATCCGCTGTCCGGGTCCACCTCGGCCGGCTCCAGCTCCAGTACCTGCGACCAGGCCGAGACCACCGTCTCCCACACCCGGTCACCATCGGCGGCCGGTTCCGCGGGCTCCGGCTGCGGCTCCGGCTGCGGCGCGGGCAGCGCGGTCGGCTCCGAGGTCACGCTGTCGCCGTGCTGCCGGAACCAGCCCTCTTCCTCGGTGTGGAGCAACGGCAGCCGGCTGACCGGCAGACCGCCGTCGCGGACGAAGGCGTCCAGCAGGGTCTCGAAGTTCGCGACCATGCGCCGTGCGGATTCCCGGTCCAGTACGTGGGACCGGAACTCCAGCTCCCCGCGCAGTCCCTCCGCGGCAGGGGCAAGGCTCATGGTCAGCTCGAACTTGGCGGTTCCCGCGACGTTGCCGGTGAAGAACCCGGCGTACGGCTGCCACGTGCCGTCGTCCGGCTCCGCACCGAGGCCGTAGTTGAACACCGCCCGGAACAACGGGTTCTCCTCGCCGTTGCGCTCGGCGTCGACGACCTTGACCACTTCGGACAGCGGCACGTTCTGGTGTTCCATCACGCCGAGCACGCGGGACTTCATCGCCGACAGCAGATCGGGCACGTTGGGGTCAGCGGAGAGATCACAGCGCAACGGCAGGGTGTTGGCGAGGAATCCGACGATCTCCGCCGACCCGGGCAGTCCGCGCCCGGACCACACCGTGCCGATGCTGAAGTCCCGCTGGCCGCTGTACCGGGAGAGCAGCACCGCGAAGGCGCCGGCCAGCACCGTGTACAGCGTGACCCCCGCATCGGAGGCGAGGGCCTCCAGCTCGCCCCGGAGGGCGTCGGGCACGGCGAATCCGACCTTGCCCGCACCGGAGCCGAGGTCGCTCGGGGGCAGTTCCAGGCGCGGAACCCCGGCCAGTTCGTTGCGGAAGAAGCCGAGTCCCTCCTCGAAGGCGCCCCGCGCGAGGGAGTCCCGTTCCCAGCCGGCGTAGTCGCCGAGGTGCACGAGCGACTCGCTCCCGCTGTCGGGAACGAGGCCTGCGCGGAACTCCCCGTACGCGGCGAACAGCTCGTGCAGCATCATGACCAGCGACCAGGCGTCGATGATCGCGTGGTGGAGGGTGAAGCAGACCACCTGTTCGTCCGCGCCGGTCAGCACCAGGCAGCGCAGCAGCACGGGGCCGGACAGGTCGAAGGGCGTCTCGGCCTCGCCCCGGATCCGGTCCTCCAGCTCCTCGGAACCGGCCACGTCCTCGAAGCGCAGCGGGGTGTCGAACTCCTCGTACACCACCTGGACCAGCTCGCCGTCCCGGCTCTCCATGCCCGTGCGCAGGGCCTCGTGCCGCCGCACCACGAACTCGACGGCGGAGGCGAACGCGGCACGGTCCAGCGGTTCGGCGACCCGGACCGGCATCGTCACGTTGTACTCGGCCGTGCCGGGACGCATCTGCTCCAGGAACCACAGCCTGCGCTGCCCCTCGGTCGCCGGATGGACATCGCGTCGCTCCACGCGTTCCACGCGCGCACGCCGCGTGTCGTCCCCTCGGTCTCGTAGGCAGTCGTTGAGGTACTCCGCCAGGGCGGCGGGCGTCGGGTGATCGAAGACGGCCGTCGCGGGCAGGGACAGTGCGGTCTCGGCGGACAGCCGTCGACGCAGTTCCACCGCCATCAGGGAGTCCAGCCCGAGTGCGGTGAACTCCGCCTCGGGGCGGATCTCGTCGGAGCGGCCCAGTGCCACGGCCGCTTCGCGCCGTACGAGATCGGTCAGTGCGCTGATGCGTTGCGGTTCCGGCAGAGCGGACCACCCGGTGTCGAGGTTGTCCGTCCGGGTGTCCGCCAGCCTCCGCATCCGGGTCCTGCCGCGCAGCAGCGGCGAGCGGGCATCCTCGGCACCGGACAGATCAACCCGAAGCGGAACAAGATGTGCCCGCCGGCTGGTCAACGCGGCGTCAAGGGCCGCCAGCGCCTGTGCGCCGGTCAGCGCGGTCACTCCCTGCCTGCGCATCCTCGCCAGTTCTGCCGGGCCGAGGTGCGAGGTCAACCCGGTGCCGGCCTGCTCCCACAGTCCCCAGGACAGGGTCAGTCCGGGGAGTCCCTGCCGGCGCCGCTCGAGCACGACCGCGTCCGCGAACGCGTTCGCCGCCGCGTAGACGCTCTGACCGGCGCTGCCGAGGACGCCGGCGGCCGAGGAGAACACCACGAACGAGGTCAGCGGACGGGTGGCGGTCAGCTCGTGCAGCCACCAGGCGGCGCGTGCCTTCGGCGCCCAGACCCGTTCCAGACGCTCCGGGGTCTGGTCCGTGAGCAGCCCGTCGTCGAGTACGCCGGCCAGATGCCACACGCCGCTGAGGTCGGTGACGGATTCCAGGAGTCCGGCCACGTCTTCGCGGCTGGTGACATCGCAGGCGACCACGCGCACGCTGTCGGCCCCGGCGGCGGTCAGTTCGGCGACCAGTTCGCCGGAACCGTCCGCCCTGTCACCCCGGCGGGAGGCGAGCACCAGCTTGCGCACTCCCCGGCCGGTCACCAGGTGCAGTGCGACCTGCCGTCCGAGTTCACCGGTGCCGCCGGTGATCAGCACCGTGCCCGGTGTGCGCTCCGTGTCACCGGTGTCGGCGGCGGACGCCGCGCCACCATCCGCCGGGGCGGTGTCGCGCGGGGAGAGCCGGACCAGCCGGGGAACCCGTACGTCACCGCCGCGGACCACCAGCTCCGGCTCCGCACTGGTCAGCGCTGCCCGCACCGTGTCCGGATCGGCGTCCCCGTCCACGTCCACCAACCGCACCGGATGTCCCTCGGCGCGCGCCGCACGCAGCAGACCCCACAGGGGCGCCGAGGTCAGGTCGACGGTCTCGTTCTCGTCGGCGGACACCGCCCGGCGGGTCACCCAGACCAGTTCGGTGCCGTCCAGCCGTGGATCGGCCAGCATGCCGCGCGCACGGACCAGTGCCGCCGCGGTGAACTCCTCCGGCGTGCCGGAGGCTTCCGTGGCATCCACCACGATGCGAGAGGGAACCGGTCCGGTTTCCGTGTCCAGCGGGGGCAGGACGAGCGCGGCCGCGAGGGGGCCGCCGGTGATCACGGTGTCCGTCAGCGCGGCAGCGGGGGTCGGGCACTCCTGGAACTCCAGCCGGTACAGGTGCGGCTGCTCCGTCGCCGCCGCCCGCAGGCTTCCCGCGGTGGCCTCCCGGAGGCGGAGGCTCGCCGTGGCCACCGGGTTGCCGTTCTCCTCCGTCACGCACAGTTCGGCCTGCTCGCGCGTCTCGTCGAGGCGTACGCGCACCCGCACGACCGACGCCCCGGTCGCGTACAGCCGGGCGTCGCTCCACTCGAACGGCAGCAGGACCCGCTTCCCGGGCTGCCCTCCGGCCTCGTCGCCGGCTCCGTCCTCGGCGGCTTCCTCGGCGGCGAGGATCGTGTGGAACGCCGCGTCCAGGAGGGCGGGGTGGATCCCGAAGCCCTCGGTCCGCAGGCTCTCGGGAAGGCGGAGGACGGCGTAGAGCTCGTTGTCCCGTCGCCACAGATCGCTCAGGCCCCGGAATGCGGGTCCGTAGTCGATTCCGCGCTCGTGGAAGCGGTCGTAGAAGCCGTCCAGGTTCACGTGCTCCGCCCGCTCGATCGCCGTCCAGTCGACGGATTCGGGTGCGCGGGCGGGTGTGTGGTGCGTGAGTTGGGCGGTGGCGTGGGTGGTCCAGGGGGTGTCGGGGTGGGTGTCGGGGTCGGGGTGGGTGTGGATGGTGACCTGGCGGCGCCCGTCGGTGTCGGTGCCGGTGACGGCGACCTGGATGCGCAGGGGCCCGTTGTCGGGCAGGACCAGCGGGGTGGTGAGGGTCAGGGTGTCGACGGCGGTGGCGCCGACCCGCTCGGCGGCGGTGAGGACCATGTCCAGGATCGCGGTGCCGGGCAGCAGGACCGTGTCGAACACCCGGTGCTCGGTCAGCCACTGCTGCCCGGGCCCGCGGGTGTCGATCCGGCCGGTGAGGACCAGTCCGTCACCGGAGGCCAGCGGGGTCGAGAGCGTGAGCCAGGGGTGGCCCAGCCCGTCCACGCCCCAGGCCGACGGATCGGCCGGGGTGCTGCGGGGGGCGGCGAGCCAGTACCGCTCACGGTCGAAGGCATAGGTGGGGAGCCCGGATTCTGCGGGGGTGCGCGGCACCGCGCGGTCCCACTGCCACTGGTCTCCGTGCGCCAGTCCCGTACGCGTCCACGACGACAGCACGTCGGTGGTGTCGGCGCGGTCCCGGTGGGCGGTGGCGACGGTGATTCCCCCGTGATGCCGGGTGATCTCGTCGAGGACCATGGCCATGACGGGGTGGGGGCTGATCTCGGTCCAGGTGTGGTGGCCGTCGGCGGTGGCGGCCTGCCCGGCCTGGTCGAAGCGGACCGGCTGACGCAGGTTCGCGCACCAGTAGTCCGCGTCCAGCTCACGGCCTTCGACAACACGGCCGTGGACGGTGGAGTACATCGGGATCCGACCGGCTTGGGGTCGCAGGCCGGCCAGTTCCTCGGCGAGGCCGGGCAGGAGCGGGTCCATGTGCGCGCTGTG
>NZ_JBVJFA010000080.1:0-5374 GCF_055588085.1 Streptomyces sp. NPDC046303
GGACGAAGAGGTCGTGGGTTCAAATCCCGCCACCCCGACAGAGTAAGACCAGGTGAGGCACCTACCGATTTCGGTAGGTGCCTCACCTGTTTCCGCTGAGTGACTAACTGAGTGACTACGGCTTCCGAGCGTCCTTGAAGATCTCGTCCATGGCCGTCGCGCCGGTTTGGATCACGGGCCGGATCTGCTTCCGGTAGACCGCCTCGGTCACGGCCGTACCGGAGTGCCCGACGAGCCTGGAGATCTCTTCGAGCGGGACCCCCTTGTCGGAGAGCAACGAGACGAAGCTGTGCCGGAGCTCCCGCGGGGTCCACTCCTTCGCATCGACCCCCTCGGCGCCGGTGATCGCCTGCCGGAAGGCACGCCGGACGTTGGTCGAATCCAGCTCGGTACCCGCGGCGGAGGAGAAGACCAGCCCCTTCTCCGTCCACTGATCACCAGCGGCCAGCCGGTCCCACCCCTGATCTTCGAACTGCTGCCAAAGCGCTTCCACGCACCGGGCCGGTAGGGCGATGGTCCGGCGCGACTTCCTGGTCTTGGTGTCCCCGGTGGAGCGGACCGACCGCCACACCGCGATGTGCGGCGGTACGGGAGGCACCGCGGTGGGGTCCCCCTTCAGGAAGACGTGATCCCAGGTGAGCGCTCGCATCTCCTCGGTCCGGGCGCCGGTGAGCAGGGCCACCACGATGTACGCGTACGCAGACGTCCCCTCCGCGGCCTTCAGCACGGCTTCGGCCTGGGCCAGCTTGAGCGCCTTCGACGGCCGGCCGGGCTGCCCGGTCGGGATGGAACACAGCTCCACGATGTTCCGCTTCACCTTGTCCCGGACCATGGCCCGCTTCACGGCGCGGTTCAGACACGAGTGGATCGCCTGGAGCGTGCGGGTGCTGAGCGTCTTGGCCTTCTCAGCAAGCCACTTGTCGACGTCCTCGCCGCTCAACTCCCGAAGCTTCCGGGCACCGAGCGCGGGGACGACGTGAATCCGGCTGAGGGACGTACAGGTGGCCACGGTCCGCGCGTCGCGGCCGGCCAACCCGTACATGAGCCAGTCCTCCACTGCGTTCGCCACGGTGTAGTTGGTCGGCGCGACCGCCAACCCGTCCTCGTGATCGCGGAGCACCTCCTTGAGCTTGTTCTTAGCCTCGGTCTTGGTCTTGCCGCTCCCCTTCCGCACGACGCGCTTCCCGCGAGCATCGAAGCCGAGGGTGGCGGTGGCGATCCACCGCTGCCGCTTCTCGTCCCAGTGGAGACCACCGTCTCCCCTGCTGCGGCGCTTGGTCACTTGCTCTCTCCTGCCTCGCGCTCCAGGAGCGCGACGTACTCGTTGATGGCGGAACGGGGGATAAGCCGGGCCCGGCCCTCGTTGACGGTGCGGAGGCGGCCGGAGCGGATCAGTTCGTAGATGACGGAGCGGCTCAGGCTGAGGGCGGTCGTGGCTGCTGCGACTTTGAGCAGGACAGGTTCCATGGGCGGCGTGGTCGTGACGCTCACTGGTGTTCCTTCCTCCGGGCTGAGGGCGGCGCGGCGGCGGGCGGCAAACAGGGGACTCAATGCCGGGGCCTGTGGACATCGGCGTGTGTCCGAGGTTGGGATTTCTGCGTCATCGCGTCACTTGCGTCATTTGGGGCCCTGACCTGCGGGTTTGCGTGACGGAGGGGGTCGGGGGCTACGTCACCGGTGACACAGCCAGCCGTCACGGGTGACGCAGGTGACGAACGGTGACTCAGGAATTGTGGTTCTGCGTCACGGGTGTTGTTGCAGGTCAGGGCCGGTTTTCGGGGCCGTCGTGACGCAGGTGACGCAGCGTCTTCCTACTTAGGAAAAAAGTGGGGCTTGTGTCTGTTGTTGTGTGCGCCTTAGGGCGTCAATGCGGAGCCGCAAAGCGGCACGCCCTTTGGGCGGCGGCGCGGCCGCCGAAGAACAAGAAGAGCACCGGAGCGCCAGGCGCGGGGTGCTCCTCTTGCTTGTGCGGCCGGGACCGCCGACGCGGGTCTAGAAGAGGTCCTGCTGCTCGTCGTGCGTGGGCTGGGGCCGGGCCATCGCGATGTAGCGGGCGGTGCGGGTGCGGCCCCAGTCGACGAGGACACCGCGGGCGGCGAGGACGGGCTGGAGTCGCTTGAGGCGGTCGGAGAGGACTTTGCCGGTGGTGGGCCATCCCTTGGGCTGGGGCCGGAAGTCCTCGCCGGTGTAGAGCTGGGTCAGCGCGTGCAGCCACTCTGCCGACGCCATCCGGACCTCGGTGCCCGGCTCGATGTCGGCGGCGTGCTTGAGGACCGTCTGAGCGAGGAGGTCGCCCTCGATGACGTCGTCGTTGAGGTCGTCCAGGCTGGCCCGGTAGGCATCCAGCGCCCCAAAGCTGCGGGCAGCGTCCAGCTGCGCGCACAGGTGGGCGAAGTCGGCCATGCGCAGGTCGGTCGGGATGTCCGCGCGGGCGGCGCGGACGCTGACGGCCAGGTCGAGGACGGACCCGAGGATCACGGGCAACTCCCGCGCGAACTCCGTCCACAGCTCCTCCTCGGTCCGCCGCACGCGGGGCCGTTCCAGGCGGAGGGGGAGGAGGCGTTCGGCGAGGTCAGGGCGGATGACGCCGACGTCGATTCCGGTGAGCAGGAGCGGGCGGCGGTAGCGGGCGCGGACGACGTCGCCGTCGGTGAACAGGGCCCGCTTGATGTTCTCGGCGCCGGTGACGAAGAGGTCGTGGGTTCAAATCCCGCCACCCCGACAGAGTAAGACCAGGTGAGGCACCTACCGATTTCGGTAGGTGCCTCACCTGTTTCCGCTGAGTGACTAACTGAGTGACTACGGCTTCCGAGCGTCCTTGAAGATCTCGTCCATGGCCGTCGCGCCGGTTTGGATCACGGGCCGGATCTGCTTCCGGTAGACCGCCTCGGTCACGGCCGTACCGGAGTGCCCGACGAGCCTGGAGATCTCTTCGAGCGGGACCCCCTTGTCGGAGAGCAACGAGACGAAGCTGTGCCGGAGCTCCCGCGGGGTCCACTCCTTCGCATCGACCCCCTCGGCGCCGGTGATCGCCTGCCGGAAGGCACGCCGGACGTTGGTCGAATCCAGCTCGGTCCCCGCGGCGGAGGAGAAGACCAGCCCCTTCTCCGTCCACTGATCACCAGCGGCCAGCCGGTCCCACCCCTGATCTTCGAACTGCTGCCAAAGCGCTTCCACGCACCGGGCCGGTAGGGCGATGGTCCGGCGCGACTTCCTGGTCTTGGTGTCCCCGGTGGAGCGGACCGACCGCCACACCGCGATGTGCGGCGGTACGGGAGGCACCGCGGTGGGGTCCCCCTTCAGGAAGACGTGATCCCAGGTGAGCGCTCGCATCTCCTCGGTCCGGGCGCCGGTGAGCAGGGCCACCACGATGTACGCGTACGCAGACGTCCCCTCCGCGGCCTTCAGCACGGCTTCGGCCTGGGCCAGCTTGAGCGCCTTCGACGGCCGGCCGGGCTGCCCGGTCGGGATGGAACACAGCTCCACGATGTTCCGCTTCACCTTGTCCCGGACCATGGCCCGCTTCACGGCGCGGTTCAGACACGAGTGGATCGCCTGGAGCGTGCGGGTGCTGAGCGTCTTGGCCTTCTCAGCAAGCCACTTGTCGACGTCCTCGCCGCTCAACTCCCGAAGCTTCCGGGCACCGAGCGCGGGGACGACGTGAATCCGGCTGAGGGACGTACAGGTGGCCACGGTCCGCGCGTCGCGGCCGGCCAACCCGTACATGAGCCAGTCCTCCACTGCGTTCGCCACGGTGTAGTTGGTCGGCGCGACCGCCAACCCGTCCTCGTGATCGCGGAGCACCTCCTTGAGCTTGTTCTTAGCCTCGGTCTTGGTCTTGCCGCTCCCCTTCCGCACGACGCGCTTCCCGCGAGCATCGAAGCCGAGGGTGGCGGTGGCGATCCACCGCTGCCGCTTCTCGTCCCAGTGGAGACCACCGTCTCCCCTGCTGCGGCGCTTGGTCACTTGCTCTCTCCTGCCTCGCGCTCCAGGAGCGCGACGTACTCGTTGATGGCGGAACGGGGGATAAGCCGGGCCCGGCCCTCGTTGACGGTGCGGAGGCGGCCGGAGCGGATCAGTTCGTAGATGACGGAGCGGCTCAGGCTGAGGGCGGTCGTGGCTGCTGCGACTTTGAGCAGGACAGGTTCCATGGGCGGCGTGGTCGTGACGCTCACTGGTGTTCCTTCCTCCGGGCTGAGGGCGGCGCGGCGGCGGGCGGCAAACAGGGGACTCAATGCCGGGGCCTGTGGACATCGGCGTGTGTCCGAGGTTGGGATTTCTGCGTCATCGCGTCACTTGCGTCATTTGGGGCCCTGACCTGCGGGTTTGCGTGACGGAGGGGGTCGGGGGCTACGTCACCGGTGACACAGCCAGCCGTCACGGGTGACGCAGGTGACGAACGGTGACTCAGGAATTGTGGTTCTGCGTCACGGGTGTTGTTGCAGGTCAGGGCCGGTTTTCGGGGCCGTCGTGACGCAGGTGACGCAGCGTCTTCCTACTTAGGAAAAAAGTGGGGCTTGTGTCTGTTGTTGTGTGCGCCTTAGGGCGTCAATGCGGAGCCGCAAAGCGGCACGCCCTTTGGGCGGCGGCGCGGCCGCCGAAGAACAAGAAGAGCACCGGAGCGCCAGGCGCGGGGTGCTCCTCTTGCTTGTGCGGCCGGGACCGCCGACGCGGGTCTAGAAGAGGTCCTGCTGCTCGTCGTGCGTGGGCTGGGGCCGGGCCATCGCGATGTAGCGGGCGGTGCGGGTGCGGCCCCAGTCGACGAGGACACCGCGGGCGGCGAGGACGGGCTGGAGTCGCTTGAGGCGGTCGGAGAGGACTTTGCCGGTGGTGGGCCATCCCTTGGGCTGGGGCCGGAAGTCCTCGCCGGTGTAGAGCTGGGTCAGCGCGTGCAGCCACTCTGCCGACGCCATCCGGACCTCGGTGCCCGGCTCGATGTCGGCGGCGTGCTTGAGGACCGTCTGAGCGAGGAGGTCGCCCTCGATGACGTCGTCGTTGAGGTCGTCCAGGCTGGCCCGGTAGGCATCCAGCGCCCCAAAGCTGCGGGCAGCGTCCAGCTGCGCGCACAGGTGGGCGAAGTCGGCCATGCGCAGGTCGGTCGGGATGTCCGCGCGGGCGGCGCGGACGCTGACGGCCAGGTCGAGGACGGACCCGAGGATCACGGGCAACTCCCGCGCGAACTCCGTCCACAGCTCCTCCTCGGTCCGCCGCACGCGGGGCCGTTCCAGGCGGAGGGGGAGGAGGCGTTCGGCGAGGTCAGGGCGGATGACGCCGACGTCGATTCCGGTGAGCAGGAGCGGGCGGCGGTAGCGGGCGCGGACGACGTCGCCGTCGGTGAACAGGGCCCGCTTGATGTTCTCGGCGCCGGTGACGA
>NZ_JBVJFA010000081.1:0-5153 GCF_055588085.1 Streptomyces sp. NPDC046303
TCCTACGGCAACATCACCGCCCGCAGCCTCTGAACGAGCCCCCGGACCGACGCCAGAACCAAGAACGGACACGAAGAATGACGACCACTCAGGACTACCAGGCCGCCGAGCAGCTCCTGCGCCGTCCCGCACGCCCCGGCGAGCTCGTCGTCGGCGACAAGGTCCGGCCGCAGTGGATCGACGGCGGCGCCCGGTTCTGGTACGCGGTCAGCAACGGCACCGGCCGGCGGTTCGTGCTGGCCGACCCCGCGGCCGGCACCCGCGAACCGGCCTTCGACCACGCCCTGCTCGCCGCCGCGCTGGCCGCCGCCTCCGGGCAGCGGGCCGACCCCGAGGCCCTCCCCTTCACGACCATCGAACTCGCCGCCAACGCCGTGGAGTTCGCCGCGTTCGGCGCGTACTGGCGCTGCCGCCTGGACAGCTACGCCTGCGAGCCCGCCCCGTTCACGCCGCCCGGCAGCCCCCTCGACGTCCCGTCACCCGACGGGAAGCTCGCGGTGTCCCGGCGGGGCCACGACCTGTGGGCGCGCTCGCTGTCCGACGGCCGCGAGTGGGCACTGACCACCGACGGCCGGCCCGACCACCAGTACGGCACCGGCCCGGACTCCACGGGCAACAGCACCCTGCTGCGCAAGATCGGCCTGCCCCACCTCCCGCCCGCCGTCGCCTGGTCGCCCGACTCGACGAAGGTGCTGGCGCACCGGACCGACGAGCGGAGCGTCCGCCGGACCCACCTCGTACAGGCCAGGCCCGCCGACGGCAGTGCACCCCTCCTGCACACCCAGCGGTACGCCTACGCGGGCGACGAGCACCTACCGCTCGCCGAGCTGGTCGTACTGGACGTCGCCGAGGGCACGGTGGTCCGCGCGCAGGCCGAGCCGCTGCTCATGCCGCAGTCGTCACCGATCACGACCGGGTGGGCGTGGTGGGCTCCGGACGGCTCGGCGGTCTACTACCTCGGCCGCCCCCGCGACCTGCGCACGCTCACCCTCTACCGGATGGACCCGGCCACCGGCGAGGTCACCGCGGTGCTCAGCGAGACCGGGGCCACCCGTGTCGAACCCAACCAGTGGATGTACGAGCCGCCCCTCGTGCGGGTCCTCGCCGGCGAAGTGCTGTGGTACTCGCAGCGCGACGGCTGGGGCCACCTGTACCGGTACGACCTGCGCACCGGCGCGCTGCTCGGCCAGGTCACCTCCGGGCCCTGGGCGGTACGGCAGATCCTGCGCGTCGACGAGGCGGAGCGGGCCGTGTACTTCACCGCCTCCGGACTCATCGACGGGGACCCGTACCGGCGCACGGTGTGCCGCATCGGCCTGGACGGCTCCGGCTTCGCCAAGGTCACCGACGACGACCTCGACCACATCGTCACCCTGCCCGGCCACGGGGAGTACTTCATCGACTCCGCGTCCACGGTCGACACCCCGCCCGTGACCCGCGTCCTCGACTGGACCGGCCGGGTGCTGGTCGAGCTGGAGCGCGCCGACATCGCCAAGCTCACCGCCACCGGCTGGACGGCGCCGGAACGGTTCTGCGTCAAGGCGGCCGACGGCGAGACCGACCTCTACGGAGTGCTCTACCGGCCCCGCGGCTTCGACCCCGCCCAGCGCTACCCCGTCGTCGACCACCTCTACCCCGGCCCGCAGGTCAACCGGGTCGCCCCGTGCTTCGACCCGGGCGGGATGGGCCTCGACGCGGAACCCCTCGCGGCGCTGGGCTTCGTGGTGGTGGCCCTGGACGGACGCGGCACCCCCGGGCGCAGCAAGTCCTTCCACGACGCCTCCTACGGCCGCCTGGCCGACGCCGGCTGCCTGGCCGACCACGTCGCGGCCCTGCGCCAACTGGCCCGGACCCGCCCCTGGATGGACCTGGACCGGGTGGGCGCCCTCGGGCACTCCGGAGGCGGATTCGCCGCCGCGCGGGCGATGCTGGACTTCCCCGAGGTGTACAAGGCCGCGGCCGCCCTCTCCGGCTCGCACGACGCCCGCCACTTCAACCCGGGCTTCGTCGAGGCCTACGACGGCGCCGACAACCCCGAGGCCTGGGCCCGTACCTCCAACGTGGACCTCGCGGACCGGCTCGCGGGCAGACTGCTGCTCGTCCACGGCGAGATGGACGACCAGGTCCACCCCGACCACACGCTGCGGCTGGCCGACCGGCTCATCGCCGCCGGCAAGGACTTCGAGCTGCTCATCGTGCCCGGGGCCGAGCACACGTTCATCGACTGCCTGTCCTACGTCCGGGGCCGCTGCTGGGACTTCCTGGTGCGCGAGCTGACGGGCACACAGCCCCCCGCCTACCGCCCCGCCCCCATCGCCGTCGGCCCCGAACTGCTCGCCGACCTGTTCGCCTGAAAAACACACGGAGGGGGCCCGGCCGACAGGCCGGGCCCCCTCCGTTCGCTGCCGCGGCGCTAACGCCGCGGCAGGTGGTCGGAGCCGGGCCGGATCAGCAGCGCGGCCAGCAGGGCGATGCCCGCGCACACCGCGCCGGCCGTGAACCCCAGGGACATACCGGAGCGCGAGGCCACCGCCACCAGCATCGCCAGCCCCAGCGAACCGCCCAGCGTCTGCACGGCGTTGAGCATGCTGGAGGCCGCACCGGCCTCCCCGCGCCGCAGCCCGGACGTCGCCAGCACCGTCGGCGGGATCACACAGCACGCCATGCCCGCGCCCAGCAGGAGCAGCGGCGGCAGGATCCCGCCCGCGTACGAGGAACCCGGCCCGAGCTGCGACAGCCACAGGTTGCCGGTGAGCAGCAGCGCGGCGCCGCCCGCCATCAGGTAGCGCGGCCCGAGCAGGCGCTCCAGCCGTACGGCCGCCCACGCCGTCACCGCCATCGTCGCCGCGAGCGGCGTCAGCGCCAGCGCCGCGCCCAACGGGCCGTACCCCTCCTGCTGCTGGAAGTACCGGTTGAGGAAGAAGTACGCCCCCATGATCGAACCCGGCACGGCCAGCGTCCCCGCGTACGCGAGGACCCGGTTGCGGGACCGGAACAGGTGCAGCAGCACGATCGGATGCGCGGCCCGCCGCTCGACCCCCGCGAACACCGCGAACAGCACCAGCGCACACGCCACGCAGACCATTGCCCGCACATCGCCGAGACCCTGCTCCGCCGCCCGCGCCAGCCCGTACACGAGCGCGGCCGCACCCACCGCCGACAGCAGCGCACCCGCCACGTCGAAGCGGCCCGGATTGCGGCGCGTCTCCGTGATCGCCACCGGCCCCAGCACCAGGATCAGCACCCCGAGCGGAACGTTCAGCAGCAGTTCCCACCGCCAGGAGCTCAGCGAGGACAGCGCCCCGGCCAGCAGCAGGCCGCCGGCCGTACTGACCGCGCCCGCCGCCGTGCACACGGCGATCGCACGCTTGCGTGGCGCCCCCTCCTCGAACATGCTCAGCACCAGGGCGAGCCCGCTCGGCGCGGCCAGCGCCGCCCCGATCCCCTGCACCACCCGGATCACGGTGAGCAGCTCCACACCCGACGCGAGCCCGCGCACGGCGGCCGCCGCCGTGAACAGCGCCACGCCGGTGAGGAACACCCGGCGCCGGCCGAGGATGTCCCCGGCCCTCCCGCCCAGCAGCAGCAGACCGCCGAACGCGAGCAGATAGGCGTTCAGCACCCAGGACGAACCGACGTCCGACAGTCCGAGATCGGCGCGCATGCCGGGCAGGGCGATGTTCACGATGGCGTCGTCGAGCTGGATCATCGCGTTGCAGGAGGCGATGACGGCGAGGGCGAGCCCGGGCCGCGGCCGCCGGGCCTTCGGCGCGGGCCGGGCCGCCACGCGCGGTTCGAGCACGGGCGCGGACATGACCAGTCTCCTGACGACGGCAAACAGATTCCCGACACTGTCCCGCTGCCCCCTCGAGATCCCGCTGAGCCGGACCGGAGGCCTCCCGCGACGCTCTGCAGGTGGCCCGGCGTGACAAAGCCCCCGTCCCGGCCTCGGCCGGAACGGGGGCTGTCTGTCTTCAGCCCGCAGGCTGGGCCGGCTCGGCCCGCCCGCCGCAGAACACCTCGTTGACGAGCCTCTTCTGAGCGTTCCCGAACGCCTCCGCCGCCCGCACGAAGTCGAGTTCGGCGTCCCCGGTGGTCAGCGAGGCGGTCAGGGTCGTACGGCCGTCGGGCGTGCTGTACATCAGCGCCGCCCAGCCCCAGAAGCCGCCGTTGTGGGTGTAGAGGGTGCCGCCGCATTCCGCCTCCTGCACGAACAGCCCGAGCCCGTACCCGAGTTTGGGGTGCGGCGTGCGCATCTCGGCCAGCAGCGGGGCCGGCAGCAGCCTGCCGCTCATCAGGGCGGAGATGAACGTGTGCAGATCCCGGGTGGTCGAGATCATGTCGCCGGCGGCGGAGATCCAGGAGGCGTTGCCCCGGGTGACGTCGACCGTCTTCCACCGGCCGGCGTCCTGGTAGGTGTAGTAGCCGTGGGCGTGCGGCTCGGGGATCTCCGGCGAGGCGTCCGGCACCACGGTGCCCGACAGGCCGAGCGGGCCCAGGATCCGCCGCTGCATCTCCTCGGCGAACGGGCGGCCGCTGACGTTCTCGACCAGCAGCCTGGCCAGCACGTAGTTGGTGTTCGAGTAGCTCCAGTCCGTGCCCGGCTCGAACCGCGCCGGCTTCGACAAGGCCGGCCGCACCAGTTCCTCGGGACGGTAGGTGTGGAACCGCTTGTCCACCCATTCCTGGCCCTGCCAGGGGATCCCCGGCGCGGTCGTCCCGTCCTCGTAGTACTCGCCGGTGAAGTTGAACAGCCCGCTGGTGTGCTGCAACAGCATCCGCACCGTGATCCGCCGGTCCAGCCCGAACCCGGGCAGGTGGTCGTCCGCCGGGCTGTCCAGCCCGAGCGCGCCCTCGGCCACGAGCAGCAGCACCAGGGCCGCCGTAAAGGTCTTGGTGTTGCTGCCGATGCGGAAACGCCCGTCGGCCGGCGGCTTGGCACTCTCGCCCAGCTCGCGCACTCCGGCGGTGCCGACCCACTCGCCCCGCTGATCGTTCACGCGCAACTGCACCCCGGCCCAACCGGAATCGACGATCTCCTGGATGGCCTTCCGCAGCTCCGGGCGGTCCTGCCCGGCGGCGGTCTTCGGTGTGAGAGACATGAGGGCGTGCTCCTTCCTTCAGAGGCTGCGGGCGGTGATGTTGCCGTAGGC
>NZ_JBVJFA010000082.1:0-4605 GCF_055588085.1 Streptomyces sp. NPDC046303
CGTTCAGGATCGAGAAATCCACCGCCAGCATGAACTGCGCCACCAGCAGCACCACGAGGACCAGCTTGAGACGCCCGTCCAGGCGGGCGGGCCCCCCGGCTCCTCCCCCCTCCCCCGCACCCGCGTCAACACGCGCTCCCTCGACAACCGACATCGCCATACATCCTTTCCATCACAACGGAGGCCTTCGGCTCTGAAGGCCGGTACATGCCGGGGAAGCCGGCTCATGCAGGGGTGTGCGCCGAGGCGCGGCGCCGTAGTTCTTCGGACAGTTCCTGCCAGTCCCGGGCGCACTGGGCGGCCGCGGCGGCCGCCGTCTCGGCCCGGTACGGGGGGATCGCGGCGACGATCCGCTCCCACTGGCTCAGTCCGCTCACCTGGAGGTCGAGCATGCGCAGCAGCAGCCTGCCCGCCTCGCTCAGCCTGAGCAGGGGGTCCTTGCACAGGCTGGTGACCAGGACGGGCAGGGGCTGTCCCCGGCCCCGGGCGGGCACCTCGGGCGGGGCCGGGCCGGTACGCCGCTGGGCGGCGGGCACCGGATCGGCTCCCTCGCCGATCCGGCGCCGGACGTCCCGTACGGTCGAGGGCGCGATGCCCGCCTCCCGCGCGATCTGCCGCAGGGAGGCCGTGGGCCGGCCGGCGAGCAGCCGGGCCGCGATCTCCCTGCCGCGTACGGGATCGGCCGGCCGTATCCGGCCGTCCTGGCCGACGCGGCCCGGCGGATCGGGCCCGGGGCCTGCGCGGCGGCGCAGCGCCCCGACGGTCTTGGCCGACAGGCCGGTGCGCTGCGCGATGCCGCGATCGGACCAGTCGGGGTGGGACCGGAGGATCCGCAACGCCGCGGCCGTCCGCTCGGCGTGCGTGAGCGGGAGCCCGTGGCTGATGTTGGCCTCGACCGACAGGACGAAGGCGTCCTCGGCGCTGCCGTCGAAGTACGTCACCGCCACCGTGTCCTGCCCGCGCAGTACGGCGGCCCGCAGCCGGTGCGTTCCGTCGATGACGCGCATGGTGGCGCGGTGCACGAGCAGCGGCGGCAGCGTTCCGCCGGAGTGTGCGAGGCCGTGTGCGTGGCTCTCGTCCACCCGGACGGCGCGCGGGGAGTCCGCGGCGAGCAGCGCACCGACCGGTACCTCGACGGCGTTGTCGCAGGCGCCCGGCGCGCTGGTCGCGTTCGGCTCTCCCATGGAGTCCACCTCCCTTCGTGCATGCGGTGCTTCGGCTGCCGGTCCGTTCGCCGGCTCCGGGAAAGAAATTACGTAACTACCGTTCGGTAACCCAACTGGCGGCCGAACTCCGTTGAGATTTGGGCAACTTGGCCAAGTAGCGGCCCGGCGGGGTGGGCGACCGCGGAAGTTCCCCGGTCGCCCGCCGAGCTGCCGGGCTCACGCCTCCACGAGCTCCTCCGCGCGCACGAACTCCCGCAGCCAGGCGAGGAATCCCGGCCCGAGGTCCGCGCGCTCACAAGCGAGCCGGACCGTCGCGCGCAGGTACTCGGCCCGGTCCCCGGTGTCGTAGCGGCGGCCGGAGAAGACGACCCCGTGCACGGGACGGCCCGCCTGGACCAGGGCGCGCAGCGCGTCCGTGAGCTGGATCTCGCCGCCGCGTCCGGGACCCGTACCGCGCAGGACCTCGAAGATCTCGGGGTCGAGGAGGTAGCGGCCGATGATCGCGAGGTTGCTGGGCGCGGTGCCCGGCGCGGGCTTCTCGACCAGGTCGGTGATGCGTACGCCCGCACCGTCCGCCGGCCCCTCCACCGCGGCGCAGCCGTACTGGTGGATGGCGTCGGGCGCCACCTCCATGAGGGCGACGACGCTGCCGCCGTATCG
Organism: Streptomyces sp. NPDC046303; assembly: GCF_055588085.1. Lineage (NCBI taxonomy): Bacteria > Bacillati > Actinomycetota > Actinomycetes > Kitasatosporales > Streptomycetaceae > Streptomyces > Streptomyces sp. NPDC046303. The sequence goes on from NZ_JBVJFA010000082.1 coordinate 1,827, forward strand.
CGCGCGCACCTCGGCCATGCGGGCCAGCAGCGGGTCCCGGGGGTCGATCAGGTCGTCGGCCAGGAGGACGGCGAACGGCTCGTGGCCGACGTGGGGCGCGGCGCACAGCACGGCGTGCCCCAGCCCCTTGGGGTCCCGCTGGCGCACGTAGTGGATGTCGGCGAGCTCGGTGGAGGCGCAGACGCTGTCGAGCTTGTCCTGGTCGCCCCGGCGCCGGAGGGCTTCCTCCAGCTCGTGGTTGCGGTCGAAGTGGTCCTCGAGCGGCCGCTTGTTGCGGCCGGTGACCATGAGGATGTCGGACATCCCCGCCGCGACCGCCTCTTCCACCACGTACTGGATGGCCGGCTTGTCGACGACCGGCAGCATTTCCTTGGGGGTGGCCTTGGTCAGCGGGAGGAAACGCGTACCGAGTCCCGCGGCGGGGATGACTGCCTTGGTTATGCCATGAGGTGTGGAATTCATGCCGCTGACGCTAGAGGGCGCCGCACGCCACCGGCTCGAATTCGGCGTCTTTTCCGCCTACTTGGGCATTTCCGATGCGGCCGGCGCCGCGATGCCCCGCCGGACCAGCCGCCACAGCTCCCTGAGTTCAGCGACGACCGCACCGCGGGAGCCCGCGCGGCCGCGGCGCGCCCGTACGACGACGCCCCCCACCAGATGCGCTGCCAGCAGGGCGGCCGGGCGCGGGTCGACGTCGGGGTTCAACTGCCCCTCTTCGGCGGCCTGCTCGAGCAGCCCCCTGACCTCCGGGTACCAGCAGCTGCACCAGGCGGGGCCCGCGCCGACGCGCTCCTGGGTGAGCCGGGCGGCGGCGCGTACGACCGCGTCCGTCTCGATCAGGCAGCCCAGTTCGAGGACGAGCGCGGAGACGGTGTCCAGCGCCGGGCCGCCACGGGCCGTGACGTCCTCGACGACCCTGCGGGTGGCCTGCCGCCCCGAATCCTCGACGGCCGAGGCCAGTTCACCCTTCGCGGAGAAGTGAAAGGTGAGGGCTCCTATGGATATCCCGGCGGAGCGGCTCAGCCGGGACAACGACGTCCCGTCATATCCATTGCGGTCGAATTCGGCGGCGGCCACCGAGATCAGATGATTACGGGTGCGCACGCCGCGCTCTTGTTTCACCACTGCACCATCACTGCCATCCGGGTCGTTCCTGACTCACCAATACGTCGTCCTGCGTCGGGATGGCGGCCTCCAGCCTCGCCCGGGTGCCGGCCGCGCACAACGCCGACTTGACGAAGAAGCACCCGCACCCCTCCCCCCGCCGCCCTCGCGGCGGACTCGGCTACCAACGTGCCCAAGTCGCGCGGGGGGCGCCACTCTTACGCTGGAAAAAAAACGAACGTTCTGTATTCTGATGGTACCTACGACGCACGCCGGCGTCCGCAGCGAAGGGGGAGACAGATGACGGCACAGACGAGGACCAGAGCTCTGGTTGCCGGGGACACCACCCTGGACGAGTTCAGCGAGCGCCTCTTCGGCCACTTACCGAGAGCCGACCAGCGCCGCTGGGCGCGGGTCTACCTGCAGGGGCTGCTCACCACCCCCGGCAAGAAGTCCGTACGCCGGCTCGCCGCGTCCGTGACCGAGTCCCCCACCGCCTCCCAGTCCTTGCAGCAGTTCATCAACGCGAGCCCGTGGGACTGGGATCCGGCCCGCACCGAGCTGCTCCGCTGGATGGAGGAGCGGCACACGGTGCACGCCTGGACGATCGGGCAGGTGGCCTTCCCCAAGCGCGGCGAGCACTCGGTGGGCGTGCACCGCCGCTTCGACCCGGCTGCCGGGCGCATCGTCAACTGCCAGTACGGCTTCGGGCTGTTCCTGTCCCTGGGCGGCACGACGGTGCCCGTCGACTGGCGGCTGGTCCTGCCGGAGAACTGGTCGGCGGATCCCGCCCTTCGCCGCCGGGCGCGCATCTCCCCGGACGTCGCGCACCAGGCCCCGGAATCCCTCGTCCTCGAGCTCATCGACTCGATCGCCGCCCGCACCTCGTCGGTGCGCGCGCCCGTGATCGCCGACTTCAGCCGTCTGAGCGGCGCCGCCGGGCTGATCGGCATGCTCGCCCGCCGCGGCCACGAGTTCCTGGTTTCCGTGCCGCCGACCCTCGCCGTCAGCGCCGCCGGACCGGCCCACGGGACCGAGCCGGCCCGGACCGCGATGAGGCCTCCGGTGCGGACGCCGGTCCGTGCGGCCACCGCGGGCGATGTCGCGCGCCTGGGGAACACCACCCATCCGTACGCCGCGCAGTTCGCCGGTCCCGGTGCGCGTCCGCAGCGGCTGCGCATCCACTCGGCGCTGGTCCGGGTGCCGGGCGGGGAGTCCGGGGTCTCCGGGGCGGTGCAGCAGAGCTACCGCCTGTTCGGCGAACGGCGTCCGGGACCGGGGCTGCGGGGCGGTCCGGTCTGGCTCACGAACATGAGCCGCCACCGGATGGACGACCTGCTCCTGCTGGTCCGGCAGTCGGCGCAGACCACCGCGGCGCTCGGCACGCTGGCCGAGGAGTTCGGCCTCCTGGACTTCGAAGGCCGGTCCTTCCCGGGGTGGCACCACCACATGACGCTGATGTCCGCCGCGTTCGCGTACAAGGCCGTGCCCGCGCCGCGGGAGGAGCGGGAGTACGCCGCCTGACGGGGCTGGTGTGCGGCGGGGGCTGCGGGCGGCAGCCCCCCCCGCTTTCCGGGATCAGGCGCGGATGAGGGCGAGGACTTCGTCGCGGACCTTGGCCAGCGTGGCCTGGTCGCGGGCCTCGACGTTCAGGCGCAGCAGGGGTTCGGTGTTG
>NZ_JBVJFA010000083.1:0-4499 GCF_055588085.1 Streptomyces sp. NPDC046303
GGGACCCTGTGGGAGAGTAGGACGCCGCCGAACAATCATTGCGGGAAGCCCCGCACCAGCCCTTACGGGCCCGGTGCGGGGCTTTTCTGCGTTCACCACCAGAACGACGCGGTCCGCTGGGTATCCTGGCCGCGTTCCCCTGGAGGACGTGATGACAGCACAGCAGCTGGAAGACGGCGGGCCGCTCATTCCTCAGCCGGCCATGACACGGGAAGCCCTGCGGGACGCCGTGCGCCGGATCGACATGGCCAACCTGGCCGTCCTCGACAAGGAATGCAACGAGGCGTTCGACCGGGCCGCGGAGACCGGTGCCATCAACCCGCTGCGGTTCTTCCTGATCAAGTGGGCCACGCACGTGGCGATTCACCGCTGGCCGGCCCGGGCGGCCGCGCTACACGAAGCGGAGCGCGTCGCGGGAGACCCGGCGGCCACCGAAGAGGAGTTCCGGGCCGCGATGGAGACGAGCAGCCGCATCCTGGCCGAGGCCCAGCGCGAGATCGGGCAGTGACTCCGCGCGGCGAAGGCGTGGAGAACGACACCGGCTGGGCGTGGGAGTGCGACCCCAGTCGGCTGTGGGTCCTCGGCGACATGCCGGCGGAACAACAGGGCCTCGTCGGTGCCGTCATGGACGGCCTGGTCGACCTGGCGGCGATGGCGATCGACCCCAAGGACGGCAGCCTCTACGAGGACCCCAACCCCATGCGGCTGCGTACGTACGAGGACGAGCACCTGATGGTCTGGTACCAGACCATCCCGCACCGCCGCCGCGTCTACCTGAAGCGGGTCAACCTCTGAGCCGCAGCCCCGGCCGGTCGGCAACGCGTGTCGGGTCCGTCAACCGAAACCGACTACCAGAGAGGGCCCAACGCCCGATGTCCATATGGCCTTCGATCGTGGCCGTACTCGGTACCCTCGCCGGTGCCCTGACCGCCGGACTCCTCCAGCACCGTGCGGCACGCACCGCACGCGCCGAGCAGCGCGCCGACAGCCATCGCCAAGACCAGCTCGGCGCCGTCACCGACTTCGCGGCCGCCCTCGACGCGCACCGCTCGGCGATCTTCCATCGGGAGCGTCTGGCCCAGGCAGAGGCGAGTACCGAGCACCAGCTGGAGGCCCAGACGAGGTCGCACGACACCCGGGCGGCGATCACCGCGCCGCACATCCGCCTCCAGGTACTGGTCCCCGAGCTGGCCGGGCCCGCCCAGCGGGCCGCGGAAACCACGTACGCGCTGCGCAAGGCCACCGACCGCACCGAGCTGGACGCCCGGCGGCATGCGGCCAAGGAAGCAACCGAGGCCTTCGTCACCGCGGCCGCCACGCTCCTGAGCCCCCACTCCCACTGACCAAGGCCGCCCCGGCCGCCGCTCCCTTACGCCCCCAGTACGGGCACGCCCCGTGGGCCCGTACGATCGCGGAGCGGAGCGCGGCGAGTCAGTCCACCACTCGGTTCAGGCAGCGAGGGGAGTCGGGGTGCCCAACGGACCGCGGCGGGAGGGAGCCTTCGAGTTCCTGCGAGCCGAACTGGCGGCCGGGCGATCGACGGCGACCGAGTTGACCACTCGGGATGCCTGGCTGGCCTTCAGACGATTCGGCCGGCAGCGCTTCGGCGCGGTGCCCACACCCGACGCCGACGGTTTGCTCTTCCAGTACGGCACGCACGCCTTCAGCGGGCGACCGATGTTCACCCTGGACCTCACGCGGCAGTTCGGCGTCAGCGATGACGGCGGTGAGCACGACCACTACGTCCAGGTTCACTGCGAATTGCGCTACGAGCCCGAACCTGCCCTCGACGAGTGGTTCGCCGCTATGGAGGCGCGCCTCGTACCGCTCCTCGATAGAGGGCTCTCCGAGATCGACCTGTACGAGGAGCCGGTATAGCGCTCGGCGGTGTTGCCGGGCGGTGTTGACCTTCGAGTGGGGTGAAGGCCAATGATGGCGTGGTGTCGAAATCCGAGCTGATGCCGATCGGGGCCTTCGCCCAACACAGTGGGCTGACTGCCAGTGCCTTGCGGTTCTACGCCGACTCCGGGCTGTTGCGCCCCGCCGAGATCGACCCGGTGTCGGGCTACCGCTACTACAGCGGTGACCAGGTGGCGCGGGCGACCGCGTTGCGCCGGCTTCGGGAGATCGGCATGCCCCTCAGCGACGTCGGGGTGTTCCTCGGCGCCGGGGCCGACGAGGCGGCCCGGCTGGTCGATGCGCATGTCGCGAAGGTCGTGGGGGATGCGGCGGCGGCGCAGCAGAAGGCTGCTGTGATCAAGGCCGTGCTCGGCGATGACGTGCCGGCTCTGCCGGTCGCTGTGCTGAAGGGTCCCGTCCTGGCGGATGCGGTCGAGCAGGTCCTGACCGCGGCCGTACATGAGCCGGGGATGCCGGTACTCGCCGGCTTGCGCATCGAGACGAGCCATGAGGCGGTCACCCTGACCGCGACGGACCGGTACCGGCTCTCCACCCGAACCCTCGTGCCGGCCGAACCATCGGGGCAGACGTGGGCCGGCACGGTCAGCGGAGACGAGCTGCGGCTCGCGGTCGCCGGCGTCCGCCGCAGTGCGCTGGTGCGGCTCGAGGCGGCGCCGTACGGGATCCGGCTGCGCGGGGCGGACGGCGAGGACCGGCATTGCCGGCTGCTGTCCGAGGAGTTCCCCGACCACCGGCTGATGCTGGCATCGCTGGGGGAGGTCACCACGCGGGTGACGGTCGCGAAGGAGCTGCTCCTGCGAGCGCTGGAAGAACACGCCGGCGAGCGCATCGCCCTGCACGTCGCCGACGACGGCGTGAACCTCGTACCCGGGGGCGAAGGACACCCCGGCATCCGCCTCCCGGCGATCGTGTCGGGCCGGGCCCTGGCCGTGTGGTTCGAGCTGACCACGCTCTATCCCGCCGTGAGTACGGCCATCGGTCCCGACGTGATGCTCGACCTGAGGGGAACGGACCAGCCGGTCACGATCCGCTCCGCGGACCGGGGGGACCTCACCACGCTGGCCATGCCGGTCCCGTCCGACCGCTCCGCCTGAGAAGGACCAAGAGGAACCCCGCCATGACTGATACGGCACCCGCCGGACCCGTTCCGGACCCGACCATGGACGCCATCGGCGAGGCCGTCGCCGAAGGCCGGGCCGGTGACAGCGCTTCGGCCCGCCGGAAGCTGCTGGGCCTGTGGTCCGCGATCGGTGTCACAGGCGATCCGTTGCACCGCTGCACTCTCGCTCACCACCTGGCAGATCTCCACGAAGATCCCGCCGAGGCCCTCGCTTGGGACATCCGGGCCCTGGACGCCGCCGACGCCGTGACCGAGCAGCGCGTCCAGGAGCATCACGCCGGCGTGCACATCGCCGGCTTCTACCCGTCCCTGCACCTCAACCTCGCCGACGGCTACCGCCGGCTCGGTTCCTTCGACGCCGCCGCCGAACACATCGACGCGGCCGAAGCGCACGCGCCCGGCCTGCCGCGGACGCCCTACGGTGACCTGCTCCGTGGAGCCATCCAAGAGGTAGCCGAAGCCATCGCCCGGCGGGACCGGTCCCGGCGAGCATCCGCGCCCGGCTCCCCTGCATGAGCTTCGCAGCCCGGTGTCCGCCAACCAGGCTGCCTGGAGCAGACTTTGCGCTGTGGGCCGCGGGAGCGGAGGCGAGTGGTGGCGTGGGGGAGTGTTCGGTGGATCTCAGTGCAGTGATCATCGCGGTGGCAGGTGTCGCCGGCACGCTGGGCGGTTCGCTGCTCACCCAGCGCGGTTCGGAGCGCACGAAGCTCAGGGAGATAGAGCTCCTCCGCGGCCAGGAAGAGATCCACGAGAGCCGCGTCCTGCGGCGCACCTGCTACGTGGAGCTCAACCGGGATGCCCGGCAGTTCACCACGGCACTCAACCGGCACCTGCACGTCCTGAGGGAACGAGGCGCGGAGGAGGACGACCGAGCCGCGCTCGAAGAAGCGAAGGACGCCCACCGCGATCGGTACTCCGAAGCGCAGATGATCGCCCCCGACCAGGTGCTCGCGCGGGCGAGTGCCGTCAACCAGGCCCTGAACAAGGTCTACGGCCAGGTCAAACGCCTCGAGAGAGGTGAGCCGGAGCCGGGCGAGACCATGGAGACCGCGGAACGAGACCAGCAGGCGGTCTGGGACATGCTCCGGGCCATGCGAGCGGCGATGCGTCACGACCTGGGGGTCTCGACTGACGGATCCCTGGAGCTCCCGGGAGCCGGCCAGGAGCCGTTTTGACACCCCTCCGGCACGGTTGTAGAGTCGAGCAGTTGCCTCGAGCTGGACAAGCTCGGCAGCAGCCCCTACAAGGAAGACTTTCGCGTGGGGACACTCGACTCTTCATTCGGGAATCGAAGCCGGGGAAATCCGGTGGAAATCTTCTGATAGAGTCGGACTCGCCGGAAAGGGAAAGCGCGAAAGCGTCTGGACCTGGAAAGCGCCGAGGAAATCGGGCCCGAAAGAGTCTGATAGAGTCGGAAACGCAAGAACAGAACGAAAGCCCGGAGGAAAGCCCGAGAGGG
>NZ_JBVJFA010000084.1:0-3872 GCF_055588085.1 Streptomyces sp. NPDC046303
ACCGCCAGCACCCGGTCCCCGGCGGCCTGCGCGGCCGACAGCCGCTTGAGGACGAGCACGCCGCAGCCCTCGGACCAGCCGGCCCCGTCGGCCCCGGCGGAGAAGCTCTTGCACCGCCCGTCCGGAGCCATGCCCCGCAGCCGGGAGAACTCCACGAACAGGGACGGCGTGGACATCACCGTCACACCACCGGCCAGCGCGATGTCGCATTCACCCTGGCGCAGCGCCGTCACCGCCAGGTGCAGTGCCACCAGCGACGACGAACACGCGGTGTCCACCGTCACGGCCGGACCCTGCAGCCCCAGCGAGTACGAGACCCTGCCCGACAGCACACTGCCGGCGCTCCCCATCGAGCCGTACGCGTCGAGCGCGCGCAGGTCGTGGTGGTGGAAGCGGTCGTAGTCCGACCCCATGGCACCCAGGTACACGCCGGTGTTGCTGCTCTCAAGGGCTTCGGAGCGGATGCCGGCGCGTTCGAGGGCTTCCCAGGAGGTTTCCAGGACCAGACGCTGCTGCGGGTCCATCGCCTCTGCCTCGCGCGGCGGTATCCCGAAGAACCCGGCGTCGAACTCCTCGACGTCCCGGAGGAATCCGCCCTCGCGCGCGTAGCTCTTGCCGACGGCCTCCGGATCCGGGTCGTACACGTCCCAGTCGTCCCACCGCGACGGGAAGCCCTCGATCGCGTCCCCGCCCGAGGACAACAGCTCCCAGAACTCCTCCGGCGTCGCCACCCCGCCCGGCAGCCGGCAGGCCATCGCCACGATCGCGACCGGATCGTCGTCCTCGTCCGCAGCCCGTACGGGAGTCCCCGCGGGCCGCACGGCCTGTGCCAGGTCCATCCGTTCCAGGAGGAACTCCGCCATGGCGGCCGGGGTCGGGTAGTCGAACGCCAGCGTCGCGGGCAGGGGAACCTCGGTTTCCTGCGAGATCCGGCGCCGCAGTTCCACGGCCATCAGCGAATCGAGGCCGAGGTCCCTGAGCACCTGCTGGGCCGACACCGCACCCTCGTCCGGGAGGCCGAGCACGCTCGCCGCCGCCGACCGCACCAGCAGCGTCACCGACTCCCGCCGCTGGTGGGGGGAGAGCGCCGCGAGCCTGCCGCGCAGGTCCGACGGGGCCTCCCCCGTGCTCGCCCGCCGCAGGCGCGGCCGGGCCAGGCCGCGGAGCACCGCCGGCACCTCGTCCTGACCGCGGCGCAGCGAGGCCAGCCCGAGACGGACGGGAACCAGATGTCCCCGTGCGTCCGTCGCCAGCGCGGCGTCCAGTGTCCGCAGACCCTCGTCCACGGACAACGGCTCGACGCCCATGCGCCGGATCCGGGTCAGCTCGGCCTGACCGAGGTGCGCGGTCAGACCGACCCCCGCCTGTTCCCACAGTCCCCAGGACAGACTCCTGGCGGGCAGGCCCGCGTGCACACGCTGGACGGCGAAGGCGTCGAGGAACGCGTTGGCCGCCGCGTACGTGCTCTGACCGGCGCTTCCGAACACACCGGCGAGCGAGGAGAACATCACGAACTCGGACAGCGGGTGCTCGCGGGTGAGTTCGTGCAGATGCAGTGCGGCGTCCAGCTTCGGAGCCAGCACGCGTGCCATCCGCTCCGCGTTCTGGTCCGGCAGCAGTCCGTCGTCGAGCACACCTGCCAGGTGCCACACCGATTCCAGATCGTCGATGGAACCGATCAGACCGGCGACGGCTTCCCTGTCGGCGACGTCGCAGGCCACGATCCGCACGCTGTCGGCCCCGGCGCCGGTGAGTTCGGCGGCGAGGTCGGCGGATCCCGGAGCCCGCTCACCCCGACGCGAGGTCAGCACGAGACGCCGTACCCCACGGGTGCGCACCAGGTGCAGTGCGACCTCCCGTCCCAGCTCACCGGTTCCTCCGGTGATCAGCGCCGTTCCCTGCGGCGCCGGGGTTCCCGCGGTGACGTCCTCCGGCTCCGGCTCGACCGCGACCAGCCGCGCGACCCGGATCTCCCCTTCCCGTACCGCGATCTCGGGTTCGTCCGCAGCGGACACGGCCCGGGCGAGCGCGGCGATGTCCCCGGCCTCGGAACCCACGTCCACGAGGCGCAGTGACCGCTGCGGGTACTCGGCACGCGCGGCACGGACCAGACCCCACAGGGGGGCGTGTACCAGGCCGCCGACGCCCTCCCCCGGTCCGGCCTCCACGGCCTCCCGGGTCACCCAGACCAGTTCGGTTCCGTCCAGCCGTGGCTCGGCCAGCACGCTCTGCACCAGGTGCAGTCCGGCAGCGGTGACCCTCCGCACCGCGTCCGCCAGATCACCCGGGTCCTGCCTGGTGCTGTCGACGACGAGGCGAGCCGGGGGCTCGTCGCCGGCATCGAGCCGGGCGCGCAGCTCGTCCACGTCGATGACGGGTCGTCCGCCGATCACGTCCGCGAGATCACCGGAGCCGCCGAGGACCCAGGTCTCGGCCAGTACCTCGCGCGTCGTGCGGGCAGGCTGGAAGTCGAGCCGGTAGAGGTGGCTGGCCGTGCGCTGCCGCAGCTGCTGTTCGGTCGCCGCGCGCAGAACCAGCGCGTCCACGGAGGCCACCGGCTCGCCGTGGGCATCCGCCATCCACAACCGGGCCTCGGATGACGCGGGATCCCGCTCGATCCGGACACGGAGTTCGGTCGCACCGGTGGCGTACAACTGGGCCCCGGTCCACTCGAAGGGGAGCGACACCCGTCCGCTGTCGGTGTCCAGTACGGAGAGCGCGTGCAGCGCCGCGTCCAGCAGGGCCGGATGCACGGCGAAGTCGCCCGCCGCCGCATTCTCGGCCTCGGCCGCGGGGAGACGGACCACGGCGTAGGCGGTGTTGCCGCTGCGGGAGAGCTCCACCAGACCCTGGAAGGCGGGTCCGTAGTCGAATCCGCGCTCCCGCAGCCGGTCGTAGAACCCGTCCAGGTCCACTGGTGTGGTGCCCGCCACCGGCCAGTTCCGGAGTTCCTGGAACCCGGTGTCGCCGGTGTCGCCGGTCGGGCGGTGGGTGAGTTGGGCGGTGGCGTGGGTGGTCCAGGGGGTGTCGGGGTGGGTGTCGGGGTCGGGGTGGGTGTGGACGGTGACCTGGCGGTGCCCGTCGGTGTCGGTGCCGGTGACGGCGACCTGGATGCGCAGCGGACCGTTGTCGGGCAGGACCAGCGGGGTGGTGAGGGTCAGGGTGTCGACGGTGGTGGCGCCGACCCGCTCGGCGGCGGTGAGGACCATGTCGAGGATCGCGGTGCCGGGCAGCAGGACCGTGTCGAACACCCGGTGCTCGGTCAGCCACTGCTGCCCGGGCCCGCTGGTGTCGATCCGGCCGGTGAGGACCAGTCCGTCACCGGAGGCCAGCGGGGTCGAGAGCGTGAGCCAGGGGTGGCCCAGCCCGTCCGCCCCCCAGCCGGACGGATCGGCCGGAGCACTCGTGCGGGCGGCGAGCCAGTACCTCTGGCGGTCGAAGGCGTAGGTGGGCAGGCTGGTTTCCACCGGGGTCCGGGGTGCCACCCGCTCCCAGGGCCATTGGTCCGCGTGGGCCAGTCCCGCGCGGACCCATGAGGCGAGGACGTCGGTGGTGTCGGCGCGGTCCCGGTGGGCGGTGGCGACGGTGAATCCCCCGTGATGCCGGGTGATCTCGTCGAGGACCATGGCCATGACCGGGTGGGGACTGATCTCAGTCCAGGTGTGGTGGCCGTCGGCGGTGGCGGCCTGCCCGGCCTGGTCGAAGCGCACCGGCTGACGCAGGTTCGCGCACCAGTAGTCCGCGTCCAGCTCACGGCCTTCGACGATGCGGCCGTGCACGGTGGAGTACATCGGGATCCGACCGGCTTGGGGTCGCAGGCCGGCCAGTTCCTCGGCGAGGCCGGGCAGGAGCGGGTCCATGTGCGCGCTGTG
>NZ_JBVJFA010000085.1:0-3265 GCF_055588085.1 Streptomyces sp. NPDC046303
TGGGCGTCAAGCTCACCACCCTGCGTCCGGAGCAGGCCGAGTACATCGGCGTCAAGGTCGAGGGCCCGTACAAGCCCGACCACTACCGCTACTGATCCCCGCGCGGCAGGAGCAGCAGCACGTCACGCAGGCCCCCGGCACCATGCCGGGGGCCTGCCCCGTACCCATCCAAGGACCGACACGATGCCCCGCGGCCGCTATTCCCTCCACGATCCGCACGACCACACCCCCCTCGCCGAGGAGCACTTCCACTGCGCCCCCGGCCCCTCCGGCTGGCGCTACGTCTCCCAGCTGACCGCCCCGAACGGCGACCACCGGGGTTCCGTCGACCTGGCCATCGACGCACTGGGCCGCCCCATCCGCCTCGAGGTGAACGCGGCCGGCTGGCAGGTCCGCGGGGCCGCCATCGACGGTGTCACCTGGGTCCGTACCGACCCCACGGGCGCCGAGGCCACCGAGGGCAACGTCCACGCCCCCGGTTTCACCGGCACCTCACCGGCCTTCCTGATCGCGACGGCCCGCCTGCTGCGCCTGGCCCCCGGCGCCCCCGCCACCCGCGTCCGGCTCCTCGCCCTCACCGACCCGGTCCTGGCCCCCCGTACCGTCGACCAGGCCTGGGCCCTGCTGCGCCGCGCGGAGCACCCCACCGACAGCGGCCCGCTCGTGGTGGACGAGTACCAGGTCAGCGCCCTGGACACCGGCGAGGTCCACACCGTCCACATCGCGGGCGACGTGGTCCTGTCCGCCCCCGGCATCGAACTGGAACACCTGGAGACGCCGCCGTCGACCTTCGAGGAGTGACCCCTCAGGCGGGCGGCGCGAACCCGCCCGCACGCGGCGCCTCCACGGGAGCCGCCGGCGCGGGAGCGACGGGCGGACCGGATACGGGCACCGGCCCGGCCGGGGGCGCGTACCCGGCCACGGGCGCCGGGCCCGGTCCGGCGGCGGGAGACGGCCCGAACCCGGCGGCGGCAGGAGCCGAAGGGCCCGGGCGGAAGGCCCGCGCCGCATCCCGCGACTGCCGCTCGTGCACCACGGCCATCAGGAACGCGGCGGCCGGCACCCCCGCCGGCGCGGGCGCCCCCGTCCGCGCGACCAGATCGTCCGCGAGCCGCGCCGCCATCGCCGCGCCCACCCGGGGATCCAGCTGGTTCATCCGCGTCAGGTACTGCCGTATCGCCAGCCACAGCCCGTCCGGCACCGCCGACAGGTCCAGCCCGGTGAACCGCCCGGCCAGCCACGGCGGCGGCGGGGGCACCGGCATCACCCGCGCCCCCGGCACCCGCTCCCGGATGACCAGGGTCCCCGCGAACACGTCACCGAGCCGCCGCCCGCGCGCCGACACCAGGGACGCGATGCACGCCACGGCCCCGAACGTCATCAGCAGCTCCACGACCCCCATGGCCCCGCGCACCAGCGCGTGACGGAACCGGATCGGCCCGCCGTCGTCGCGCACCACCCGCAGCCCGCACGCGAGCTTGCCCAGCGACCGGCCGTGGCTGAGCGTCTCGACCGCGATCGGCACACCGACCAGCAGCAGGACGAACGACGCCACCGCCACGGCCGCCTGGGCGGCATCGTCGAGCGAGGAGATCGCGAAGGTCAGCCCGACCGACAGGAGCACGTACCCGGTGACGTACACGATCAGGTCGAGGACGATCGCCAGCGCCCGGCTCGGCAGCCTCGCCGGCCTCAACCCCAGGACGACCGCGTCCCCCGTCACCAGATCGCTCACCACAGCACCCTTCACGTGACCTGCCCCGCCCCTGATGCGTCCAGTCTGCCAAGCTGACCACACGAGGAATAGCCAGCAGCAGGGGCACTGGGGCAGGGGAGCGGCAACCGGATGGATCTCGACGTCTTCGTGACGGCACACCGCGCGGAATGGGACCGCCTGGAGCAGCTCCTGGGACGCGGCCGCAAGCTGACCGGCGCCGAGGCCGACGAACTCGTCGCCCTCTACCAGCGCACGTCCACCCATCTCTCGCTCGTCCAGTCCAGCGCCCCCGACCCCATGCTCACGGGGCGCCTCACCCAGCTGGTCGCCCGCGCCCGCGCCACGGTGACGGGCACCCGCCGGGCCGGCTGGCGCGACGCCGTCCTGTTCTTCACGGTGGGCTTCCCGGCCGCGGTGTACCGCAGCCGCCGCTGGTGGATCCCGACCGCGCTGCTCTCCACGGCCCTCGGCGTGCTCATCGGCTGGTGGATAGCCACGCACCCGGAGGTCCAGGGCGCCATCGCCGCCCCGGAGCACCTCAAGGAGCTCACGAAGCCGGGCGGCCAGTACGAGACGTACTACTCCAGCCATCCCGCGGGCTCCTTCGCCGCCCAGGTCTGGACGAACAACGCCCAGGCCGCGGCGATCTGCCTCGTCCTCGGCGCGTTCCTCGGCCTGCCCGTGCTCTGGATCCTCTTCCTGAACATGGCCAACCTCGGCGTCGGCCTCGGACTGATGGCCTCCGCCGGCCGCCTCGACGTGTTCCTCGGCCTGATCCTCCCGCACGGCCTGCTCGAACTGACGGCGGTCTTCGTCGCCGCGGGCACCGGCCTGCGCCTGGGCTGGACGGTCATCGACCCGGGCCCCCGCACCCGCCGCACCGCGCTGGCCGAACGGGGCCGCGCGGCCCTCGGCATGGCCGTCGGCCTCGCGCTGGTCCTGTTCGTCTCGGGCCTGATCGAAGGATTCGTGACCCCGTCCGGCCTGCCCACCTGGGCCCGCATCACCATCGGCGTCGTGGCCGAGGCGGCCTTCCTGCTCTACGTCTTCGTCCTGGGCGGCCGGGCCTCCCGCGCCGGCGAGACGGGCGACGTGGAGGCCGCCGACCGCACGGCAACGCTCCCCACCGCGGCCTGATGTGCGGGCAGGCCCCCCGGCCTGCTAGTCTCCTCGTCGGCCCGGAAGCCCTGTTGACACGGAGCGGAAGGGGAGGTAGATTCAAACGGTTGCCTCGGACTGGACAAGTTCGACGGCGACGGTTAGAATCTTTCTCGCCCCTGCAAGGAATGGAATTCCAGCGGGGCACAATCGACTCCCGAATCCGAGGCCGGTAAATCCGGTGGAAAGATTCTGATAGAGTCGGCATCGCCGAAAAGGGAAAGCGCGAAAGCGTCTGGACCTGGAAAGCACCGAGGAAATCGGACCCGAAAGAGTCTGATAGAGTCGGAAACGTAAGAACAGAACGAAAGCCCGGAGGAAAGCCCGAGAGGGTGAGTACAAAGGAAGCGTCCGTTCCTTGAGAACTCAACAGCGTGCCAAAAATCAACG
>NZ_JBVJFA010000086.1:0-2821 GCF_055588085.1 Streptomyces sp. NPDC046303
TTGATGCCGTCGATCAGGGAGTGCCGGCAGCCGTACTTGTTGTCGAACTTCGACTTCGTCACGGCGTCGTTCACGTTGATCGCCGGGAAGAGGAGCTGGCCCGCCTGGTGCATCTCGTACAGGCGGTGCACGCCCGTCGTGGTCTCCTCCGTCACGCCGCGGATTCCGGCGGCGAGCGTGGTCCAGTCGATGGTGCTGTCGGCCAGCAGGCGCAGGACGAGGGCCATTTCCTCGTTGTCGGCGGTGGCCGGGTCCGGGACGGCGCCGGCCTTCTGGTACTCGACGCCCTTGTGGACGAGGAGGGTGGCGTCACCGCCGTCGTCGAGGATCATGTTGGGTCCCGCGTGGCCCGGCCAGGTCAGCGCCTGCTCCGTGCACCACCAGTACTCCTCCAGCGTCTCGCCCTTCCAGGCGAAGACGGGGATGCCGGCGGCGGCGATCGCGGCGGCCGCGTGGTCCTGGGTGGAGTAGATGTTGCAGGAGACCCAGCGGACCTCCGCGCCGAGGGCTACCAGGGTCTCGATCAGGACGGCGGTCTGCACGGTCATGTGCAGGGAGCCGGTGATCCGCGCGCCGGCGAGGGGCTGCGTGGCGGCGTACTCGGCGCGGATCGACATCAGGCCGGGCATCTCGTGCTCGGCGAGGGTGATCTCCTTGCGGCCGAACTCCGCGAGGGTGATGTCGGCGACCTTGTAGTCCGTGAAATCGGCAGGGGTCTGGCTGGTCATGGTGACGTACTCCGGTGGTGGATGGCGGGGCTAAGGGGTGACGCCCAGGTTCTGATGGATCTCGAGCGTCGCGGTGGAGCGGTTGAGGGTGATGTAGTGGAGGCCCGGGGCGCCTTCGGCCAGCAGCCGCTGGGCCATCGCGGTCGCGTACTCCACGCCCACCTTGTGGCCGTCGGCAGGGTTGTCCTGCGCGGCCTCCAGGCGGCGGGCCAGGGCGTCGGGGAAGCGGGCGTCGCTCAGTTCGGCGAAGCGGCGGATCTGGCGCGCGTCGGTGGCGGGCATGATCTCGGGGATCACCGGGGTCAGGCAGCCCACCGAGTCGAGCCGGTCGCGCAGCCGCAGGTAGTCCTCGACGTGGAAGAACATCTGCGTGATGGCGTAGTCGGCGCCCGCCCTGCACTTGGCGGCGAAGTGCCGGACGTCCTCCGTCCAGCCCGGCGAGCGCGGGTGCCGTTCGGGGAACGCGGCCACGCCCACGCTGAAGTCGCCCAGCTTGCGGATCATGCTGACCAGCTCGTGGGCGTGCGTGAAGCCCTGCGGATGCGGGGTCCACACGCCCTTCGGGTCGCCCGGCGGGTCGCCGCGCAGGGCGAGCACGTCGCGGATGCCCGCGTCGGCGTACTGGCCGATGATGTGGCGCAGCTCGGCCCGGGAGTGGCCGACCGCCGTCAGGTGCGCGACCGGGCGCAGGGTCGTCTCGGCGGCGATCCGCTTGGTGACCTCGACGGTGCGGTCCCGGGAGGAGCCGCCCGCCCCGTAGGTGACGGACACGAAGGACGGGGCGAAGGCCTCGATGCGGCGGATCGCGTTCCACAGGGTGCGTTCGCCCGCCTCGGTCTTGGGCGGGAAGAACTCGAAGGAGTACGAGCGCCGGCCGCTGGCCAGGATCTCGCGCACACCGGGCCGCGCGGCCGGGCGGAGCCGGACGAGGGTGGGGCGTTCGGTGGGGC
The DNA here is from genome assembly GCF_055588085.1 of Streptomyces sp. NPDC046303. Taxonomy (NCBI): domain Bacteria; kingdom Bacillati; phylum Actinomycetota; class Actinomycetes; order Kitasatosporales; family Streptomycetaceae; genus Streptomyces; species Streptomyces sp. NPDC046303. The sequence goes on from NZ_JBVJFA010000086.1 coordinate 1,679, forward strand.
GTTCGGTGGGACGTTCGGTGGGGCGTTCTGCGATGACGGCTGCCAAGGGATCGTTTCCTTCCGGTGTCAGCGTGCTCAGCGTGCGTTGAAGTACGTGGCCGCGGGGTGGTGGATGACGATCGCGTCGGTGGACTGCTCCGGGTGGAGCTGGAACTCCTCGGACAGGTGGACGCCGATCCGCTCCGGCCGCAGGAGGTCGGCGATCTTCGCCCGGTCCTCCAGGTCGGGGCAGGCGGGGTAGCCGAGCGAGTAGCGGCAGCCCTGGTACTCGGTGCGGAACATGCCGTCCATGGAGGCGGGGTCCGTCCCGGCGATGCCCAGCTCGGCGCGGACGCGGGCGTGCCAGTACTCGGCGAGGGCCTCGGCCAGCTGGACGGAGAGCCCGTGCAGTTCCATGTACTCGCGGTAGGCGTCGGCGGCGAAGAGCCGGGCCGTCTCCTCCCCGATGCGGCTGCCGACGGTGACGACCTGGAGGCCGACGACGTCGGTCTCGCCCGACTCCTCGGGGCGGAAGAAGTCCGCGAGGCACAGGCGGCGGCCGCGGCGCTGGCGCGGGAAGGTGAAGCGGGTCCGCTCCCCGCCGAACTCGTCGAGGATGATCAGGTCGTCGCCCTTGGACACGCAGGGGAAGTAGCCGTGCACGACGGCCGCTTCGAGCAGTCCGTCCGTGTGCAGCCGGTCGAGCCAGCCGCGCAGCCGGGGCCGGCCGTCCGTTTCGATGGTGTCGGCGGCCTTCAGGCCCCACTGGCCCTTGAACAGGGCGCTCTCGTCGAGCCAGGAGGCGTAGTCCTTGAGCGGGATGCCCTTGACCACGCGGGTGCCCCAGAACGGCGGAGCCGGGACCGGGTTGTCGACGGCCACGTCGGAGCGGCCGCCCTCCTCGGGTTCCGCCGGGAGGAGGAGGGGGGTGTCCCGCTTGGGGACGCGGCGCTGCTTCAGGGGCGGGAGCTCCGCTCCGGGGACTCCGCGCTTGACCCCCATCAGGGCGTCCATCAGGCGCAGGCCTTCGAAGGCGTCGCGGGCGTAGCGGACTTCGCCTTCGTAGATCTCGTGGAGGTCCTGTTCGACGTAGGCGCGGGTGAGGGCGGCGCCGCCGAGGATGACCGGGTAGTCGGCGGCCAGCTTGCGCTGGTTGAGCTCCTC
>NZ_JBVJFA010000087.1:0-1862 GCF_055588085.1 Streptomyces sp. NPDC046303
GCTGTGATGGGTAGGGGAGCGTCGTGTGCCGGGTGAAGCAGCAGCGGAAGCTAGTTGTGGACGGTTCACGAGTGAGAATGCAGGCATGAGTAGCGATACACACGTGAGAAACGTGTGCGCCGATTGACTAAGGGTTCCTGGGTCAAGCTGATCTGCCCAGGGTAAGTCGGGACCTAAGGCGAGGCCGACAGGCGTAGTCGATGGACAACCGGTTGATATTCCGGTACCCGCTTTGAAACGCCCAATATCGAATCAGGCGATGCTAAGTCCGTGAAGCCGTTCCGGACCCTTCGGGGAAAGGAAAGTGGTGGAGCCGACGAACCAGACTTGTAGTAGGTAAGCGATGGGGTGACGCAGGAAGGTAGTCCAGCCCGGGCGGTGGTTGTCCCGGGGTAAGGGTGTAGGCCGAGGGGTAGGCAAATCCGTCCCTCATATAAGGCTGAGACCTGATGCCGAGCCGATTGTGGTGAAGTGGATGATCCTATGCTGTCGAGAAAAGCCTCTAGCGAGTTTCATGGCGGCCCGTACCCTAAACCGACTCAGGTGGTCAGGTAGAGAATACCGAGGCGTTCGGGTGAACTATGGTTAAGGAACTCGGCAAAATGCCCCCGTAACTTCGGGAGAAGGGGGGCCATCACTGGTGATGAGTCTTGCACTCTGAGCTGGGGGTGGCCGCAGAGACCAGCGAGAAGCGACTGTTTACTAAAAACACAGGTCCGTGCGAAGCCGTAAGGCGATGTATACGGACTGACGCCTGCCCGGTGCTGGAACGTTAAGGGGACCGGTTAGTGCGCTTTCGGGCGTGCGAAGCTGAGAACTTAAGCGCCAGTAAACGGCGGTGGTAACTATAACCATCCTAAGGTAGCGAAATTCCTTGTCGGGTAAGTTCCGACCTGCACGAATGGCGTAACGACTTCTCGACTGTCTCAACCATAGGCCCGGTGAAATTGCACTACGAGTAAAGATGCTCGTTTCGCGCAGCAGGACGGAAAGACCCCGGGACCTTTACTACAGTTTGATATTGGTGTTCGGTTCGGCTTGTGTAGGATAGGTGGGAGACTTTGAAGCCCCAACGCCAGTTGGGGTGGAGTCGTCGTTGAAATACCACTCTGGTCGTGCTGGATGTCTAACCTCGGTCCGTGATCCGGATCAGGGACAGTGTCTGATGGGTAGTTTAACTGGGGCGGTTGCCTCCCAAAGGGTAACGGAGGCGCCCAAAGGTTCCCTCAGCCTGGTTGGCAATCAGGTGTTGAGTGTAAGTGCACAAGGGAGCTTGACTGTGAGACCGACGGGTCGAGCAGGGACGAAAGTCGGGACTAGTGATCCGGCGGTGGCTTGTGGAAGCGCCGTCGCTCAACGGATAAAAGGTACCCCGGGGATAACAGGCTGATCTTCCCCAAGAGTCCATATCGACGGGATGGTTTGGCACCTCGATGTCGGCTCGTCGCATCCTGGGGCTGGAGTCGGTCCCAAGGGTTGGGCTGTTCGCCCATTAAAGCGGTACGCGAGCTGGGTTTAGAACGTCGTGAGACAGTTCGGTCCCTATCCGCTGTGCGCGTAGGAATATTGAGAAGGGCTGTCCCTAGTACGAGAGGACCGGGACGGACGAACCTCTGGTGTGCCAGTTGTCCTGCCAAGGGCATGGCTGGTTGGCTACGTTCGGGAGGGATAACCGCTGAAAGCATCTAAGCGGGAAGCCTGCTTCAAGATGAGTATTCCCACCTCCTTGAGAGGGTAAGGCTCCCAGTAGACGACTGGGTTGATAGGCCAGATGTGGAAGCCCGGTAACGGGTGAAGCTGACTGGTACTAATAGGCCGAGGGCTTGTCCTCAGTTGCTCGCGTCCACTGTGTTAGTTCTGAA
>NZ_JBVJFA010000088.1:0-1700 GCF_055588085.1 Streptomyces sp. NPDC046303
GAGGACTTCGTCTGGAGCAGGTCCTGGGTGGTCTCGACGAGCAGCGCGTCCGCGCCGCCGGAGAGCAGACCCTCCGCGTTGACCTGGTACGCGTCACGGATATCGGCGTACGTGATGTGGCCGAGGGTCGGCAGCTTCGTACCCGGACCCATCGAGCCCAGCACCCAGCGCTGCTGCCCCGTCGAGGCGGTGAACTCGTCGGCCACCTCGCGGGCGATCCGCGCACCCGCCTCGGACAGCTCGAAGTTGCGCTCCGCGATGTCGTACTCGGCGAGCGCCGCCAGGTTCGCGCCGAACGTGTTCGTCTCGACGCAGTCCACGCCCACCGAGAAGTACGCCTCGTGGACGGTGCGCACGATGTCGGGGCGGGTGACGTTCAGGACCTCGTTGCAGCCCTCCAGCTGCTGGAAGTCCTCCATCGAAGGGTCCTGCGCCTGGAGCATCGTCCCCATGGCCCCGTCGGCGACGACCACACGGGTCGCGAGCGCCTCCCGGAGGGCATCGGCCCGGCTCATGCCAGCGCCCGCAGTGCCGGGCCCAGCAGCCGGGCCGACTCGGGACCGTAGACCGACTCGATGGTGGCCAGCAGCCGCTCGCCGTCGACCTCGTAGTCCTGCGAGCCCACCGCCTCCAGCACCAGGGCGGCCATCGCGCAGCCCAGCTGCGCGGCCGTCTCCAGCGGCAGGTACCAGCTGACGGCCGCGAGGAACCCGGCCCGGAAGGCGTCGCCGACGCCCGTCGGGTCCTGGGGCACGACGCCGGGGACGGCCGGCACGGTGAGGGCGGGTTCGCCCTTGCGCTCGATGCGGACGCCGTCGGCGCCCAGGGTGGTCACCCAGATGCCGACGCGCTCGAGGACCTCCTCCGCGTCCCAGCCGGTCCGCTCGCGCAGCAGCGCGGCCTCGTACGCGTTGGTGAACAGCCAGCGCGCCCCCGTCACCAGCTCCCGCACCTCGTCGCCGTCGAGGCGGGCGAGCTGCTGGGAGGGGTCGGCGGCGAACGCGATGCCCAGGCCCCGGCACTGGCGGGTGTGCCGGACCATCGCGGCCGGGTCGTTGGGCGAAACCAGGACCAGGTCGACGGGCGGATCACCGGGGCCGGTGAGGGAGCGCAGGTCGATCTCTGCGGCCTCCGCCATCGCACCGGCGTAGAAGGAGGCGATCTGGTTGGAATCCTCGTCGGTCATGCACATGAAGCGCGCGGTCTGGCAGGTGTCGGAGACGTAGACACCGCCGGTGTCGACCCCGTGCTCCTTGAGCCAGACCTCGTACTCGTGGAAGTCGACGCCCACCGCCCCGGCGAGGACCGGGGCCAGGCCCAGTCCGCCGAGGCCATAGGCGATGTTGGCCGCCACTCCGCCCCGCCGTACCTCGAGCGAGTCGACGAGGAACGAGAGCGAGACGTGCTCCAGCTGGTCGGGGAGCAGCTGGTCGACGAACCGGCCTGGGAAGGCCATGAGGTGATCCGTGGCGATGGATCCAGTCACCGCGATACGCACGTGGTCTCCTGATCGGGACGGAGTGGGCCGGGCTCCCGCTGTCGGCGGGGCGGTCGGGTGGCGGTCGTATGGGCGTCAGCGGGCGACCGCTGCCCTGAGCTGCTCGGCGCGGTCGGTGCGCTCCCAGGTGAAGTCCGGCAGCTCGCGGCCGAAGTGGCCGTAGGCGGCGGTCTGGGCGTAGATCGGGCGCAGCAGGTCGAGG
>NZ_JBVJFA010000090.1:0-1308 GCF_055588085.1 Streptomyces sp. NPDC046303
GGCGGTTTCTAGCGGTCGTTGCAACACGTGGTCGGTTGTTTAGGCCGCGAGGAGTTTATGCAGGCGCTCGGCTGGGGTTTCCCAGCCGAGCGTTTTGCGTGGGCGCCGGTTGAGCTGGTCCGCGACGCCGACGAGGTGTTCGGGGGTGTGCACGGACAGGTCGGTGCCCTTTGGGAAGTACTGCCGCAGCAGGCCGTTCGTGTTCTCGTTCGAGCCTCGTTGCCAGGGGCTGGCGGGGTCGCAGAAGTAGACCGGGATGTCGGTGGCGAGGGTGAACTCGTGGTGGCGGGCCATCTCGCTGCCCTGGTCCCAGGTCAGGGATCGAGTGAGATGGGCGGGCAGGGTCTGGACGGTGGCCGCCAGGGCGTCGCGGACGGCCTCGGCTCCGTGGTCGTTCGGCAGGTGCAGGAGCATCACGTAGCGGGTGGCGCGCTCTACGAGGGTGCCGATCGCGGATTTGCCGTCCTTGCCGATGATCAGGTCGCCTTCCCAGTGGCCGGGCACGGCCCGGTCCTCCGCCTCGGCCGGACGCTCGCTGATCATGACCATCGGGTCGGTGAAGCGGGGCTGGCGGCCGTTGGCCTGCCGGTGGGGCCTGCGGCGGGCTCGGCCACTGCGCAGGGCGCCGGCGAGCTCACGGCGCAGCTGTCCCCGGCCCTGGACGTAAAGCGCCTGGTAGACGGTCTCGTGGACCACGTGCATCTCCGGCCGGTCGGGGAACTTCTGCCGCAGAGCGTGGCATATCTGCTCCGGGCTCCACTTCTCGTCCAGCATCGCCTGGACGGCGTCCCGCAGCTCGCGGTTGCGGAGGATCTTGCGGGGCTTGGGGCGGGGCCGGCGGGAATCGGCGCGGGCCTGGGCCGCATACGGCCGGTAGTGCCAGTGGCCACGGGTCCCCTCGGTCCGGTTGCGGCGGATCTCCCGGCTGACCGTGGACGGACTGCGGCCCAGCTCGGCGGCGATCGCCCGCACCGTGGCCTTCTCCCGCAGCCGGTCCGCGATATGGATCCGCTCGTCCTCACGCAGATACCGGGAAGCACCGGAAGGCGGCACCACCATGCGCATCGGGGGTGCCGCCTTCTGCCGCCGGTCGGCGCTGCGGCCGTTGAGCCACTTTCGGCCGGTCCGCGCGTCAATGCCGACGATCCGGCATGCCTCGGCGTTGCTGTGTCCCTGTTGCATGAGCCGGGAGTATGCCGCTCGCTCCCGACTCAGCTTCACAGGTCCCTGAGCCGTCCGGATCTTGCGGATCTCGAAGTCCATCGCATCCCCTGAACTGGGGTGTTGCAACGACTCCTAGAACCCAAG
>NZ_JBVJFA010000091.1:0-1219 GCF_055588085.1 Streptomyces sp. NPDC046303
GTCGCCTTCCGCACACGCGACAACGGCCGTGGGCGCAGTGGCGGTGGGTGCGGCGGGGGAGGACGCGGTGGGGGAGGGCGCAGGAGGTGCAGGGGAAGGCGTCATGGCGGAGGCGGCGGGTGGAGCCGGGCGCCGGTGGGAATCCGGGCCGCCCAGGGCCGTGGTCAGGCCGAACACGAGGGCTGCGGCCACTACGGCGGTGCCGCCCGCGAGCGCGGTGTGTCGGCGCCGCCGACGTGATGCGGCCCGGCGGCGTACTTCCGCACCCGTCGTGGGGGCGGGCCTGCCGGCGCTGTCGGCCAGCTCGCGCAGCGCGGAGGAGAGTTCATCGGGCACGGTCGTCATCCTCCTTCTTCTCGCTGCTCCCGCCCGCTACGCCGACCTCGTTCGCCGGCAGCAGCTTGGCGAGGGCTGCCCGGCCTCGCGAGAGACGGGCCTTGACCGTACCGGCCGGGGCGCCGGTCTCGGAGGCTACCTGCTCCACGCTGAGGTCACACAGGTGGTGCAGAACGATCGCCAGGCGCTGGGGCTCCGGGAGCTGTCGCAGCGCTGCGACAAGGGCGACGTGCTCGGGGTCGGGGCCGGGGTCGTGACCGGGCAGCGGGGTACGGCGTACCAGCTCCAGCCACCGCCGCGCCCGCCGCCAGTGGCTGACCGCGAGACGCATCGCGACGGTGCGGATCCAGGCTTCCGGGGCCTCCGTGGCAAGGAAGTCACGCCGCCGGTCCCAGGCACGTACGAAGGCCTCCTGGACGACGTCCTGGGCCTGGCCGTGGTCACCGGTGAAGGAGTACACCTGGCCGACGACCCGCGGGAACGCCGACGCGTAGAACGCGTCGAACTCGTCCTCCGTCATGCCGCCCCCATCGGTCCCAGAATTTTTTCATTTCGCATGCAACCCCGTGACTCCCGGCATGCGTACAGGTCGTGTAAATCGAAGCACACCACATAGGGGGCTCCGTTGACCAGGGGAAACAAGGTAACCGGGAGAGCGGCGGTCGTGGCCGCTCTCGGTGCGCTGCTGCTCGCGGCCACAGCATGTGCGCCGAGCGGGGCCGATCGATCGGACGGCTCCAAGCCTTCGGACCGGCCGAGCGCGACGAGCTCGCCGAAGGCGAGCGGGACGGCTTCGGCGAAGCCGGGCGGCGGTGCGGGAAACACCGGCGGCCCCGCCAGTACCGGCGACAGCACCGCTGTTGTCGCGTGTGGGGAAGGCGAT
>NZ_JBVJFA010000092.1:0-1012 GCF_055588085.1 Streptomyces sp. NPDC046303
GTGCGGTCATCAACTCGGTGAACTATGAGGACGGGGACGGGCCGGAGTCGCGGTTCGCGAAGGTCACCCGGCTGGCGCGGGAGCACGGTGCTGCGTTGATCGCGCTGACCATCGACGAGGAGGGCCAGGCCCGGACCGTCGAGCACAAGGTCGCCATCGCCGAGCGGCTGATCGAGGACCTGACGGGGAACTGGGGGATCCGCGAGTCGGACATCCTCATCGACACCCTGACCTTCACCATCTGCACGGGCCAGGAGGAGTCCCGGGGCGACGGTATCGCCACCATCGAGGCGATCCGTGAGCTCAAGCGCCGGCATCCGGACGTGCAGACCACGCTGGGCCTGTCGAACATCTCCTTCGGTTTGAATCCGGCCGCGCGGGTGCTGCTGAACTCCGTCTTCTTGGACGAGTGTGTGAAGGCGGGGCTGGATTCGGCGATCGTGCACGCGTCGAAGATCCTGCCGATCGCGCGGTTCGACGAGGAGCAGGTCACCACGGCGCTGGATCTGATCTATGACCGGCGGTCGGGGGAGTACGACCCGCTGCAGAAGCTGATGGCGCTGTTCGAGGGTGTGAACACCAAGTCGCTGAAGGCGGGCCGGGCGGAGGAGCTGCTGGCGCTGCCGTTGGAGGAGCGGCTGCAGCGGCGGATCATCGACGGGGAGAAGAACGGCCTGGAGGCCGATCTGGACGAGGCGCTGACCGGCCGTCCGGCGTTGGAGATCGTCAACGACATCCTGCTGGAGGGCATGAAGGTCGTCGGTGAGCTGTTCGGTTCGGGTCAGATGCAGCTGCCGTTCGTGCTGCAGTCGGCCGAGGTGATGAAGACGGCGGTGGCGTACCTCGAGCCGCACATGGAGAAGACCGACGACGAGGGCAAGGGCACCATCGTGCTGGCCACCGTGCGCGGTGACGTGCACGACATCGGCAAGAACCTGGTCGACATCATCCTGACGAACAACGGCTACAACGTCGTCAACATCGGCATCAAGCAGCCGGTGTCCGCGATCCT
>NZ_JBVJFA010000093.1:0-1012 GCF_055588085.1 Streptomyces sp. NPDC046303
GTGCGGTCATCAACTCGGTGAACTATGAGGACGGGGACGGGCCGGAGTCGCGGTTCGCGAAGGTCACCCGGCTGGCGCGGGAGCACGGTGCTGCGCTGATCGCGCTGACCATCGACGAGGAGGGCCAGGCCCGGACCGTCGAGCACAAGGTCGCCATCGCCGAGCGCCTGATCGAGGACCTGACGGGGAACTGGGGGATCCGCGAGTCGGACATCCTCATCGACACCCTGACCTTCACCATCTGCACCGGCCAGGAGGAATCCCGCAAGGACGGCATCGCCACCATCGAGGCGATCCGCGAGCTCAAGCGCCGCCACCCGGACGTGCAGACCACGCTGGGCCTGTCCAACATCTCCTTCGGCCTCAACCCGGCCGCACGCGTCCTGCTGAACTCCGTCTTCCTCGACGAGTGCGTGAAGGCCGGTCTGGACTCCGCGATCGTCCATGCCTCCAAGATCCTGCCGATCGCCCGGTTCGACGAGGAGCAGGTCACCACCGCCCTCGACCTGATCTACGACCGGCGGAGCGAGGGCTACGACCCGCTGCAGAAGCTGATGGCCCTCTTCGAGGGCGTCAACACCAAGTCGCTCAAGGCCGGCCGCGCCGAGGAACTCCTCGCGCTGCCGCTGGACGAGCGACTGCAGCGCCGCATCATCGACGGGGAGAAGAACGGCCTGGAGGCCGACCTCGACGAGGCCCTGCAGACCCGGCCCGCCCTCGACATCGTCAACGACACCCTCCTGGAGGGCATGAAGGTCGTCGGCGAGCTCTTCGGCTCCGGCCAGATGCAGCTGCCGTTCGTGCTGCAGTCCGCCGAGGTCATGAAGACGGCCGTCGCCTACCTCGAGCCGCACATGGAGAAGACCGACGACGAGGGCAAGGGCACCATCGTGCTGGCCACCGTGCGCGGTGACGTCCACGACATCGGCAAGAACCTGGTCGACATCATCCTGACGAACAACGGCTACAACGTCGTCAACATCGGCATCAAGCAGCCGGTGTCCGCGATCCT